>NZ_JAEPKU010000020.1 GCF_016652235.1 Dysgonomonas sp. Marseille-P4677
TATGTATACAAATAACACGCAAATAGTTATTCTCATCAGGATAATATAATATTTTTTAAGCTTTTATTGTTGACTTTATATAACATTTATTCACCAATTAAAATACAAACAATAAAAAGGGTATTATTGTTTCTTGATCTAAGAATAAAGTATATTTAATGCAACAAATTTATCGAGCTAATTATTATTCATCTTCGCCACGTCATAATTTTAGAGACTAGTATGTATAATAAAAATATTATATTTATGAATACTATATGAGTTTTTATTGATGAGTTTGAGTTTCGTGCTTGAGGTCGCATTTTAAAGAATTGGTACTAATTGGCTCTCTGTACGAAGTATTTACTTATCTTTGCATCAAAGATATATATCATAAATAAATAATACTTCTCTTTTAATGAAAAAAATCACATTATTTTTAATGATTCTGACAGTGATAGTTACTTCATGTCAGGATAAACAAGCTTATACAATTGAAGGTAGTTTTGCAGAAGATACTTTTGAGGGAAAGACTGTATATTTGCAAAAAATAGATAGTATGCAGGCAGAGTCTTCTACACTGATAGATTCAGCTGTAGTGAAAGATAGTAAATTTACCTTTAAAGGAGTTGCAGAAGCAAAACCTACGATGGGATTCATATCTGTTGGAAGATTGGAAACTCCTGCGCCTGATTCACCAGTAGGAACATTGATTTTAGAGCCAGGTAAAATAAAAATATCTTTGAGTAAGAATGCTGTAAATACATCAGGAACACCCATAAATGAGGAATTTAATAAAGTGCAATCTTTAATGAATGATCTAGCAGCTTTATATCAGGAAGTAAATGATGCTGGTGGAATTGATGGTGTACCAAATGCGAATGAGAGAATGCAAACTTTGCAAACAAATATGCAAAAAGCTGTATTTGATTTTACGAAGGCAAATATGTCAAATAAGGCAGGTGAGTTTTTGTTTTATTCAGCAGCATCTTCTATGACAATGGAGCAATTAAAAGAATTATTGCCTTTGGCAGATAGCACTTTTCTTAATACAGCAGAAATAAAAGCTTTAAGTAAGGAGTTAAATAGGATAGTGCCGGAAGTTGGTCAACCGTTTGCCGATGTTCAGCTGATAGATATGACTGGAAAATCAGTTTCTCTATCAGAGCATGTAGGGAAAAGCAAATGTGTACTTATTGATTTTTGGGCATCATGGTGTGGCCCATGTATTCAGGAAATGCCGAATTTGGTAAAAACATATGCCGCTTATAAAGCAAAAGGACTCGAAATTGTGGGTGTATCCGTAGATGACGATAAACAAGCATGGACAAATGCTGTTAAAATACACAACATGAGTTGGATACAATTAGGAGATGATACTAAATCGGCTTCAGAGCTTTATGGCGTAAATACGATTCCTCATACTATATTATTAGATGCAAATGGAGTTATCCTTGCTAAGGATTTGAGAGGGAAAGAACTTGAGGCTAAAATAGCTGAAGTCTTGAATTAATCTTTCCTTCAAACAATATAGCTCATTTTCTTGTTCTATAAGTTAGGAGTAGAAACGAACTAATCATATATTAATCATCTTATACTTATAATAAATGAAAAAAATAATATTATTTCTTTCGGTCGTGGCGATGTTGGTTACATCCTGTGTCGAAAAAGAAGCATTTACTATTAAAGGAACGCTGCCTAATACAGAATATGATGGCAAACAGGTATACCTGAAAGTTCTTGGTGAAAATTGGAAGGATCTTATAGCTATAGATACAGTTACCGTTACTAATGGTAGTTTTGAATTTAAAGGCTTGGCAAAAGGTGGCTCTATAATACACTTTATTGAACTGGCTGAACCAACAGATAAGGTAAAAAGACCAGTCTTATTAGTTGTGGAACCTGGACAAATAGAAGTATCTATGGATAGTATTTCTACTGTAAAAGGTACTGCATCAAATGATAGTTACCAAGCGTTTAATGATAAGCTTGGAGCTATTGATAGTGAAATGAAAGCCTTGTATAAGAAAGCACAAGAAGATACAACTAAGACCTTGAGAGCTGAATTAGAAAAACAATTTGAAGAGAAAGATGCTCAAAAGGCAGCGGCTAATTTTGATTTTGTAAAGGCAAATGCGCAGAATCAGTTAGGAGCTTACTTTTTTTCATCAAGATCATATATGTTTTCTCTTGACCAGATGAAAGAAATTTCTGCATTAATAAAACCTGAATACAAGACTAATGAAAGAATGAAAAAGGTTGAAGCACGTATTCAAGCGTTAGATGCAACTTCAGAGGGAAAAGTATTTACGGATCTGAAAGGAAAAACACCGGAAGGTGCTGATGCCTCTTTAGCTGATTATGCTGGAAAAGGGAACTACGTCTTGGTTGACTTTTGGGCTTCATGGTGTCCTCCATGTAGAGCCGAGATGCCTAAGTTAGTTGAAGCATATAAGCTAAATAAAGGAAAAGGCTTCGAAATTGTTGGTATATCATTAGATAAGAATAATGAAGATTGGGTAAAAGGAATTAAGAATTTAGGCATTACATGGCCACAAATTTCCGATTTGAAATTTTGGGATAGTGAATTGGCTGCCGCTTATGGTATAAATTCTATACCTCATTTGGTGTTGCTTGATAAAGATGGAAAAATCATGGCACGAGGTTTAAGTGCAGATCAGGCTGTAGCTAAGCTAAATGAATTATTGAAATAATATTTAATATATTAAATACAAAAAGGGGTATCATAAAATGATACCCCTTTTTGTATTTAGGTTTCTTTTATTCTATAGCAGAAATTCTTATTCCCACTTTTTCTATCCCTTTTAATTTTTGATCTCTCATTCCATGCACTAACTTAATCTGATAATTTCGCTTTTCTTTGAATATTATTTTATTTAATTCAAGTGATGTTTGGTAAAGAGAGCCAAATCCTGAACCTTGCCACTTCCCAAATTCGTCGGCTAACAGAAATTCTTTTTCTTTATTCAAAAAAATAGAGTCATGCTCTATATTTTCCTGAATGAAGAACCAGATGTTTTGATATGGGTAACTTGTATTATTAGATAGCTCTATAGTTAAACTATAAGGCTTATTTAATCCAAAGGAAGTTGAGTCTATATCAAACTGAAGGGTGTCGTTTTGTGCCCATTCAGCATCCTTTAATTCGTGGAAATGATAATATATCTCTTTATTATTACAAGAGACATTTATTACAGCCAGAATAACGGATATAATAATTAGAATATTAAGCTTCAGGCTTCCTCTGATCAGGCTTTCCATCTTTGTTATTTTGTCTGTTTCTATTGTTTCTATTATTTTTATAGTTATTATTTTTATTTTGAGGCTTATTTTGAGTCTGATTCTGCCCTTGTTGGTTATTCTCAGATTTATTCTCGTTTTGCCTGATATTTAGTTGTTTGTTGCCAACATTAAGTTGTTTGCCATTATCATTTTTTTGGTTCCCTCCTTGCTGTTTATTTCCGTTCTGAGAACTACTTTCATGTTTGTTTTTTTGAAACTTCTTCTTTTTGTTATTTCGACTGTTATTGCCACTATTGTCGAAGCGATTAATGTTTTCTTGAAGAATGTCATGAGATACCGGCTTTTCATTCTGTTCTTGTTCCTCATTTACGAGATGAGTAGGCTTATCACCTCGCTTATTCATTCTTATTACTTCGAAAACTCTATCTTTAGAAAGGGTAACCAAATTTGCAGCAAAATGTTTATCAGTAGAATAAGTCATTGCTCCGGAGAGGATATCTGTCTTAAAGTGGAAATAAGACGCATCCTTCGTTTCAAGAATAGCTTCACGTGATGGTAACTTCCGTTGTGCTTCTACATATGTGTCTACTTCAAAGTTTAGGCAACACTTTAGTTTACCACATTGTCCGGCTAGTTTTTGCGGATTTAAAGGTATATCCTGCAGGCGTGCGGCGGAAGTAGATACAGATATAAAATTAGACATTGAGCTCGAGCAGCATAGCTCTCGGCCACAAGGTCCGATTCCTCCTACACGTCCGGCTTCCTGACGGGCTCCGATCTGTTTCATCTCTATTTTTACACGAAACTCGGATGCATATACTTTAATTAATTGACGAAAATCTACACGTTCGTCCGCTATATAGTAAAAAATAGCTTTGTTACCATCGCCTTGAAACTCGACGTCACTTATTTTCATTGCCAGCTTAAGTTCCTCTGCTATTTCTCTGGCACGCAACATTGTCTTATGTTCTTTAGCTCTGGACTCATTCCATTTTTCAATATCATTTGGCTTAGCAACACGGTAAATACGTTTTGTTTCTCCACGGTAATTGTTCTTCAACATTTGCAATTGTACCAGTTTACCTGTCAGGGTAACTTCTCCTATGTCGTGTCCTGGTGTAGCTTCTACGGCAACAATATCGCCTTTGTATATTTCAATATTATTGCTGTTAAGATAGTAGCCTTTGCGTGTGTTCTTGAACTGTACTTCTACCATTTGCGATTCACCCATCACTTCCGGGATATCTTGCAGCCAATTGTATACTTCAAGTTTATTCGTGCCAGAGCAGCATGAACCGCCCTTTTTAGAGCAGCCGCCTCCCGATTTACACGAACATGATCCGCCTGATTTGCATGAACAGCTTCCTCCGGAACTACAGCCTCCACTGGAACCACAACCACAGGTCTTAGTGGAGGTTTTGCTGTTTTCCATTATGTCTAAAGCTTTTGTATTGGCTTTGTAACAGGTGCATCCCACGGGTGTTTTACAAGTGCCTTGGCAATCTTGCGGGATAAATGTATTTTGATTTTCCATTCTATATTATTATTAATTAGTTAAAAACAAAGCCCCTTTTCTCGGCTTTGTGGGTTTATATTATTGTTCGCAAACATTCTCATGTTTACAATCTATAGAGTCTAATCTTAATTCTATTGCTTGATAAGCATTGTTATTTTAAGGCAAAGATCGAAAAATACCATCTTTGCATTTACATTCTGTTCAATATGGCGTTCTGCCAATGCTAATTCATCCATAAAACCGATGATATTTCGTTCGTTGATAAACGGAGCAAACCGGGTTCCAAAGTTAGCTTCATCTTGAGCTAAATATATCATTTCGGGTTGGCTCATATTGCTTATAAAATATTCCCGAATCATACGTTGGCTATATATCAAGAATGCCTTTTGGTTTTCGCGCCCCACCCCAGCTATTTCATTTCCGATAGCCTTTATCTCTTTTATATTTCGGGCATATGAGGCACGCATCATTTGAACAAAAAGATTGAAGAAGAACTTATGTTCTTCGTTCAGGCTGATTGTTTCGATAGCCTTCAGATAATTACCATTCGAGAGATGTGCTACACTTACAGCATCTTCCTGTGTGATATTGTAAGTCGATTCTAAAGCCATGGCGATATCCTTTTCTTCTACACCATGTATATTGATCCGCTGACATCTCGATTGTATGGTTGTTATAATATTGTCCGGAGTATCCGAGACCAATAGGAATATTGTATTGTCAGTTGGTTCCTCAATTATTTTTAGAAGCTTGTTTGAACAAGATTCATGCATCTTTTCGGGAAGCCAGATAACCATTATTTTATACTTAGCCTCGTATATCCTTAGGCTGAGTTTTCGGATTATTTCCTCACTTTCTTTTGCGTAAATTAACCCTTGAGAGTTTTCAGCATCAATATGATCAAGCCATTGACTTAGGTTAAAGTAATTATTCTGCATTACAAACTCACGCCATTCAGAGATATAATCATCACAAACTTCTTTCTTCTTTGCTGCTTTTTTTATTATAGGAAAAACAAAATGAAGATCAGGATGGGCTAGATGATTATATTTTACACAAGACGGACATTTTCCGCATGAATCTGTTTCTGAAGGATTCTCGCAATTAAGATATTGTGCATAGGCAAGTGCCAAAGGGAATTTTCCAATTCCTTCGGGTCCACAAAAAAGTTGGGCATGAGGGATAATCCCTTTTTTGATTGAACTAACTAGCCGCTCTTTTATTTCTCTTTGGCCTATAATATCTTTAAAAAACAATTTTGATCTTAATTAGAACGTTAATATATTTCTTTTGCTATTCTTCTAACACTTTCTGTTGCCATTAGTGAATAAAAATGTAAGCTTGGTACACCATGAGCTATAAGTTCTTTACTTTGCTTAATACCCCATTCCACACCAACTTCTTTAGCTTCATCGTCTGTTTTACATTTACGAAGTTCAATGGCTAACTCTTCGGGAATACTTGAACGGAATATTCTCGGCAGCACTTCCAGTTGACTCATTAATACGATTGGTTTTACTCCTGGTATAATAGGTTTGGTAATTCCTTCTTTACGACATCTTTCTACAAAGGAAAAATACTTTTCGTTGTCGAAGAACATTTGAGTGACAAAATATTCAGCTCCATTTTCTTCCTTTTTCTTCATATAGAAGATATCAGATTCTAAGCTGAGAGCATCTTCATGTATTTCAGGATAACAAGCCATACCATAAGAAAACGGGGTTGCATTCTTTTCAAACCTTGTTCCATCCATCGCAATTCCTTCATTGAAGTCATTAACCTGCAATTGTAAGTCTGTCGCATATTCATTCCTGTTGGGATAGATTTGTTCTGGTGCAAGGCGTTTACCATCACCCTGAAGCAATAGTAGGTTATGGACATGCAGAAAATTTAAATCGATCATTGCATATTCAGTCTCTTCTTTCGAAAAACCTTTGCATATCATGTGCGGAATAGCGGTCACATTATATTTATGCTGAATAGAAGCGGCAATAGCTACTGACCCCGGACGCTTACGTATATTCACTCTTTGGGTCGATCCATCAGGCATTGGCTGATCCAGATACTCGCTATGGTGAGTTGTTATATTAATATATTGCGGATCAAACTCTATAAGTTTGTCTATAATATTATATACTTTTTCGATATTATTCCCTTTTAAAGGAGGTAGTATCTCGAAAGAAAAAGCAGTTTTATTACTTTTATTTATTAATTCAGTTACTGTCATATTCTAATTAAAAAATATTCTGATTATATCATTACCATTAGCTACTAATAGCAAAAGCAGCAAGAATATCATCCCTCCCATTTGGGCATATTCCATAAATTTCTCATTTGGTTGCCGTTTTGTTATTACTTCATATAGAAGAAACATTATATGTCCTCCATCTAAAGCAGGGATAGGCAATATATTCATAAATGCGAGCACTATTGATAAGAATGCTGTCATCGACCAAAATGTATGCCAGTTCCATTGAGCCGGAAACATATTCCCAATTCCGGCAAATCCGCTAAGATTTTTCACACCTTCTTTTGTGAAAACGAAACGAATTTGAGCAACATATCCTTTTAGTGTGGCAATACCATTCTTTATACCAGCGGGAAACGACTCGATGAATCCATATGTATCAGTTCGCATATTTCCTTTTGAGAAAATATCTGCCATTTTGGTTGCTGGGCTAATACCTATGACTCCAGAGGTGTCGATTGCCGCAGTTACAGTCAATGGTTCACCATTACGATATAAGGTTATTGCGAGGCTGCGTTTTTCATTATCCTTCAGATTTTCACTTAATCGGGATACTGTTTTCTGTATGTTGTAAAAAGAAGTAACGGGTACCGAATCTAATGCAGCAATGCTATCGCCTTTCATCAACCCAATCCGTTCCGCTTCACAGTTTTTACCAACACTGTCGATAACAGGTGATACCCAATAGTTATATGCAACTTGCTTAGATGCAATCACACTATCTGCAAAATTCGCAGGTAGGGTTAACTCCATTTGTTTGCCATTGCGTTCTATCAGCACTGTTTTTGCATCTATAAAATGCATAAAAGTATTCATATCAAGTATGCCGCGTCCTTGTACAAGCTCTTCGCCGTCGGCACTGATTAAGATATCTTTATCCTGAAATCCTCCATTTCTTTTCACCGTTTCGGAGAATGTCATACCATCTTTTACATTCTTTAGCGGAAGATATGTATCACCCCACGCAAAAAGCATCATTGCAAAAATAATCATTGCCAGAATAAAATTGAATAAGACTCCTCCTACCATAACTAGTAGGCGTTGCCAAGCTGGTTTGGAGCGGAATTCCCAAGGTTGTGGAGGTAAAGCCATCTGTTCCTTATCCATTGATTCGTCTATCATCCCGGCAATCTTCACATATCCGCCTAAAGGCAACCAACCTATACCATATTCCGTGTCACTATTTTTAGGTTTAAACTTAAATAGAGAAAACCATGGATTGAAGAATAGGTAGAATTTTTCAACTTTTATTTTGAAAAGACGAGCAAATAAGAAATGCCCGAATTCGTGAATAATAACCAGTATTGATAAACTTAGTATTAACTGTAGCGCTTTTATTAATATTGTTTCCATTAAAAAAATTAAAGAGTTATTTGATGAATTCTTGCGCTATATGTCTGGCTTCCATATCTGTGCCTACGTAGTCTTCATAGGATGGAGCCGTAATAAAGCTGGTTTTGTGCATTGTTTTTTCTATTACATCGCTCATTTGGAGAAAGCCTATTCTATCTTTCAGGAATGCATCAACAGCGATTTCATTTGCTGCATTCATTATACAAGCCATGTTGCCTTTCTTTCGCGCTGCTTCAAACGCAAAAGTTAAATTTCGGAAGCGTTCCATATCTGGTTTTTCGAATGTCATAGTTTGAAGTTCGAAGAAGTCGAGACGCTTAAAATTTGATTTTAATCTATTTGGGTAAGCTAAAGCATACTGTATCGGCAGATGCATATCTGGCAATCCGAGTTGGGCTATAATAGATGAATCTTCAAACTGAACCATTGAATGGATTATAGATTGCGGATGCACTACAACCTCTATCTGATCTGGTGTAACATCAAATAGCCATTTGGCTTCTATCATCTCCAAACCTTTATTCATTAAAGATGCTGAGTCTATGGTTACTTTTGCCCCCATATCCCAATTTGGATGCTTTAATGCTTCAATTTTAGTTACTTTTTCCAGCTGTTCTCTCGTGTGTCTCCTGAAAGGACCACCAGATGCCGTAAGAAAAATTTTTTCAATAGGAGAGCGTTCTCCATTCAAGCATTGAAAAATAGCAGAATGTTCCGAATCTACAGGTAATATCGGAACTTTATTTTCTAACGCTAGTCCAGTAATCAATTCTCCGGCAACAACCAGTGTTTCTTTGTTGGCTAACGCAATTGCTTTCTTAGCTTTTATAGCATTGATAGTTGGTTTTAGACCCGAATAGCCAACCATAGCTGTAAGTACTATGTTGATAGGTTCACTTTGTACTATCTGAGCTATAGATTCACTTCCGGCCCATACTTTTATGGGTAAATCCTGTAATGCATCCTTGAGTTGACTGTATTTATTTTCGTTTGCAATTACAACAGCTTCCGGTAAAAATTCACGGGCTTGCTTTATCAGTAGATCTATATTTTCATTGGCTGTAAGGGCATATACCTCAAATTGATCGGGATGCTCCCTAATCACATCTAAAGCTTGTGTCCCAATAGAGCCAGTTGAACCTAATATAGCGATGTTTCGTTTCATATTATTTAAATCAGTACCTTTTAAAAAGATATATAATTCTCTGGATTTACAGCACTGCCTTTATACCAAAGTTCAAATTCTAGAGAAGATGCCGCAACTTCCTCCTTTGTATTTTCGATTATGGCAATGGCTTCACCTGTACGTACTTTTTCTCCTAATTTTTTAAGAAGTAAAGAGTTGTTTTTGTATATTGAAATAAATCCATTTTTATGTTGAATTTGAATTGTATAGCCTGCTTTTATATCAAGGCCTGCATAAATAACAATTCCTTCCAATGTTGCAGAGATTGTTGTCTTAGCACTGGTTTTTATTGTTATACCAAAATGATTTTTTTTCGGATCAAATTTGCTGATGATTGTACCAACAGCAGGTTTGAAGAATATGACACTTTCCATAGGAGTTGTTGTCGTAGGGGAGAGAACCGATAAATTATATTTTTCTTCTTCTTCAAATCGTTTAGTATAAGCCTTTTCTCTATCTGTCTTTTTAAGCAAAGGATCGTTTTCTGATACAGATATTGTATCAATTGTTTTGACGGAATCAATTTGTCGTGTGCCTTTAAAGATATCCCGTAAATTATTTATGTATGCTTCCTGATATTTGAGTTGTTGTTCTAGAGAATCTGTTTTTATTGCAGAACGAAGGGCTTTTTCACGTACCTCGGCATCTAGATATCCTGGAAGATAATATCGTATGGGAGTAGCGATAATTATCGCAGATGTAATGGATATGAGAAAGAATGCGAATATGAGAAGTAAGACTGCACCTGAGAATATGGAGGCTTTAATCTTCCATATCTCTTCAAGTGTATTCTCATTCATTATAGAAAGCCTGTACTTAAAATGTAGTCGCTTCCAAAAATTATGTTTGTTTTTCTTCTTTTTTACCATGTGGGTTTTTGTGGCTGTTTTCAAAGTCGATTTAAATGTTGTATTTGTATGACAATAGACGATTAGCCACTAAATTGCAAATTTAAGAAAAAAGCAGTATATTGTAGACAGATGAGGAAGAAGATTGACTTAAAATATCCTTTTTTTAAATATTTATGCTAAAAGGGGGGCATTCTTATTTTTTTTAGCTATTTTTGCAGCCTGTATTCGATAAAAATAGAAATGCTTTTAAGAATACAGGTATAATAATCTACATTTGTTGTAAATTGAATATGAGTTTATTAACTGATAAGTTATATCGGTACGATGCCGCTCGGAATACACGCGCTGCAGGTATTTACCCTTATTTTAGAGAGATTCAGAGCGATCAGGATACAGAGGTCGTAATAAATGGTAAGAGAGTCTTAATGTTTGGATCTAATGCCTATCTGGGTTTAACTAATCACCCAAAAGTAAAAGAAGCCTCTATTGAAGCGACAAAAAAGTATGGAACAGGTATGGCTGGTTCTCGTTTTTTGAATGGAACACTTGATATTCATGTGGAACTGGAGAAGAAGCTTGCCGCATTTGTTGGAAAAGAGGATGCTATTGTTTATTCCACAGGTTTTGGGGTAAATGAGGGTGTGTTATCGTGTGTTACTGGACGTGAAGATTATATTATTTGGGATGAATTGGATCATGCTTCGATTATTGAAGGGTTAAGGATCTCTTATTCAACCAAATTGAAATTTCGCCATAATGATATGGATTCTTTGGAGAAGCAACTTCAAAGATGTGAACCGGATAAGGTAAAACTTATTGCAGTTGATGGTGTTTTCAGTATGGAAGGTGATATAGCAAAGCTTCCTGAAATTGTAAAATTGGCAAAACAGTATAACGCCAGTGTGATGGTGGACGAGGCACATAGTTTAGGTGTGTTAGGTTCCAATTACAGTGGTAGGGGTTTGGTTGAACAATGTGGTTTGACAGATGATGTAGAGCTGATCATGGGGACGTTTAGTAAGTCCCTGGCTTCTATTGGAGGCTTTATTGCAGGGAATGAGACTATTCTTGATTATCTTCGTCATAATTCTCGTACGTATATTTTTACAGCTAGTGCTACGCCTGGTGCTACTGCTGCTGCTAGTGCTGCCTTAGATATATTGAAGTCTGAGCCGGAAAGGATTAAGCATCTGTGGGATATTACTCATTATGCATTGGATGGATTTCGCCAGATGGGGTGTGAAATAGGTCATACAGCAACACCTATTATACCTTTATTTATTAGAGATAATGAGAAAACGTTCTTGATTACTAAAATGCTTTTTGAAGAGGGTGTTTTTGTAAATCCGGTTGTTTCTCCGGCTGTTTCGCCAACAGATACGTTGATCCGTTTTTCTTTGATGGCCACTCATACGAAAGAGCAGGTTGATATAGCATTGGGTAAAATAGAAAGAATATTTAAGAAAATGGGTGTGTTGTCGATCCAAAATGCTTGATCGCCTACGGATTGATAATTCCTTTTATAAAATAAGTAGACCCTCTATCCGTTAAAAGATAGAGGGTTTGTTGTTTCTAATATGTTAGAATAATGAAAAGATTTCTTATCTTATTTATATTTATTATTTCAGGTATTCATTTAGTCGCTCAATGTGAGCTTGAGGCGAAAATTGAATATGAGCTGTATAGACGAGATGCTCCTAATGAGTTAGTAAGTACTCAGGATATTGAAGAAAAGAGATTTTCTGCTCCTGCGGCAATTCATTTTTATGGTGAAGGAAGTGGTGAAATCGACTATCGTACATGGTATATTTATAATAAAAAAGACTTAGCTAATCCGATAGCTCGGTATACGGATAAAGATATAAATTATACATTTGAGGAGGCTGGGCATTATCTTATAATGTTTGAGGTTGCAGACTCCTCTTCCGAATGTGTAGTTGCGGATACTCTTTCGTTTCAAATTACAGAGTCTGATCTTGATGTGCCTAATTATTTCTCGCCTGGTAATTCTTTGGGTGGCAATGATGAATTCAGGGTAGCTTATAGATCATTGGTTAAATTCAAGTGTACTATCTTTAATCGTTGGGGACAAAAGTTGTTTGAATTTACTGATCCTGCTAAAGGGTGGGATGGAAGATATAAAGGTAATTATGTAAATACCGGGGTTTATTTTTATGTGATTGAAGCTCTGGGTTCCGATGGGGTAAAGTATAAGAGAGGTGGAGATATAAATGTTCTTAGGAGTAGATGATACTGTGGGGGAGTGAAGTGTGTTTTCTTGATGATGTAGAGTGTTGGTGTTAAAGATGTAAAAAGAAAAGAGCTGCTTCAGAGCAGCTCTTTTCTTTTATTTAGATAAATGTAATTATCCGTTAACTTTAGCCATTGCAGCAATAAGATCAAGACATTTGTTAGAATATCCCCACTCATTGTCATACCAGCTAACAACTTTTACAAAAGTTGGGCTTAGTTGGATACCAGCTTTAGCATCGAAGATTGAAGTGCGAGCATCTCCTAAGAAATCAGAAGAAACTACTTCTTCGTCTGTGTATCCTAGTACGCCTTTCAATTCGCCTTCAGAAGCAGCTTTCATAGCAGCACAGATATCAGCGTATGAAGTTTCTTTAGCAAGACGAGCAGTCAAGTCAACTACAGATACGTCCAATGTTGGAACACGGAATGCCATACCAGTAAGTTTTCCGTTTAGTTCAGGAATAACTTTACCTACAGCTTTAGCAGCACCTGTAGAAGAAGGGATGATGTTGCCGGCAGCAGCACGTCCACCTCTCCAGTCTTTAGCTGAAGGTCCATCTACTGTTTTTTGAGTAGCAGTAGTAGCGTGAACTGTAGTCATTAAAGCTTCTACGATACCAAATTTGTCGTTCAATACTTTAGCGATAGGAGCAAGACAGTTAGTAGTACAAGATGCATTAGATACAAATTGAGTACCTTTTACATATTTGTCAGTGTTAACTCCGCAAACGAACATAGGGGTGTCGTCTTTTGAAGGAGCAGACATAACTACATATTTAGCACCTGCATCGATGTGACCTTGAGCTTTAGCTTTTTCAAGGAAAAGGCCAGTAGATTCTACAACGTATTCAGCACCTACATCGCTCCATTTCAAGTCAGCAGGATTTTTTTCAGCAGTTACGCGGATAGCGTTTCCGTTTACAACCAATTTACCATCTTTGATTTCAACTGTTCCGTCGAATCTTCCGTGCATTGTGTCGTAACGCAACATATAAGCCATGTATTCTACGTCGATAAGGTCATTGATACCTACAATCTGAATGTCATTTCTTTTTTGTGCAGCACGGAATACTAGACGACCGATACGTCCAAAACCGTTAATACCTACTTTAATCATTTTGTTTTTGTTTTTATAGTTATAAAATTGAGTATATCCGACTATAAATTTTTAAGAAAAGTTTGGTTGTATAAAGATAGGTTATATGTTATAAAACATTCTTTTCTTAAAGCAGTACAAAAATAGCAAAAATATTTCGGATAAAAGAAATTCATTAGTCATTTTTAATAATGAATTGAGGCTTTTACTTATGATAATCACGTTTTTGCCTATTTTGTAAAGTGGGGATTGCTTTTTATGTTTTTATAACCAGTTGTTCTCTTTATACCACATGATAGACTCCTCAAGTCCTTTCCGTAGGTTGTATTTTGGAGAGAATCCCAAGTCGTTAATTAGCGGAGTGATGTCGCATTCCCAATTACGCTGCTTCATTATCTTATATTTGTCTCTGTTTAGGGTTGACGGCTTTTTTGTTAGTTTAGAAATGTCTTCAGCTATATTAGATATCACTCGAAGTAACCATAATGGTACTTTTAGGCTGATTACTCGTTTTTTGTTGATGGATTCTTTTACAAGTTGAGTATATTCTTTATCTGTGTATACATCTCCATCAGCAACAAAGTATGCTCCATTTGTGATTTTGCTTTTCAGGCCGAGAAAAGCTGCGTCTACAAGATCTTTTACATAAATGAAGGTTAAGTGTTGCGGTTTGAATCCTGCGCCTACATCCAATCCCGATTTTACAGTTTTTAGCATTAAAAAATAATCTTTTTCTCTTGGTCCATATACTCCTGTCGGACGCAAAATAATATATGGGAAGTTAGCCGTAGATTGTAAGTATATTTCTGCTTTTAATTTGCTCTTTCCATATGTGGTGTTAGGATTTGGAGTGTCGGTCAATTTTATAGGGGTGTAATTTGTTTCATCGCCTGTTCCGAAAGCACTAAGGCTGCTCATTAATATAAATTTTTCGGGAATAACATGGGCTGTCTTAAGTGCATCAATCAAATTAGCTGTATTCTGGAAATTTATCTTGTCAAAGTCTTCTGCTTTAAGACATTTAGTTACTCCTGCATTATGAATAATGTAGTCAAGCTTGCCGTACTGGTTTGTGAAGTTTACCAGTTGTTCGGTTAGTTTTTCTACCGTGTCGAAATTGAGATCTATAAAATGGATGCGCTCGTCTTTTAAATATTCACGATTGCTGCTTTTACGTATGCCTGCCCATACCTCGTATCCCTCGCTTAATGCTTTTTCTACAAGGAAACTTCCAATAAAACCACTGGCACCGGTTATAAGTATTCGTTTAGTATTCATATTGAGTGCAAATTTACAATATAATTGTATATAAATATATTACAAAAAGCATTTGATCTAATAATTTCTTTGATAAGAGGAACTTTAACGATATAAATATTTGTAGTTTTGAAAAATATGACTAAATTTGCATCCCGATTTGGATAAGACATAACAGAAAATAAACATATAAAACAAAATAGCGATGTCCAAAATTTGTCAAATTACAGGAAAAAAAGCTATGGTTGGCAATAATGTTTCTCACTCTAACAGAAAAACTAAGAGAAAATTTAATGTCAATCTTTTTAGAAAGAAATTCTACTGGGTAGAAGAAGATTGTTGGGTTAGCCTAAATATTTCAGCAGCAGGGCTTCGTACAATCAATAAAATTGGATTGGATGCTGCCATCAAAAGAGCGGCCACTGATGGTTTTTTAAACGCTTAATAATTTAGGAGGAAATAGAAAATGGCTAAGAAAGCAAAAGGAAACAGAATCCAGGTGATTTTGGAGTGCACAGAGCACAAAGCCAGTGGTATGCCGGGTACATCTCGTTATATTACTACAAAAAATAGAAAGAACACTACTGAGAGATTGGAATTGAAGAAATACAATCCAGTATTGAAGAAAGTAACTGTACACAAAGAAATAAAATAAGATATAAGCCATGGCAAAGAAAACAGTCGCAGGTTACCGTGACCCATCAGCAAAAGATGGTCGTAACTATGCAAAAGTAATCAAAATGGTAAAGTCTCCTAAAACAGGTGCTTACACATTTAAAGAAGAAATGGTTCCGAACGAATCAGTAAAAGATTATTTCGCGAAATAATCTTGTTAAAAATATTTAAAACGCCTCCTTCATTCTCATGTAGGGAGGTTTTTTATTATCCATTTTGTAGCTTTGTAGAAGGTAAATAGGTTGCCTTACAAAACTCAAAAAGCAGGTATTCTCTGCTTTAAAATCAGAAAGAATAAAATTATGGGATTATTTGATTTCTTCTCGAAACAGAAAAAAGAAACACTGGACAAAGGTCTTGAAAAGACTAAAGAGTCAATGTTTTCAAAATTATCGCGTATTGTCGCCGGAAAGTCTAAAGTTGATGACGATGTACTTGATGATTTAGAAGAAGTTCTTATTAGTTCTGACGTCGGAGTAGATACGACTTTGAAAATAATAGAGCGTATCGAAAAGCGTGCTGCTAGAGACAAATATGTAGACGGAAACGAACTTAAAAAGATTCTGCGTGAAGAAATTGCCGATTTGTTAACTGAAAATAATGCAGTTGATGCTGAGGATTTCTCTGTTAAAGAAGAAACTAAACCTTATGTAATAATGGTTGTAGGAGTTAATGGAGTTGGTAAGACTACAACTATTGGTAAATTGGCAAATCAGTTTAAAAAGGCAGGTAAGACTGTTTATTTAGGTGCTGCTGATACATTCCGTGCTGCTGCCGTTGAACAACTGGTTATATGGGGAGAACGCGTAGGTGTACCAGTCGTAAAGCAGGCTATGGGCTCAGACCCGGCTTCGGTCGCTTTCGATACATTAAGTTCTGCAAAAGTGAATAATGCAGATGTTGTCATTATTGATACAGCAGGCCGTCTTCATAATAAGATCGGCTTGATGAACGAGCTTTCTAAAATTAAGAAAGTAATGGATAAAATAGTTCCGGGAGCACCTCATGAGGTCGTACTGGTTTTGGATGGATCAACCGGGCAGAATGCCTTTGAGCAAGCCACCCAATTTACTGCAGCTACAGATGTTACTGCATTGGCTATCACTAAACTGGATGGAACAGCGAAAGGCGGAGTCGTAATTGGTATTTCCGATCAATTTAAAATTCCTGTGAAATATATTGGATTGGGAGAAGGAATCGATGATCTGCAAATCTTCAGACGTAAAGAATTTGTAGATAGCCTTTTTGGAGAATAAGAATGAAAAAGAATAGAATAGATGTCATTACGTTAGGGTGTTCCAAAAATTTGGTAGATTCTGAGTTGTTAATGAAGCAGCTTTTAGCTAATGGTTATACAGTAAAACATGACCCCGAAAAATCGGAAGGGGAGATTGTAATCATCAATACATGCGGTTTTATAGGTGATGCAAAAGAAGAGTCGATCAATATGATTCTTGAATTTGCGGAGGCTAAAAAAGATAGAAAGCTAAATAAGCTTTTTGTAATGGGTTGTCTTACTGATAGATATATGGAAGAGCTGAAGGCCGAAATCCCGGAAGTAGATAGTTTTTATGGTAAGTTTGGGTGGAAAGCTCTTATTTCCGATCTTGGCAAATCGTATCAACAAGATTTGGCTCTAGATCGTAATATAACTACTCCTTCACATTATGCTTATCTAAAAATCTCGGAAGGTTGTAACCGTGCATGCTCATATTGTTCTATCCCTATTATGACAGGGAAGCATCAATCGCGACCTATAGAAGAAGTAGAACAGGAAGTTAGACATCTTGTTGCTTCGGGTGTAAAAGAATTTCAGGTTATTGCTCAGGATTTGTCATACTATGGACTTGATAAATATAAAGAGGCAAAACTACCTGAATTGATAGAGCGTATTGCTAGAATAGAAGGTGTAGAGTGGATTCGACTACATTATGCTTATCCTGCAAACTTCCCTTATGATCTGCTAAGGGTAATGCGTGAAAATGATAATGTATGTAAATATCTCGATATAGCACTACAACATATTAGCGATAATATGTTGAAAAAAATGCGGCGCAATATAACAAAACAACAAACGTACGACCTTATGAAACGTATAAGGGAAGAGGTTCCCGGCATACACTTGCGTACAACACTTATGGTCGGTCATCCGGGTGAAACGCACAAAGATTTTGAAGAACTGTTACAGTTCGTAAAAGATATACGTTTCGAGAGAATGGGTGCCTTTCCATATTCGCATGAGGATGGTACATATGCATATGCTCATTACAATGATGAAATATCTGATGCCGTTAAGCAAGAACGGATGGATGTTTTAATGGCGTTGCAAGAACGGATAGCCTTAGACACAAACGAACAGAAAATAGGAAAGACACTGAAAGTTATTGTAGACAGAGAGGAATTGGATTATTATATAGGGCGAACAGAACATGATTCACCAGAAGTTGATCCGGAAGTCTTGATAAAGAAAAATAAAATACTTAATATTGGGGAATTTTATAATGTAAAAATATCAGGTGCCCAGCCGTTTGATTTGTACGGAGAAGTAATATAACCTAAATGCAATGCTATGACTAATCAAGAATTAATAGCAACTTTAGCCAAAAGATTAGGATGGACTCAGCGCCAGACATCAGAAGTTCTAGAAACGACAGTTTCTATAATCAAAAGTAATCTGGAAGAGAGTAACTCCATCAATATTCAGGGATTCGGATTATTTGAAACCAAGAAAAAGGGGGAGCGAATATCTGTAAACCCTGTTTCTAAGCAACGATTTTTGGTCCCACCTAAAATTACTTTAGCTTTTCGTCCGGGACAAACGATAAAAGATAACCTTAAAAATCTGGATGTAAATGAATGAAAGGCTTAATCTGCAGGATCTAATTGATTTTCTGGCAAAGAAACAGGATATTACTAAAAAGGATGCAGAGTTTTTTTTAAGAGAATTGATTATTGTTATTTCTGAAACTATAGAAAATAACGAATCAGTAAAAATAAAAGACTTCGGCGTTTTTAAGTTAGTTAAGGTAAATGCTCGAAAGAGTGTGGATGTAAATACAGGAGAGGCTATTGAGATAGCGGCTCATTACAAATTAAGTTTTACTCCGGATAAAACCTTGAAAGAGTTAATCAATAAGCCTTTTGCACATTTTGAGAGTGTTATATTAGAAGAAGGTGTATCTTTCGATAATATAGAAAGTGAGACTTTAACGGAAATGGACGAAGATAATGAAGCTATTATCGATGAGAGTGCTTCTGAAGAGGTTTTGCCCTCTGAAGAATTAGATGAAGAGATTCCTGAAGAAGAATCGATAGTTTCTGTAGACTCAGCAGCAGAGCCTGAAGTAAAGACAGAGCTTGAATCAGAGCTTTTATCTGAACCGCTATCAAAAATAGAAGAGCTAGAAGAGTCTATAGATGAAAAAACGGATACAGAATATATCGAAGAAGATAATAATCTTATATCCGATGCTACAACAGACGATATAGAATCAATATTCGAAAGTCATAAGAGAAAAACAAAGCGCAGAAGATTTATATCCTTAGCTTTTATTGTACTTCTTATTGTAGGAGGATTTGCTGTGGGTGGATATTATTTTCAGGAATTAGCAATGTTTCTAACTGGTGATCCAAAAACTAAAAAGAAAGGAAATATTACACTGAAAGTTGATGAAATGTTATCTACAGACACATTGGTACTTGAGGTGAATAAAAAGGACTCGATAGTAAATACCGGAGTACTGACTGAAGATACAGATAAGAATGTCAGTGCTAATAACAATACCCCGTTGGCGACAATAAGGATTGAAAGCGGGCATACATTGCGTAATATTTCCCTTAAGTATTATGGGAATAAGTCATTCTGGGTTTACATATATGAAGAAAATAAAGATGTTATAAAAAATCCGAATAACGTTCCTATAGGCACAAAACTTATAATTCCAGCCCCGACTAAATACGGGATAGATGCGAAAGATACACTCTCTGTGAAAAAGGCAAAGAATGCAGAATCGATATTAATATCGAAAATGAGCTTATGATTAGATGTACTCTACATTCATAAAATGAGTGGCACGTTTATCTTTAGGTGGTATTGACATATAGTCTCCATATTGCTTAGTCAGATAGATGTCAGGATTTTTGGGTGCTGAGAACTCTCTTCCTTCGAAAGATACCTTACTCACAGGGAACATATAGCTTGAATGGTGGTTGGTCGAATTACCTATTCCATAGCTATGTAGAATATTGTTTGGCTTTGTAATAGCACATATGCCTCTTGCTATCCAGATAAGACAAATACCTATCGGATAAAGGAGTAGGGATGTACTATATTCATACAAATATTTTAAGGAATGAAATGGCCTTCCTCGTTTCAAACGCCTGAATGCTCTTCCGTAGAAGAAATCCACTATGTTTTTCATCCACCTATAACTTCTTTCTTCTATAAATATATCAATATATACACCTTTTTCTTTGTAAGTAGCCATATCTTCCTCCTCGGAATGTATGATGGAGTATCGGTCTCTTACTTTAGAAAACAGCATACGGTAACTATTCTCCTTCGGTGTCTGGAAATAAAGATTGCTCGGAAGCTCTTTTGGTAATATTTTAGCCAACTTTTTATAGTCGGAGCGCATTAATTCTATATCTATATCGTCATCCCAAGGAATAAATCCTCCATGCCGTATTGCCCCTAATAAGGTACCTCCGCTAATCCAATAAGGGAGATTATGTTTGTCACAAATATCTGTTACAACAATAAGAATGTCTAGCATTCTCATTTGCAGATTTCTTAATTCGGAACCTTCCGGATTGTATAAACTTAAATCTTCTTTCATTATCTTGTTATATGCGCTGACGTAACATTTTAAATAATATTCGATATTGCTTTATATTCAAAGATATAGGCAATGATAAAGCTTTTATCGGAGTTTGCCATTCTTTACAAGCAAATATCCAACGAAATACGAGTGTCGAGATAAATATATCTCGATTGTAGGCTTTATTTTCATCCGCATGATTAGCTAGTTTGATAAGCCATAATTTCAAAGCTTTCAAATATTCCTCAGTAGAAATGTCTACGATTGTCTTGTCTTTTATTGCAGCATGCAGTAATAGCTCCTCATTTGTAGGATTAATACCTATATAATTCAATTCCCTTCTATATATATCTTTTACCAGATTATCCATCAGTGTTTTTTTCGATTGGCTGATATTATCACCATGCCAACGGTATTGAGTGAGGTGGATAGGCAGATTCTTTAATTTATATAGTCTGGACAATCTACACCATAATTCGTAATCTTCTGCTACGGGAAAGTTTTTGTTGTATGAATGTTGGATAAGTATTTCTTTACGAATCATTATGCTAGACTGGACAAAAGTATTAATGAATAAGAGCGAGCACTTAATATCTTCGTTACTAGATGGCATATTAATTTTTCTTATTTTTCTGCCATCCTTATCACTCATTATGCTCCATGTTCCGCACAATGCATAATCAGGATTATTATCAAGAAATGTGATCTGTTGTTCAAGCCTTGTCGGCAGAGATATATCATCACTATCAAGAAATGCAATATATTCACCTAATGACATTTCTATCATCAGATTTCGGGTATAAATGATCCCTTTGTTTTCACTATTTTTCGAATACCTTATTCGGGAATCGGAATAGGATAGTATTATTTCTTCACTTTTATCCGTAGAACCATCGTTTACTAGTATTAACTCCCATTCGGTAAAAGTTTGGGAAATAATACTGTCAATAGCTTGGGCCAGATATGCTTCGGCATTGTAAACCGGCATTAATACAGATACTTTCATTCTATACTTATATTTTTACCCATCCATTTGGATAGAAATCATCTAAAAAAAGATTTTTGAAATCTTCCTGAAACCATTTCTCAGGAGCTATAACTATCTTTTGACTATTTCGGTTGAGCCATGCAGCCCACCAACTGAAACTGCTGTTTGCAATGATGTTATGTTTACAACGGCTCATCAGTTGCATATCCAGATAACTTTCTTTATCTCTATTCCAATCGATAAATAAAACTTGGTAAGATTCAAAATTAAGATTTTTTCTAACCCAATCCATGTCTTCCGAGAATACATAGAAAATAGGATTTTGTATTTTTCTGGCTATATAAGCAATAGCTTTTTGATAATACTCTTTTCCACATGTCACGAAGTTCAAGCTTGCTCCTTTATCCGTAATATAATCTCCGCGACGTATATGAATAGCAATAGATTCTGATTGAGCTATTTGTTCTGCTACCTCCAAATTTCTTTCACCCAAAGGATTTTTAAATGTGAAGTCTTTAAAGATATCGGATTTTATATCTTGAAAATATCTTTCAGATTGGAAATAACCTGACATTGTCACATTTCCTTTTATTGTTTCTATTATCGGTTCGTATTGGAGTGCATAGGTATCGGTTAATAATCCTAAATGTTGGAAGAACGATCTGTGCTTCTGAATAAAAGGACGCATCTTTATGAATAGCTTCCCTTTTATTGTAGACTTTATAGGCGCATTTATATCGAATATATCAAGCTCGTATGATCTAACTGTAGCTTTTGTCTTTTTAGTCAGATTATAAAGATCTATATTAAGGGAAGAGTCCAGCCGTTTGGCTAATGCTTTAGCCGCTGCATATTGGAACATCTGATTTCCTAAACCACCCGATAATAAGATTGAGACCATTAATTTTTTATTAAAATAAATATTCCACAACCATATTTATAATTATAATTGGTTGCAACACCCTGTTTAGTCAGATTTACATTCTCTCCGAAAGACGTTATATGAGCTATATACCCATCTATACGTGATCCAAAAACTAGATGTTTAACCAAAAAGAAAGGTATATTTAAAAGCTTGACTTGTTTCTTGATTACTCTTTTTATCTGTCTATACCAAAGTATTGACTTAATGCTAGCTTCAATCTTTCGGGGATAGATGCCCAAAATCAATCGTATCGTTTTTAGCATAAGTTATTTAAAAGAGTGTTTAATGAAATCTATCGTTTCCTGAATGATTACTGATCCAAGTAGCTTTACGAGTAGTAAATATAAGAAACTCCCTCCAATTAGAGGTAAAATTAACAATATATATATGTTCTCTATACCAACCTTATTAAGAAATAAAAAAGGTAGTATTGAAAAAATAGCAATAAATAGATAAGGATAAATATCCATTAATACCTCTTTTATAGAATATGATATTGTTTTTCCTGCTATGTAAATACCAACGAAGAATATAATACCATTCACACAGCTAACTCCGGTGACTAATCCTAAAACACCAAACCTGACAGTAATAAGAATTGCAATTATTTGGAGAATATTTCTTATTAGATCAATCCGAAATAATAATCCCGATCGGCCTTTGTATTGAAGAAGGGAGCTAATAAGGCTATATAAGGGGTAAAAAGCTCCTCCTATAGATAGAATTTGTAAGATGGGAACAACGTCTGCCCATTGGGGAGGAAGATAAATGTCTATAATTGGCTTGGCTAAAACAAGGAGTAACAGAGCCGCAGGAAAAGATATGAAAGATGTAATACGGACAATTTTTCTAAAAACTTTTTTCCCTCTTTCTTCATCATGACCAATATTGGATAGTAGTGGAAATGCTACACTTTTTATACCATCACTAATAATGGACTGAGAGATATTATTAAATTTAGATCCTTGGCCGTATGAAGCTACCTGCTCTAATGAGTATTTTTTACCAATAAGGATAGGAATTATATTGGCACAGATCTGATTCATGAGATTAGTTAATAATAGTCTCATGCTGAATCCAGACATCTCTTTTATATGTAGAAATGTAAATTGAGCAAGGGGGCGCCACTTCACAAATATCCAGAGGAGTAAACTTCTTAGAAAGCTTTGCATAACCTGTTGCGCAGCAAGGCTCCATATCCCGAATCCTTTATAAGCCATACCTACTGCAATCAGTCCGGATATACATCCCGCAATCAGAGTGATACGTGTATTCGCCTTAAAGTTCATTGCTTTTATCAGATTTACATTCTGGATGATTCCAAATGCATTGAAAATAAAAGCAAGGAAAATAAAACGGGAGAGATTGGTTAATATTGGTTTTTCGAAAAACCAACTAATGAGAGGGGCACATAAGAAAAATAGGATATATATTGCAAAGCTAATGGAGATGTTAAAGTAAAATACAGATGAATATTCATGTTGGGATACCTCCTTTTTTCTAATCAGCGCTGCTGAGAATCCGCTTTCTTGGAGTATATTTGCTATAATAGTAAAAATGGAAAGGACTGCTACGGCCCCGAATTCATCTTTCAAAACCAAACGGGAAAGAATGAAGACAAATACAAGTTGAATAACTTGTTGTCCACCTTTATCTATAAAGCTCCAAAAAAGAGCTAATGCTGTTTTCCTTTTCAGAGAGGTTTCTGCCATTATTTTTATTTATTGGCTACAAAGGTATTAAATTCGTAGGATTTAATAACGAGGAATCGTTTGTAAAAAACTATTCCACATCTTCTTTTACATCCGAATATAGAGAATAGCTTTGATCAGCGTGGCGAACATACTTTCCATCTTCTATAGCTTGTTCAATATATTTTTGAGGAATATAATAACCAAGTATTTCAGCTAGAATCAGGGTTGTACTAGAGTTGTTTATAAGTTTAGTCTCGGGATCCACATATTTATTTACTATGGTATTCAACTTATCTGTATTCTTTTCGATAGTAATAAGTGGGATATCGAATTGCGCAACACCATTTTTCCAAGGGCCATGTCCTCTCCCTATTATTTCTCCATGATCGGAAAAGTAATAAAAGATGGCTGTCGAATCTTGTTGCATCGTATCGTATATTTTATTTAGAACCCTATCAGTATGGTGGATAGAACGGTCGTAGTGAGTTTTAAGCGAATTGTCACCCGGAATAGCCTGTTTGTCTGTTTCATCATACCTATCGGAGTAATTATTATGACTGCCTACAAGATGTATTATGAAGAATTGTTTGTCAATTTTATTATGAACACTATCTAAAATAGGAATTAGGTCAAAATCGTCATTTGCTAAATAGCCGCCTTTTGTAAATATCGCATATGTAGTGCTTGCCGATAGATATCCGAGGTAAGAATCCTGAATGCCTGAATTCCCCTGATTGGATATCCAGAAGGTTTGATATCCGGCATCATTAGCCATATTGATGAGATTCTTATTTTTATAAAAAGGCTCTAGGTCGCGGGTAGACGCAAAAGAAAGGGCTATTCGGAGGGCATTGCGTGTAAAAGGTGCAGCAGCAATACCACTATAGTATTTTATTTGTGTCGTATCGTTAATAGAAAGACTATCGAGGAATGGTGTTGTCTTTACTTGGTATCCATATAATGAAAAATGCTTACGATAGGCGCTTTCTCCTATGATAAGATATATCTTTTGTGGAGTCTGTGTTGAATCATTCAAGATAATCCCCTTGGGTAAGACCTTGTTTTCTTGATTTGTAAACTCTTTTAGTTTGGCCATTTCATCCTGATATGCCATTATAGTAAAAATATTACCGTAGAGTATAGGAGCATAAAGATTCACCTTATCTTGTATTACACGAATAGGGGCTTCTTTAAATAGTTCTTCTTCTTCCATCCATTTGATACGTTTGTAACAAAGGTATGGTAAGAAAAGAAAAAGATAGATGAGTAGGTAGCCTATTGATAATTTGATTGATAATTTACTTTCCCTTAATTCTTTTTCAGCAAAATATAGTAAGGCCGTTGATATTGTCAAGGTTATAATAGCAGGTAACCATATATTTCTCATCATGCTTACCGCTTCTGTTAAATGGGTCTCAAAGATCGAAGCCATTATTTCAAGCGATACATCACTCTTTAGAATGAAGGCAAAATAAGCATTAAATGTGAGGATAAATGCGAGTAGGAAGGTTAGAATAAAAGTGTATTTTGTCTTAGCGAGAATGTTCAGAATGGGTAGAAAAGATATGGCTAGAAATAGCATAGGTATGCTAAATGCAAATCTGATAGGTATAAACGCAATTAATATGATATATGATAAAGAGAGTATTGTAAACTTATATTTAAATATAAACTTACTTGTCCTCTTTATATAATCCGCTATTCGAAACATTCAATAATTGAAAAAAGTTGTGTTGTAATCTAACGTGCAAAGATATCATTTAGTTTTTAATATGCCGATATGCTAATAAAGGGATTAGGGATCATAGCATATCGGCATATAATTTCATCAGGAATTTATTCGCTGAGAGTTTCCTTCAGTGCGTTGACTGCGTCTTTTATACTTGTATGTTCCTTTAGTAAGGTAATAAACTTACTGCCGATAATTGCACCGCTTGCATTTGTCTGTGCAGCATCTAATGTCGCTTTGTTTGATATGCCGAACCCGATAAGACGAGGGTTGCGCAAGTTCATTCCATTTATTTTACGGAAATATTCTTGTTTTTTCTCATCGAAACTCTTTTGTGCTCCTGTAGTAGATGCTGAAGAAACCATATAAATAAAGCCATCAGTATGTTCATCTATCAGCCGGATACGCTCATCAGACGTTTCGGGAGTAATAAGCATTACTATTTTGATGTCATATTTGTCAGCAATAGCTTTATATTCATTTATATAGTCGTTGAATGGTAGGTCCGGAATTATTGCTCCATCGATGCCTATCTCATTGCATTTTTTACAAAAGTTTTCAAAGCCATATCTCATAATAGGATTCAGATACCCCATCATAATCAATGGTATATTTACATCTTTACGAATGTCTTTTAACTGGTCGAACAAGATTTTCAATGTCATGCCATTTCTTAAAGCCGTTGTTCCACTATCCTGAATAGTAGGACCATCTGCCATCGGGTCTGAAAAAGGGATGCCTATTTCTATTAGGTCGATACCGTTCGCTTCCAGTTCGCGGATAATATTGCAGGTGTCGTCCAGACGAGGAAATCCTGCCGTAAAATAGATAGAAAGTATATCTTTCTTCTTCTTTTCGAATAGTTGCTTAATCCTGTTCATATTCTAGTTCTTTTATAAATTGCTGTAATAATGTTATGTCTTTTAATCCGGGCTCCTTTTCAAATTTACTGTTGAGATCAAGACCGTAAAACTGTGGATGCTTTATCTTTTTTATTTCATCTATATCATTAATAGATATACCGCCACTAAGGAAAAAAGGAGTATTTCCTGTATATGTTTCTAGTATGCTCCAATCAAATTTTTGCCCCGACCCGCCATATTGAGGTGTTTTAGTATCGAATAGGAAATATCCCTGTAATCCATCATATGCCTTAGTCTTATCGATATCTGAAGAATCTGCGATACTGAATGCTTTTATAATCGGGAGCATCCTATTCAGCCCTTTACAGAATTCCGGCGATTCGTTTCCATGCAGTTGGATAAGATCCAGATTATATTTGTTTACCTTATTCAGTATAAAATCTATATCTGAATTGACAAAGACTCCGACTCTTTTAATATAATCAGGTAAAATCTTTAAGTCTGGTAAAATAAGGTTTTCTACATATCGAGGCGATTTTTGATAAAATATCATCCCCATAAAGTGGATAGGTAAAGTACCTAGATCTTTTATGTTGTCGGGATATTTCATCCCGCAGACTTTTATTTTCATTTCAACTGTATTATAAATTCTTCAAGTGATTTACCTGGATTAGGAGTTTTCATAAAGTTTTCACCCATGAGGAATCCTTTATAACCGGCTTGTTGAAGTTCAATTACCGTTTGAGGTTGAGATATACCACTCTCGGATATTTTTACAAACTCATCAGGAATCTTATCAGCTAAATCGAATGATATTTGTACATCTGTTACAAAGGAACCAAGATTACGGTTGTTTACACCGACTACATCCACGTTATCATTAATATGTCCCAATTCTTGTTCGTTGTGTATCTCGAGCAATACATCAAGACCTAATTCTTTTGCTTTTGCTGCAAGGAGTTTTGTCTCTTGTATCGATAGAGCAGACGCGATGAGTAGAATTGCATTGGCTCCGGCTAACTTTGCCTGATAGAGTTGGTATTCATCTACCATGAAATCTTTTCGTAATAGGGGAATAGTCGTAAGATTTCTTGCCAATTCCAAATCGACGAGTGTGCCTCCGAAGAAATCGATATCTGTAAGTACAGAAATAGCACTGGCTCCATTTTTAGAATAGAGAGGAATCACATCTTCTACTTTGGCATCCTTAAATATCCAGTCGCGCGAAGGGGATCTACGCTTAAACTCAGCAATAATTCCGGTAGGGGAATTAACCAATACTTCTTTAAACGAGTACTTATTGTTTATATCGGTAATTTTTTCTTCTAACAGGGAGAGAGAGAGAATTGCCTTCTCTCTTTGCACTTCTTCTCTTTTATTAGCGATTATTTTATCTAAAATATTAGTCATTAGTCTCTGTTTTAGGACGTTTAATTTTATCGAATTTCAAAATCTTTACAGTGGAAGCCAGTACGACTATGCAGATGCCAAATAGTCCTATTAAAGCATAGGAATATCTTAAATTAGTAACACTTGCAATATAACCTATAAGTGGTGGCCCCATAAGAAAACCGAGGAAGCTTACACTCGAAACTATTGTAAGAGCTATACTGGTCGGTATTTTAGTCTTTTGCCCGGCTATACTATATATTGTAGGTACGATTCCGGCAGTACCGAAACCTATGATCATAAATGCAACTATAGTTGTTGCAAAATAAGGTAGAGCAACAGCAGTGAATAGTCCTATGGATATGAGGAGTCCTCCGGCTTGTATTACTTTCTTTCTGCCCCATTTTTGAGTCGCTTTATCTATAAGGAAGCGTCCCGAAGCCATTGTTATCATATAGGCTGCTAGCCCTATTGGAGCCATATGTTTTGGTGTGCCCACTACATCGATGAGGAAAAGTCCGCTCCAATCCGACATCGCTCCTTCTGCAGCCATACCACAAAAGGCAACTATGCCTAGAAGGAATAAGAATGTTTCCGGTTTGTTCCTTTTATTTTTTTCTTTTTCAGTCTGGTCTTTAACCTTTTTAATGTCAGGTTGTAAAAACCGTTTGTTTATTAGTAGACAAATAAGAATGATTATCGCTATAATGGAAAAATGGTATATTGGTTTTAAATGAATAGATGCCATTAGCAATCCAACACTTGCACCAGTCAATCCTGCTAGGCTCCAGCCTCCATGAAAGGAGGCCATTATCGGTTTGTTATATGTCGTTTCTAGTGTTACTGCTTGTGTGTTGATTGAAATATTACAGAAGTTTCCAAAGAATCCGAAAATAATAAGACTTATTATCAGGGCATATTCACTGGCCGAAATGCCAATAAGCAGTAAGGCTAATATGTATCCGATAAGAGCAATAGGAAGTATCTTCTTACTTCCGGCTTTAGATATAATTAATCCAGATATAGTCATTCCGCATATTTGCCCGATAGGAATCATCAGGAGAATTGTACCCCATGCTGCATCTCCGAGTTCTAACGTAGTTTTAATATCAGGTATACGGCTAGCCCAACTGGAAAAACTTAATCCTGTACAAAAATACAAACAGAATATTGCGATGCGGATTCGTTCTTTTGAGGTTGTCTGAATATTACTTTCCATTATTTTTGAGCTATTACCTCTATTTTATTTAACCACTTTTCTCTTTGTTCCGGAGTTGATTTTTTTAATGTAGCGAGATATGTTGTGCGTATATTTTTTATACCACAAAATGCACCAATATTCTTACGTATCAATTTCCCTCCAACGTCGTTGAGGAACCATTTATAATAGAAAACAGGAGCGTCCATCGTACTGATTATTTCAGAAGTTTTCCCTGAAAGAAGTTTTTTGGGGAATGGTGATTTTTCCTGATATTGGAATGTGAATCCCGGAAGAAATACTCGTTCAATAAATCCTTTAAGTAGAGCTGGTGGCGATGCCCACCAAGTAGGATAAATCCAGACGATATGTTCGGCCCATTGTAGTTTATCCCACGCATCGAGTAGGTCTGGCTCTAGTTCGGTACGCTTGCGGTAACCATACATAAGAATCGGATTGAAGGTCATGTCGGATAAAATGATTTCTTTCACTTCATTACCCTTCTTGAGACTGCCTCTCTTATAACTCTCATGCAATCCGAAACAAAAACTTTCTTTGTCGGGATGACCATTTATTATCAGTACTTTTTTCATGAACATAATTAATAATAAGACTGTTTGATCTCTTTATATAAAGAGTCAAATTCAGTTAATTCTTCAATGATAAATGTATTTATCATTGTTCGGTATACCTTCTCCGTAATTATTGGGTTTAAGTCGACTTGTTCGGCTAAAGCTCTAACTTTGGATATTACCAAATCTATCCTGTCTGTTGCGAGCACTTCTGCTGTTGATTTTTTAAAATGAACAGCCTGTGATACAAATTTACTACGTTTTGCAATCAGTTTAACTAATTCTGTATCTATTTTATCTATGTTGTCCCTTATATCATCAAGCGAACTGCAGAGAGGTGTTTCTTGTGATTCCATACTAGAAACTATTAAGCGTTTAATTCCAGAAATTTTCTGAACGTTTCCTTTGTTTTCCCACTATCTAATGATTCACGTGCCTCTGCAACGGCATCTTCAAACGAAATATTTAAATTTATAGTCTGAATAGCAGTAGCAGCATTGGCTATCACCGCATTTTTTTGAGCCGGTGTTGCCATATTATTTATAACATTATCAAATATCTTGGAGGCATCTTCAGGTGTTGAACCTCCATAGAGTTCTTTTTCTGTATAACGTTCAAACCCGACTTGCTCAGGACTATAAATTCGTTCTTCAAATTTATTGATTATTTTGAAATCTCCTGTCAACGAAATCTCATCATATCCATCCAAACCATGTACAATGGAATAATCTACATCAGTTTGCTGATACATATAGGAGTATAGACGTGCCATCTTTAGGTTAAAGACACCTAATACAGTTCGTTTTGGTTTTATAGGGTTTACTACCGGACCAAGCATATTGAAAAATGTACGGACACCTAAAGCTTTACGTATAGGCGCTACGACCTTCAAAGCATTGTTGAATAGCGGAGCATGCATATATGCAATATTAGTCTTAGCTAACGATTCTTCCAATTTATCTACATTTGCGGTGAATTTTACTCCATGCTGTTCCATGACATTCGACGCACCACTTACTGAAGTAGCTCCATAATTTCCATGCTTGGCAACTTTATATCCCGCTCCAGCTGTAACAAAACAAGCCAGTGTAGATATATTGAATGTATTTTTGTTATCGCCACCTGTACCTACAATATCAATTGGATTATACGCTGCTAATGGGTCTACATTCGCTCGTAAATCCAACAGTGCATCAGAAAATCCTAAAAATTCGTCTACACTGATACTTCGCATTAGGAAAACACTTATAAATGCCGCAATTTCAGAATCATTGTATATCCCCGCTGCCATATTAGTTAGTATTTCCTTTGCCTCGTTGCGGTTGAGGTATTGATGCTCGAATAGTCTGTTTAGTATCTGTTTCATTATATTATTAGCTATTGCGGTTCTACTTTATTTATAATACAGTAATCAGTTCTCTTCAAAAAAATTGTCCCATAAATATTGATGTTTAGCTTTTTCGAATGGGAATTCGAATATCAATGATAGTGAATCTACTACATGTTCATCTCCTTTCAATGGGTTTTCGTAATATGATAGTATATAATGATCAGATCCCATAGGAGCATCTTCTACTAAATTTTTTCTAATCTCTTTCATGATTATCAAATTCTCTCCATGCCATTTATAGAGAGTGAGGATGAGAGGCATATACCAGCTCCCGCCATAATAAGTTCTGACTGTCTTAGCTATTTTATCGGCTTCATAAGTAGATGTAAAGAAACTCGCTGCAATATGTACAGAGTCATTGTTGGGAGAAAAGTAATATATTTCTTTGAAGGTATTACCATTCATATTGGGATAGGAGAAAGTGATCACTTCATTTCTATTATCGCCATCCATATCTTCAATAGATACATCAAAGATTTGCTCCCATACAGGACGTTCTGATCCAATCTGCTTCCATTTAGTTTTAGCTAAATCAAAATAGTAAAAGTTTAATAATGTATCTTTATCATCATACAGTAAGGCATAGACGTTTTGCTCATCTATAATTTTTCCTATTATATGCGAAAAATGTCCATCTTTATGATATGCTATATCATAGATAGTATCAGATTTTTCAGTAAATTTCTTTATGTCAGGACTAATGCTATCCAGATAGACTGGAATATTTTCATCCAGTCTATTCGGGATATCATTATTCCCCCTTACAAAGAAATATAAAGATGCAAGTAATGAGGTTAATATGATGAGTGAATATCTCATTTAACTAGTTTTTCCAACGTATTTGTTGTTCGTGCAATTTCTTCGTCAGTCAGATCATAATTCTTCATCTTTCCGGTCAGAAATTGATCGTAAGCCGTCATATCTATTAACCCATGTCCTGAAAGGTTGAATAATATTGTTTTCTGCACACCTTCTTCTTTAGCTTTCAACGCTTCACGGATAGCAGAAGCAATGGCATGAGTAGATTCTGGAGCAGGGATAATACCTTCGGTGTTAGCGAATAATTTGCCTGCTTCGAAGGTTTCCAATTGAGGTATAGCCTGCACCTCAACAAATCCATCTCTATGTAATTGGCTGACAATAGTACCAGCTCCGTGGTAACGCAATCCTCCGGCGTGAATATCTGCGGGTTGGAAGTCGTGTCCAAGAGTATACATTGGAAGAAGTGGAGTTAAGCCGACAGTATCTCCATAATCGTATTCAAATTTACCTCTCGATAATTTTGGAGTACTAGCAGGTTCGGCTGCAATAATGCGTACTTCTTTACCATCCGTCAGCTTATGACGAAGGAATGGAAAACTGATCCCTGAGAAATTGGAACCACCGCCAAAACAGCCGATAACAATATCCGGATATTCGCCAGCCATTTCCATCTGCTTTTCACTTTCCAATCCGATGATAGTTTGGTGAAGGATAACGTGATTCAATACACTACCTAGTGTATATCGGGTGTTTTCTCCTTTTACGGCAGCTTCTACGGCCTCGGAAATGGCGATACCAAGGCTTCCCGAATTATTAGGGTCTTTAGCTAAAATGCTTCTACCCGAGTCGGTCAGAGTGCTGGGAGAAGGAATTACATTTGCACCCCATGTTTGCATCATCATGCGACGATATGGTTTTTGTTCGTAACTAACCTTTACCATATATACTTCCAGATCTAAACCAAATAGGCTTGATGCAAAACTCAAAGCTGCACCCCATTGTCCGGCTCCTGTTTCCGTCGTAAGCCGTTTGATACCTTGCTTCTTATTATAATATGCTTGCGGTAATGCAGAGTTTAATTTGTGCGAACCTATCGGGCTTACTCCTTCATTTTTGAAATAGATATGAGCTGGGGTATCCAGCGCTTTTTCCAGCCCTGTAGCTCTTACTACCGGAGTCGGTCTCCATATTTTGTATAATTCTCTTACTTCGTCAGGGATTTCAATCCATCTTTCCTCTGTCAGTTCCTGATTGATCAGTTCTTTTGCAAAAATAGGTTCGAGATCGGAAGGATTTAGTACTTCTTTTGTCTGAGGATTAAGTGGAGGTAACGGCTTATTTTTCATATCCGCTACAATGTTATACCAACTTTTAGGAATATCATCCTCACTTAAAAAGATTTTCTTGCTCATAATTGTTAGATTTATATTTAGTTATTTAAAAAGTTTCTGACTATTGCTTTTCCTGCCGGAGTCAATACCGATTCAGGGTGAAATTGAACACCGTGTATATCAAATTCTTTATGTCTTAAGGCCATAATTTGTCCATTATCATCTATTGCGGTAATTTCTATGCAATCAGGTAAATCAAGTTTGTTCACTATCCATGAATGATAACGTCCTACTTCCAGTCTATTGTCAAGTCCATTAAAAAGATAATCAGGCTTGATGATACTTATTTTTGTTGCAACGCCATGGTATACATCTTCCAGATTACTTAGCTTTGCCCCGAATGTTTCTCCGATAGCCTGATGTCCCAGACATACTCCCAGAATAGGCTTCTTACCAGCATATTCTTTAATCAAAGGGAGCAGTAGTCCGGCTTCGGACGGGATGCCAGGACCGGGAGAAAGAATAATCTTATCATATTTTTCGACATCTTCAAGAGCTATCTTGTCGTTTCTGTATACATCGACCTCTGTGAAGCCTAGTTCTTTAACTAAGTGTACGAGATTGTATGTAAATGAGTCGTAATTATCGAATATCAGAATTTTCATATTTTCTTACTTAACTTAGTTTTTTAGTTTCTCGGCAAACTTAACAGCTTTAGTTAATGCGCCCAGTTTGTTCTTTACTTCCATTACTTCAGTTTCAGGATTAGATTTGGAAACAATACCTCCTCCTGCCTGATAATACAATGTGTTATTTCTACTTAGAAATGTACGGATGGTAATGGCCTGATTCAAATCACCATTAAAACCAATATATCCGATGCATCCTCCATATACTCCACGCATTTGCTTTTCTATATCCCTAATCAATTGCATTGCTCTCACTTTTGGCGCACCGGATAATGTTCCGGCAGGGAATGTATCGGCAAAGACAGAGATACTATTTCTTCCTTTGTCAACTGTTCCACTAACACGTGATACCAAGTGAATGACATGAGAATAGAATTGAACATTCTTGTAAAATTCAACTCTAACATCCTGGCAGTTACGACTTAGATCGTTGCGTGCAAGATCGACAAGCATGACATGTTCGGCATTCTCTTTCTCGTCTTTTAATAGATTTTCGGAAAGAATACGGTCCTTTTCATCATCACCTGTGCGGAAATATGTGCCGGCTATGGGGTCTATGTAAGCCTTACCTTTTGTTATTTTACAATGTGTTTCAGGAGATGAGCCAAATATGCGGAAGGAGCCAAATTCGAAGTAAAACAGGTATGGAGAAGGGTTGATGGAGCGTAAAGAACGATATACTTTAAAATCGTCACCGGCAAATTTTTGAGTGAAGCAACGTGAAAGGACTATTTGAAAAACGTCACCACGCTTACAATGTGCAATTCCTTTCTTTATCATCTCCTGATGTTCTTCATCGGTAATCATTGATTGCTCCTGACCTATAGCTTCAAAATTATATGATGCAATATTATTATTGGTAAGTATAGCTTCCAGCTCATGAGACTTTTCTTCCGATCCATCCGCTATGTTTTCAATAATTGTCAACTCATTCTTTAAATGGTTAATAACTAGTATGAAACGATAGAGAATATAATAGAATTCAGGAATATCTGCATTTTTTAGTTTCGTATTAATCGGGTCTACAGTTTCGAAGTGTCGGATGGCATCATAGGATGTATAACCGAAAAAACCATTGATATTCGTTTGGTTTTCACCTTTTACATCAAATTCACCAATGAATTCATGAAATTTGTCTGTTAATTTCTGATGTCCTGATAAGGTTTCTTGTTTTACTGTATTGTCGGGATAAGTATAAGTTATTTCATCATTTTCTACTTTAAACCGTGCAATAGGACTGATGCCTATAAATGAGAAGCTATTCTCTCCTCCATGATAGTCAGAACTTTCCAATAAAGCAGATTCTGGATATATATCTCTTACCTTCAGGTAGATTCCTACCGGTGTTTGAAGATCGGCAAGAAGGTTTTTTGTTTTTACATTTATTTTATATTTCATTATTTTAGGCATTATAATTTATATATGTTTCCATATCCTTATCTCCTCTTCCTGAAAGACATAGTACGACAATATCATCTGCTTTGAATTTCATCTTGTTTAATGCGCCCAGCGCATGCGCCGATTCTATAGCCGGAATGATACCTTCCAGTTTGGTCAGTTCGAAAGCCGCTTGCATAGCTTCATCGTCTGTTACAGCGAGTACTTGCGAACGTCCTATCTTGGCGAGATGAGCATGCATCGGACCGATACCCGGATAATCCAAGCCGGCTGATATAGAATAAGGTTCTTCTATTTGCCCGTCTTCCGATTGCATAATCAGAGTCTTACTTCCATGAATGATTCCCAGTTTTCCTAAATGGATAGTTGCTGCCGATTCTCCGGAATTTATACCTTTTCCGGCAGCTTCCGCAAGTACTATTTCTGTATTTATTTCATCTATGAAGTGGTATATTGTACCTGCGGCATTGCTGCCACCTCCTACACAGGCCATCACATAGTCAGGTGTTTCACGACCTTCTTTTTCGAGTAGTTGTTTTCGTATTTCTTCACTAATGATCGATTGTAGACGTGCTACCATATCTGGATAGGGATGGGGACCCACAGTCGAACCGATTACATAATATGTGTTGGATGGGTTGCTGCACCAGTCGCGTATGGCTTCATTGGTCGCATCCTTGAGAGTCATATTTCCACTGGTAACAGGAACAACTGTAGCACCAAGCATTTCCATTTTTTGTACATTCAGTTTCTGGCGTTCTACATCCACAGCTCCCATGTATACAACACATTCCATATTCATCAGTGCACAAACTGTTGCAGTAGCGACACCGTGTTGCCCGGCTCCTGTTTCGGCTATAATGCGGGTTTTTCCCATGCGGCGGGCAATCAATATCTGTCCTATTGCATTGTTTATTTTATGGGAACCCGTATGGTTGAGGTCTTCTCGTTTAAGATATATTTTGCATCCATATTTTAGAGACAAACGGTTAGCTAAATATAGGGGTGATGGTCGGCCTACATAGTCTTTTAATAAACCTTCATATTCTTCTTTAAAGGATGGCTCATTTAATACTTCTAAATAAGTATTCTTCAATGTTTCTACATTATCATAAAGAATTTCAGGTATATATGCACCACCGAATTCTCCATAAAAGCCATTTGAATCAACTGTGAATTTTCCCATTTTATATTTTGTTTTGTTTATTATCATAAAAAAAAAGCCTATCGTGAGTTACGATAGGCTTTGTATTTTAAAAACTTTCTATTTGTAAATACACACCGACTTGGCTCACGACTTTTTAAGTTGAGAGTGCCACCACCAAAATGTATTTGTTAATAAAAAGCTCATTTTTTCTTTTTTGTTTTTGCAAAGATATAAAAAAAATGATATTGACAAACCCATCGCTAATATTTTTTATCTTAGCATATTGTTTAATTTAAAAATGCCAGTATCATGCGCTATTTATCTACACTAGTTTTTTTCTTTTTTATATTATCTGTGTCAGCTCAAAATCTAGTTTTACATTTTAATGATAAAGGTAGTTTCAAAATAATACAATTTACGGATATTCACTATCAGAAAAATAATCCGGAATCGGCTGTTGCAATCTCTTTAATAAGAGAAGTCCTTATCGAAGAAAAGCCAGACCTGGTGGTTTTCACAGGAGACGTGATTTATTCCAAACCGGTGAAGGAAGGCCTTGATGAAGTTTTTAATGAAGTAGAGCAATCTGAGATACCTTGGGCCTATGTATTCGGTAATCATGATGATGAACATGGTATGTCGAGACAAGAACTGATGGATTATGTAATGACTAAAACTTATTGTATTGCACAACCCGGAAACAAAGCCTTGAAAGGCGTAGGGAACTATATATTGGAAGTAAAATCAAAAGACGGAAATGAAAACAAAGCCCTTCTCTATTTCTTCGATTCGGGAGCCTATACCCCAATAAAGGGGCTTGGTACTTACGACTGGTTTGCGCCCAATCAGATAGAATGGTATAAAAACCAGAGTGCAGCTTATACTATAGAGAATGATGGAGTTCCATATCCGGCATTAGCATTCTTTCATATACCGTTAGTAGAGTATGCGCAAATGAAAGCCGAAAAATATAACGAGCTGATAGGAAGCAAAGATGAAAAAGAATGTAATGGAAAGTTAAATACAGGTATGTTTGCTGCTATGCGTCAGGCGGGCGATGTAATGGGGACTTTTGTCGGACATGATCATGATAATGACTATATTGGCAATTATTATGATATTTATTTGGCTTACGGTCGTTTCTCAGGAGGAAACACAGAGTACAATAATCTTGGTAAGAATGGTTGCCGAGTGATAGAATTGAAAGAGGGTCAGAGGGTATTTTCTACCTATATAAGATTGTTAGGTGGAGAGAAATTATATCCCGTAGAGTATCCTAAAACCTTTTCTAAAAAATAAGCGGGATAAAAAAACAGGGGGCTTAGCCCCCTGTTTTTTTATAACTCTAGCTCTTCTACTTCAGAAATAGCTTTTCGCCAGACATCAGGTATAAGCATAGATGACTGTGTGTCGGCATTATATGTAACGAATACCGTTTTGCAACGGCATTTGATATCTCCATTCTTTACATTCCTTATTTGTTGCAGAAATACACCGCTCTTTTCTCCCAGGCTGATTATTTTTGTATCTACTGCTATATTTTCTTTATAATATATAGGGGAGAGGAAGTCAGTTTCAATACGTGCAACAACAATTAATCCTTCGATCCAACTTGTGGCCGATTTTCCTTTTAAATCTTCTAAGTAGTTTATCTTTCCTAAATCGAAGTAGCTGAAGTATAGGTTATTATTTATATGTCCTAAAGCGTCGATGTCATTAAAGCGGATCTGTATCGGAAGTGTAGATTTAAATGTTTCGGGTGTTATTTCTTTCATTTCTTATTTATCTGAATATTATATCGGTAATTACAGGCATGCCTGCATGTTCGTTTAATTTATTTATTAATCTGTCTTTTGCCATAATTAGTTCGGAACGGAGAACAGATGAATTAAGGGATACATATAAAACTCCATTTCGTAAATATATGTTAGTTGTATATGAAGCAATCATAGAGCCTAATAGTTGCGACCATCCGGTTACAGCCCTACTTTCTGCAAGTTTTCGTTTGATAAACTGGTTTTCTTCAAAATATTGTTTCAATACTTCTCCGATACTTTCTGTATTCCTCTTTCTCATGATGTTATATTTTTTTGTATAACCTCACCTTTTTCCACTTCGTATAAATGGTAATTGCTGTTGGTGCGTGAAAGAATTTCATCCAGATGTTCGCGGTTGGTATCGGTGACAAATATCTGTCCAAAGTCTTTATCTAATACCAGTTTTATAATTTGTTCGACACGAGATGAATCGAGTTTGTCAAATATATCGTCCAGTAATAAAATAGGAGTTGTTTCGGTTGCTTTATGTAAGAAATCGAATTGAGCCAATTTTAATGCAACAACATAAGTCTTGTTTTGCCCTTGAGATCCAACACGTTTGATAGAGTAGCCATCCATTTGCATGTCAAGATCATCTTTGTGCGAACCTACTGTCGTATAACCAAGTATTTTGTCTCTCTGTCTTCTTTCTTTTAGTAATTCCGGGAAGTTTCCCTTATCGAAATGCGATTCGTATTTTAGCTCTACGGTTTCGTTCGATTGACAAATGAAATCATAAAATTTTTGGAATGTAGGTATAAACTTGTCTATGAAGTCTTTCCTTTTTTTATAAATTATTTTACCTTCGATAGACAGCTGTTCATCCCATAGATCTAATAATGTATCATCTATATGACCATCTGTTTTCAGTAGTGCATTTCGTTGTTGTAGCGATTTGTTATAACGGATAAGAGAATGGAGATATTCTTTATCAAATTGGGATAGGAATAGATCCATAAATTTACGGCGTTCGTCACTTCCACCATTTATCAATTCGGTGTCGGAAGGCGATACCATTACGAGTGGTAATATTCCGATATGATCCGAGAACCGTTCATATTCTTTTTTATTTCGTTTAAATTGCTTTTTCTGTTTCCTACGCAGACTGCAAAAAAACTCCTCCTGTTTATTGTCTATTTCATACCATCCCTGAATAACTGTAAATTCAGCATTATGACAAATATTTTGCGAGTCGATAGGATTGTTATGGCTTTTACAGAATGATAGATAATAGATAGCATCCAATAGGTTCGTTTTACCCATACCATTGCTTCCCAAGAAACAGTTTATCTTGGGTGAAAGGCTAAGGTCAGCCTGTTCTATATTTTTATAGTTGAGTATGGACAAACGATCGAGTATCATATTCGAATAATATTACTCCTGCAAAAATACGACTTTTTTTATTAGTAAGGGATGCTGTATACTTAAACTTCCCCTGTTTCAGTATTACCTTTTAAAGCAAAAGGTAACAAAAGTAACAGTCTTTTCTTCTTTTTTTATTTGTAACCATTTTAGGGTTGCCAATGGCTAACTCTTTTCTAACAAAAAAGTAACAAAGGTAACAGGTTCTATCTGTTTTTTTATCTGTTATTTTTTATGTCCTGAGGAAATTTGTATCAGTTAGCCTTCTTATAGATAAAAGAGTCAGGAAAAGATACATAAATTCAAATAGAATAGAGGAATTTATAGTAATTCAAATGTATAACCTTGTTCTTTCAACCATTCTATACTGCGTGGTAGTGCATATTTCATATTCTTTTCGGCTTTCAACGAGTCGTGAAAAACAATAATAGACCCATCGCGGGTATATCTTTTCACGTTCTGAAAGACTTTTTCTGGAGTCTGCCGCTTACTATAATCGCGGGTAACCACGTCCCACATAATTATTTTATAGTATTTGCGAAGAGTAAAGAATTGAGGTATTCTCATATGCCCATGTGGTGGGCGAAATAATTCAGATTCAATATATTCAGATGCCAGTTTGGTATTCTCTAAATACCTTTTAGAAAATTTTCTAATACCTTGTACATGATTGAATGTATGATTACCTACACGGTGTCCCCGGTCGAGAACCATATTGTAAATATCCGGATATTTCCTGACATTATCTCCTACACAGAAGAATGTAGCTTTGATGTTATATTTATCCAATAAATCTAATACCCAAGGTGTGATATCCGGGATGGGGCCATCATCAAAGGTCAGATAAATTGTTTTCTTACCTTCTACTTTTTCTCTCCAGTAAGCTCCCGGAAAAAAGAGGCGATATAATAAAGGGGGTTGTTCTATAAACATGATAAACCAATATAAATAGCAGGATTACCAATTGATTTTGAGAATCCTGCTATTCATCTGTTTTATTTTTGATAATATTTTTGTAATAGCTCCGGCTTGAACTTTTGCATCAGTCCGCCGATACGTTCTGCTTTTTCTTGCGCTGTCTTTTGACTAGCAGTATCCTCAGCCATATATATACCTCTCATCGTGATACGCATCAAGTAATCGAGTGGATGGCTTCTTTCGCTAAATGAAACTCTGTTGTTAAGGAAAAATTCGGTACGGTTAAGTATTTTTTCCAAATAAGTATTGTACTTCTCAGTATCAAAGCGTTGATATGTATCTAGAATTTGAATTTCTATATTCATCTGCTCTCTGATATCGACTGTACAACTCACCATTTGGCTTGGCTTCATGCTAGCATACCACTGTAAATTACCATCTGTTCGATACTGTATTTCGTCCAACACCTTTTGTGCTTTTTCCGGTTGTTTTAATAAATAATAAGCATCGGCGAATGAGATCGATTCTCCTCCGCGAGGTACTGTATTACCCGGAATTACTTCCATACATTTGTCCAGAGCTTGCAAGGCTTTATCGTTCTTATCTTGTTCTAATAATGCTGTTATAAGGCGTTCAAACATTAATCGGAAGGTGCGGCACATTCTAATATTGTTTTCATCCAGATATACTTTTGGATTTTCGATACCACCCCATTGATATTTATTGACCATATTGTCGAACATAACATCTGTATTGACTCCCGTACTATCGATAACTCCCGGAGTAATTCTATATGTGATACCTTCAAGCATTGACTGATCTGTTAGTTTTAGAGGAGCTTCACCAATTGTTACACAGTGGTAAATTGGTCTTTTCCAGTCATCTTTGTTGATATTGAACAACATATCCAAGATCATCATTTCCTGACGATAGATGCCGCCTTTATTATCTCCGAGATTGAAAACAAATTCAGGTTTTGGTTTCGTCCCTAATCCATTCCAATCCACGTTGGCAGTGTTGATAGGCATTCTAAATATGCTGGAAGGTATGATTATTCCATTGTCGACATATGGGTTTTTAGGTGCATAATTGTCTTTCGTTTTCAATATATCAAGTACCTCGGCCAGATCCATTGTATCTTTGTAAGCCTGAGTGTCATAATAGTCGCCGTAGTTGACACGTCCCATCCAGTTAGATTCCGCTGAGCTTTTCAGGTCTCTGGCAAGCAATCTTTCGATATCATTCTTGGTAAATACATAGGCCGATTGTCCTTTGTCTCCATGATAGCGATCTTCTTCCCAGTCTATTGGCAATGGAGGAGAATCGTAAGCTTGTCGGCGCATTTGATCTACATACCAGTCTGTTTGCAAGTAACTGAGGTTACATACGCGCACATCTGTACGGTAACCTTCCACTTCCTGTATATACCACAACGGGAATGTATCGTTGTCACCCATCGAGAATAATATACTGTTTGGTTCACATCCTGTGAGGTAATTTTTTGCGAAGTCACGCATTGTATATCTATCCGAGCGATCGTGATCGTCCCAGTTCTCACTGGCCATTTGTATAGGGATAAACAATGTTACAACTGTAGCTATTGCTGCAGAAGGTGCTTCAGGTAACTTTTTCTTTAGTAGATTCCATATAAATGCAACACCAAACCCTATCCATATACAGAAGGCATAGAAAGAGCCAGCATAAGCATAGTCTCGTTCACGCGGCTCGAATGGTTGTTGATTCAGATATATGATAATGGCAATACCTGTCATGAAGAATAACATAAAGGTAACAAGGAATTGTTGTTCTCCTTTCTTTCCTCTAGTCAATTGGAATGCAATCCCTAAGATACCCAGTATCAGAGGAAGCATGTAATATTTATTATGTCCTTTATTATTCGCAATATCAGGAGGAAGGTTTCCTTGTGGACCACGTCCCAAGAGTTCGTCAACAAAGCTAATTCCTGTAATCCAGTTACCGTTGGTCATTCCGCCGGTTGCCTGTATATCGTTTTGGCGACCTGAGAAATTCCACATAAAGTAGCGGAAATACATGAAGTCTAACTGATAATCAAAGAAAAATTTCAAGTTTTCAAACATGGTAGGGGGTACTGACGTATCTTTTATACCACCCCATATCTGATATCCTGTAAGATGCCTTGGTTCTGAAGAGGAATACATGCGAGGAAACAACATTGTGTTAGTATATCCGTATGTCGGAATAGTACCTGTTACTACATATTCGTCTTTCTGATCCGGTGATTTTTTTACGACTTTGTCGTATGATTGTTTTTCGCTAACTGGCGGTTCCAAACGTCCGGTAGAAGGATCTCTTTTCTCTGTCGAAGCATATGTTTTTCCGTAAAATAACGGTCTGTCACCATATTGTTCACGATTGAGGTAGCTAGCCAAAGTAAATACGTTTTCAGGAGAATTCTGGTCCATCGGTGTATTGGCTATCGAGCGTATAGGTATTAGTGCAAAAGAAGAATATCCTATCAATATTACCATCAAGCATAAAACAGTTGTGTTGAGTAGTCTGAAATTAATCTTCTTAGAAACAATAAGAAAAGCGATAAGTCCACCCAATAGGATCAACCATAAAAATACGCTGTCTCCGATAAAGGTTGCGCCACTTAGAGCCATACAGAGCACAAAGGCGACTTTTGCTCGAGTCATATTTCCTTTAGCAGAAAGTGTTTCGTATAATGCCCATATAATAGAAAGCACTATTAATAATATATAGGCTAAAGCACCGGAATTATATGAAAAACCAAAACCGTTGACAAACATCTTTTCAAACCAGCCACCTACTTTTGTGAATCCCGGGATGATACCATACATTAGTACAACAATTAAAAACAAAGAGCCAATTAATGCAAGTAGAGTGCCTTTGATATTTATATCTTTTGACTTTTTGAAATAATAGACAAGAACAATCGCAGGAATACATAATAGGTTCAGCAAGTGGACCCCGATAGACAACCCCATTGCATATGCAATAATAACCAGCCATTTATCAGAACCTTCTTTGTCGGCTCTGTTTTCCCATTTCAATATCAGCCAGAATACAAGCGCTGTAAACATGGATGAGTAAGCATAGACTTCACCTTCTACAGCTGAGAACCAGAATGTATCGGTAAATGTATATGTTAAAGCTCCAACCAATCCACTACCGATAATAGCTATAAGCTGGCCGGTTGTTAACTCCTTCTCAGTATTGGTGTATATAAGTTTTTTTGCGAGGTGAGTTACTGTCCAGAAAAGGAATAGTATAGTTGCTGCACTTAATAGAGCAGACATACTATTGATCATTACTGCTACTTGAGACGGATCGGAAGCAAACAGTGAGAAGAATTTTCCCGTAAGCATGAAAAACGGTGCTCCCGGAGGATGCCCTACTTCAAGTTTGAAGGCTGATGTGATAAACTCACCGCAATCCCAAAAGCTGGCTGTGGGTTCAATTGTCATAAGATAGACAACAGCAGCAACTGTAAAGCTAAACCAACCAAAGATGTTGTTAATCAGGTTATATCTCTTCATAGTGAAACTAGTATATGATAATAATCGTTTATTTAAACGGTTGTTTTTTATACATTTGGGTGCAAAGATAGTTAAAACGGTGAAAGTATTGTTTCTCATAGCTTTGTTTTTACTCCTTAAATTAAAAAACTTCTTAAAAAGGTTGGTTATTCGCTATTATTCGTCATATCAAGGTTTCTCTCACATTCTCTACTCATGTCTTTACCAATCCAAACTGGAGTTTTACCCATTCTTTATCATATTTAATCAGCTTAATCTATATATTTGAGATAAATCACATTAAAAAAGTAAATTAAACATGAAAACAAGACTGCTCATTATCGGGATATTCTTTTTGTCTTTTATGTCACTTAACGGAAAGGCAGAAAATAAGAAAACTGAAAAATCAAAACTAAAGGAAGCTACTGTTTTTTTTCAAGGTGCAGAGTTGATTCACACTGCATCGAGCGCATTGTCGAAAGGAGAAAACGAGATCTTTATTGAGGGATTAAGCCCGAATATTGATAAAAATAGCTTGAAAGTGAAAACAACGAATGGAGTTGTAATTTCCGCTTCTGAATTCTCATTGGATTTCTTAACTGATAATCAATCGGCTAACGC
>NZ_JAEPKU010000199.1 GCF_016652235.1 Dysgonomonas sp. Marseille-P4677
TAACAGAGAAGATAAATATAGCTGTTATCAATATACATATTGATATAGTAATAAATATTTTTTTATTCATATTTGTTGTTGTTTTTAATATTTATAACGATAACCAAGTTTGTAAATCGTAGTTATTTGACCATTATGTTGAACAACTGGATAAGGTATTTTTCTTCCATCTGAAGTTTTTATACTATTAGCTCCTTTATTTAATTTGTTTGTTTTCCAATTTCCATACGTTTTTACTAGATCCCCACCCGTAAATTTTCCACCACTTCCTCCTTGAACCATTAAATCTTTAGAAGAATTATAACCTATACTTTTAGGATCGGGATGATTTAATCCCAATGTATGCCCAAACTCATGTACCGCAGATCTTGTATTATAGCTAAAAAGACCATCAATCTTACTTTCATTCAAATGTATAACTTTTCCCCCAAGTTCATTTGTTGCTCCATATATTGCATAATGAGAATTGTCAGCCACTACAAATAAATGGTCTGAACCACTCACTTCATCCATTGAAGAAACTCCTGAGATCTGTATATCAGTTTGTAATACATATTCTTTTCCATCAATAAAGATATTGGTGCCTAAAGCATCAGTTATGCCTGAACCAATATTCTTTGCTAACCTATTGACATTAATCCCACTACTTGAGTTATTGATAACTTTAGCTGTAAAATGTCTTTATCAATTGTAAACCAAATACTATCGCCTCTAGGATCTACAGCATTTATAGGATTATTCGCCACATACGCATACGGACTAATGCTATAATACTTCTCCGCCAATGGATCGACACTGGTAAACCTACCCACTGCACTTTCATAATACCTAGCCGAGTAATCATACAGGTTCAACTGATGCATGTCATCCAGTTCCTTGCCATTGTACTTGTACTTTTGGTTTTTACCGCCATCGTACTTCTCGGCAAAGGCTGTTCCAAAAGGATAGTAATGATTTCGCTGGGTGATTGTGCCGCTGGCATTGATTACCACACGGTTACTCCCCAGATGATCTGCCAGGTAATAGTGGTATACTCCATTTTCGATATAACCTCCGTCTACAAGTATGCGGGTCTTATTAGTTATTGAAGATTCTATTTTTACCGTTTCATAAATGATATTGCCAACATAGTCGGTATTCTTATAATCTGCTAATCCGTCATTGACCGGACTTGTTGTGTTCATTGGCATAACATTCAGGTTCGGGTCGTAGCGCTGCTCTGTCTTCAGCTTCATGCCTGAAGCCGTAAAAAAGTAACACATAATTCATGTTATCATAAATTATTTTTTCTTATTAATTATATTATTAATAGGGATGGTGTTATTATAGATCGCCTCTTCGATTATCTGACGATTTATAAGAGAGTCAACAGTATATCCATTTAGAACAAATGATCCTAATATATAATAATCAGAATATCTGACTGGGAGTCCCATTTTATTAACCGAGTTTTCTGGTCGAGAAGGCATTTTAAAATATAAAAGTAAACTATCTTTAAATAACAATTTTTCATTCTCAATATAGTTTAAATGTCCTATATATTCACTATTATTACGAATTGGCCTACCATCTATCACAATCCCCTTAAGGCCAGCCTCTTTTCCATCTATATCAATGGTATACAACTTCATATATTCACACTTTTCAAGTTCATCATCAGGTATTTTAATATAAGCAATATTTCTTAAACTATCAATTTGCGACTTGTTTTTTAATTGAAGAATATTATCTTTCAATTTATATTTACATTCAATTTTTATTCCTTGAAACCTTTCACTCATATTACAAGATTTAAAAGTATGGGTAAATATGCATTCTTCTTTATTTTTAAAATACAAGGACATACTATCAAGGTCACTGTGTACTAAAGTATATCTTTTGTTAACCAATAATGAGTTTTTAGTTGTTAAGCAACTAACGAAACCATATATAAACAAAATAATTAATATAAAGTATGTTTTCTTTGCCATATTATCGTCTTTTAAAGTATGATTTCTTGCTAAAACCTATCCCATTCCATTGTAATGATGAAATATTTTGTGTGGGGGGGTATATATAATTAATACTATTAGTTCCCAATGAATTAGTCCCTTTTTCTGCTATACTATTAATAAATGATCTGTTAATCTGATTTATATTTGTAATATTAGTAATAGGTAAACTTCCTAATGAGAAAAATACTATATTTTCCATTTCTAATCTTGGCGCTGTGTTTATTGATAGTCTACCCATATATGCATATTGCGCTCTATAAGCACTTATTTCATGACCTTCATAATAATTATCCTCCCACAATTCCCTCCTTGCAATTTGTCCATCATGCCTTGATTCATGCATAACAGTTCCTATATCACTTTTTATAACATCTAATGTAATAAGATTACTATTATCTGAAAATAAGATTCGAGGAGTACCCATCTCTCCAACATCATTGAATGTATACGTTTTCAGAAGATCATTGCCCATGTCTGCAAAATCGTTAATAGATTTATTCATTTCAGAGATCCGATCATCTATATTTCCAATATCTTGATTATTTTGTTTTAGATTAGATCTCTGCATTAACAAACAAACAATCTGACCTAATAAATCGAACATATTATTATATGCATAAGCTGAATCAGAAGCATTTGCATATTTCATTCCTGAGGGATCAATGAATTTTATCGGATTATTATTACAGTACGTATATGGAGAAATTGAGTAATATAATTCCGCCAATGGATCGACAGAAGTAAACCTTCCCACTGCACTTTCATAATATCTGGCCGAATAATCATACAGATTTAAACCATGCGTCTGATGCAATTCCTTGCCGTTATACTTATATGGCTGAGAATCGCCACCTGTTCCCGGAGCAAAGTGCATCCCAAAAGGATAATAATGGGTCATTTGTATCACTGTGCCTCCTGCATTCGCTACGTGCCTGTTATTCCCCAGATGGTCAGTCAGATAATAGTGGTAAACATACTGGTTTACATTATTCACCTGAGTTACTTCCAAATATCCGCCGTCAACCAGAACTTTTTTCAGTGTGCCGTTCTCATAAATCTTGTTTCCTGCATAATCCGTAGTTTTAGCCATATCTAATACCGTTGTATTAACTGCCGAACCAATTACCGGAACTATGGAGAAATTACTGTTCCATTTCTGCACTGTTTTCAGTTTCACGCCTGAGGCTGCATAGACATATTCGTTACGTCCTTCTGCTATAGGACTTTTAATATCCAATAATCTTGGTAATTTAACGAATTATATTGGATATCCGATATGCCCTTATTTAAATCTTTATTCATCGCGCCATTGGTGTTGTAGGTGTATTCTATATCACTGTTACTATAATCTTTTATGTCCATTGACCCGTTAACACCTGTGGTGGTGGCATCCATCACTTTCTTCATTTGGTTACCATTGTAGGCAATGGTAAGGTTGTCTACGACAGGACTGCCGGCTATGGTGGCGTTACCCCGGCGCAGGATACTAAGTATATTACCATGCTTCATAGGTAAACTGTTCATTGAAACGTCCTGTAATTCTGCCATTCTCTCCATAATCTGCCTTTGTTAGCCGTGAAAGATTATCGTAAGTATAGTTGTACATTCGGAGAACCGTCGATTCGGTTGGACATAGCCAACTCATTGCCGATATATTCCCGTTGTATGCCGGCTGGTAGTCCGAATAACTATGGGCTGTTACCTTATCGTTATAGTAGAGTGTCTGATTAAACACCGGGCTACTGATCGATTTTGTCCATGAGCGTACATTATAGGCATAGGTAGACAGGGTATTGGCAACTCCACCTTTTTTATTGGTCTTTAGCCTACCCAATTCATCATAGGTATTCTCAGCTAAGACAACTTACGGCTTGACAGTCGATCCATCAGTTAACTGATGGGTTGTTTTCAGCAGGCGTCCCGCATGGTCGTAAGTGTAGGCATATTCTTCTTTCTGAGTATTCTTGCCTGTGGCTGAATGGATATGGAGTTTCTTGGTCGGCTGCCCTGTGAAGTTGTAGGCGATGTATTCTTCATCAATACCTCCTTCTAAGTGGCTGGTTGCCCGAGTTTGTATTAGTCTGCCTCGATTGTCATAATATAAAACACTATAATCAAATTTATTCTGTCCATCCAGACGAGCTATAGCTGTACCTGTCAACTGCCCTTTTGCTTCAGTTATTCCAGTGTCTGTTCCATAGCGTTTATTATATTCAGCACCTTTATTTACAAAACTGAATTGTGTATTTATATATTCGGGACGATTTCTAAAATCATAGTTATCATAATAATTAACTTGAAATACTTGTTTGTAATTAGTTGATGTCAATAAAGTTGTTAAGCTGTTCCATGAATAACTCCAGTGACTATTTAAAATGTATCGTTCGGAAACAACTTCATTTTCTACAATAGTTCGTAGCTGATCATGGGTTTTCCCAGTCATAACATGTAGTCCCTTCATAATTATCCTTCCGAATACGTCATATTTTTGGAATGTCCATTCACTTGCCTTGCGTTGCTCTCCATCCTGTGTAAAGATCAACCGGTCGGCCTTGTCTAAACGTAATAAATCCAGTGTGTGCCCGGCAGACGTTTGGCGATACAGCGGTTACGGCTGTCATATTCATATAGGTAGGCGTAGTCCCTGAGTAGGAGTGTGCCTGTATTACTCCAACCGGTACCTGTTTTCATCGCATCGGATGCAAGCGGGGGAAGCACGGCTTTTAGGTTGCCGAAGTCATCGAAGACATAGTATGTATCATGAAGAACCTTGCTCAATC
>NZ_JAEPKU010000200.1 GCF_016652235.1 Dysgonomonas sp. Marseille-P4677
ACAGGAATAGATAAGACAAAGAACATATATTTTTTCTTTATTTTTATTACTTTATCTTTTTATCTAATGTCTGTTAATAGACCAATTTTAAAATACTCACCTCCGATTTTTCGATCAGGTCTTTCGATGCCTCTTTAAAGATTTTAAAGTGATCTGTATTATTGTGAAAATTAATAGCATCTTGCGATTCCCATTCTTCCAGCATTATAAACTTAGTAGGGTTAGCTATATCTTGATGGAGGTTGTATGAAATACATCCTTCTTCTTCCTGACTGCTTTGGACTACAGCTTGAAATATAGGTAAAATATCATTTATCGCTTCTGGCTTAACAGTTATAATAGCAACGATTTTTAATTCATCACCGGTTCTTTCGTCATCCATGCCTGTTTTTACTACAATTGCATCTTCTTGAGCAACCTCCGATTTTTTGTTACAACTGGTAATACAGAGTAACCCGAATAATGTAATAAATATAATTTTCTTCATAATAATTATTCTAGTTTTTATATACTTCCGAACATAATACAAATATAAACATTGATCTTTATTGTTAAGATAAAAACTTTGTAAATTACTAATCTTTTATACGTATTTCTTGTTTGTTATCAGTATGATATAGATAAAATAAAAACAAAAAGATATCTAGATGTGTTTATTCTATAAAATATGTTTATTATGTCAAATTAGAATATACATCTTGTGATTGTTTGTTTTTAATATATAAATTCGTACTATTGTATTATTAACATGAATTTTCACATTAGCACAATTGTTTAATTAAACTTAGAGGGAAAATATAATGAAAAAGTATTTAGCAGAAATGATAGGTACCATGGTTCTGGTACTTATGGGTTGTGGTAGTGCAGTTTTTGCCGGGGCGCTCCAGCCTTTTGCATCAATTGGGACACTAGGCGTAGCATTTGCTTTTGGTTTGTCGGTCGTTGCCATGGCTTATACGATCGGTAAAGTTTCAGGGTGTCATATCAATCCGGCCATTACGCTTGGTATGCTGATCTCGAAAAAGATATCGGGAAAGGATGCCGGTATGTATATGGTCTTTCAGGTGTTTGGGGCTATTATCGGTTCGGCAATATTGTATATTTTAGCAAAAGATTCAGGTTCTACAACAACTTTGACGGGAGCTAATGGATTTGGAGATGGTGCAATGCTCACTGCTTTTATCGCGGAGACAGTATTTACCTTTATTTTTTTACTTGTAGTATTAGGTTCTACATCGAAGGGTGGAGCCGGAAACTTTGCTGGTCTAGCTATCGGTCTAACCTTGGTTTTGGTACATATCGTTTGTATTCCAATAACAGGTACATCTGTAAATCCAGCTCGTAGTATTGGTCCTGCTATATTCGATGCTATAGAAGGTGGAAAAGCTTTATCTCAACTTTGGTTATTTATTATCGCTCCATTTTTAGGTGCAGCTATAGCAGCCGGAGTATGGAAAGTTATTGATACAGATAAGGAGTAATTCTATTTAAATATGATATCAAAGGTCTCCATGTGAAATGCGGGGCCTTTGTATTTAGATATATAAAAAGTGTTTTTTTAATAAAATAGATTGATATTGTTAAATAATCTTTTGTCATTTGTATGTTAAGTAAATTTGCTTTTTATTTGTATTGTTAACGCAGCAATATTTATTAACCCTCAAAACCAATAGCCTATAGAATATACATTACTCTTTTGAAAACTAATATATAAGAGATAATGGAAACATTAATAACAATGACCGACGAACAATTGGTCACAGATTATTCTAATGGCAATAATTTTGCTTTCGACATTCTTTTGTCCAGACATAAACAAAGTGTTTTTAACTACATTTACTTTACTGTACGTGACAGGCAATTGGCTGAAGATATTTTTCAGGATACCTTTATTAAAGCTATAGTAACCATTAAACAAGGGCGTTATACAGAAACAGGTAAGTTTCGTGCATGGATATCCCGTATTGCTCACAATCTCATCATCGATTACTTTCGTCAGGAAAAAAATGAAAATACGATATCGAATGATGAAGCTCCAATAGATTTGTTAAATAATTCATCTCTTTGCGATGGTACTATCGAAGATGAAATGGTAAGGATGCAAATAACATCGGATGTGCGTAAGTTAATACTGCATTTGCCCGAAAGCCAGAGGGAAGTTCTTGAAATGCGCTATTATCAGGATTTGAGCTTTAAAGAAATTGCAGATAAAACAGGTGTAAGTATTAATACAGCATTGGGTCGGATGCGTTATGCAATCTTAAATATACGTCGCATGGCCGAAGAAAACAATATTGCTTTAACGATGTAAATTATAATGACATAAAAAAACAATAAGCATCTCTACTATAGGGATGCTTATTGTTTTAATATTTAGGCGAGTATTCTTTCTATTAACTCTAGTTCATCAGTAGAGAATTTTGAATTTTCTTTTGCTTTCAGATTGTCTTTTAACTGCGCAAGGGAGCTTGTCCCTATAATAACCGATGTTACTTGCTTATTGTGTAACAGCCATGCTAAAGCCATTTCGGCAAGAGTCTGTCCTCGTTGAGTAGCTAGGTTATTTAATGCTGTAACCTTTTTGATAACCTCTGAGGTTATTTCACTTTCCTGTAAAAATCCGTGGCTCTTATGTGCTCGTGAGTTCTCAGGTATACCATGTAGATATCTATTAGTAAGTACACCTTGAGCTAAAGGAGAAAAAGCTATAAATCCCACACCATATTTTTCGTTGATAGCCATATGTTCTTTTTCAGGTTCACGTACAAGCATACTGTATTTATCCTGATAGATAAGGCAGGGTACATGTTGCGATTTTAGTATTTCGTATGCTTCTATAGCTTTTTGTGGAGGATATTTTGATATGCCAATATACAATGCTTTGCCTTGGCGTACAATATCTATTAGGGCTTGCATCGTTTCCTCAATGGGAGTTTGCGGGTCGTAACGGTGTGAATAAAATATGTCGAAATATTCCAACCCGGTACGTTTCAAGCTTTGGTTGATACTGGCCATTATATATTTTCGGGAGCCACCATCTCCATATGGTCCATCCCACATTAGATGCCCGGCTTTGGACGAAATAATAAGTTCATCACGATGGCCTTTCAATTCTTTTACTAATACCTTCCCAAAATTTGTTTCGGCACTACCTGGAGGAGGTCCATAATTATTTGCTAAATCGAAATGGGTTATTCCATTATCGAAAGCATGTAGAATCATAGATGTTGCAGTTTCGAAGCTGTCCACATCTCCAAAATTATGCCATAATCCAAGTGATATTTCCGGCAGTTGTAATCCACTTTTACCACAAAAGTTATATTTCATGTTGTTTATTTTTTATTATAGATAAAGATAATATATTTCTTTTTCTTATAGTATCTGATACTCAGTTTTATTTTAACTAAAAGGTGACAAAAGTTACATCTTTTCTAAAGTTTTATACTGTTACCTTAATGCGATGTTGGTAGAGTGGAGCTAAACTTCTTTAGTATATATAGATAAACTAAACTACAGATTGTAAAAAATATGATGAAAATATTTTAGTATAGTTTGTATTTCCAAAATTCCTATAACTCATAACTAAGAGTTATCTTTGTTTCACTATCACAATTTCTATGGATAATTTACTTGGTCAATTAAATAAGCAGCAACGTGACGCTGTAGAATATATAAACGGTCCTTCACTTATTATAGCTGGTGCAGGTTCGGGTAAAACTCGTGTACTTACGTATAAAATAGCGTATCTATTACAGCAAGGATATCATCCGCAGAGCATTCTTTCCTTGACTTTTACTAATAAGGCTGCTCGTGAGATGAAAGAGCGTATTGCCGAACTTATAGGATGGCAGTATGCCCGTTATTTATGGATGGGTACATTTCACTCTGTCTTTTCACGTATTTTGCGAACTGAGGCGGAGAAAATAGGCTTTACGTCTAATTTTACAATTTTCGATTCGGCTGATTCTCGCAATATGATAAAAACAATAATAAAACAGTTTCAGCTAGACGATAAAGTGTATAAGCCGGCACGTGTGCAGGGAACAATCTCGAATGCAAAAAATGCATTGATTTCACCTCAAATGTATGCTCAGAATAAAGAACTGGTAGAATATGACTCCCGGTCTAAAATGCCTGTATTAAAGGATATTTACAGAGAATATAATAATAGGTTGAAAGCGTCTAACACAATGGATTTTGATGATTTGTTGTTTTATACCAATTGTCTCTTTAGAGATCATCCCGACGTGTTAAAGTCTTATCAGGAGCGTTTTCAGTTTATATTGGTAGATGAGTATCAGGATACTAATTTTGCACAATATTTGGTTGTGAAGCAATTGGCTGATGCACATCATCGCGTATGTGTAGTAGGGGATGATGCACAGAGTATTTATTCATTCCGTGGAGCGAATATCGATAATATATTGAAATTTAAAGAAGTATATGCTGAATCGCGCCTTTTTAAATTAGAGCAAAATTACCGTTCTACTCAAAATATTGTAAATGCAGCCAATAGTCTTATAAGACAAAATAGAGAGCAGATACAGAAAACTGTATTTTCTGAAAATGTTGAGGGGGAACGGATTGAAGTATCGAGTTCTTTTTCAGATTTTGAAGAGGGCGTTATAGTTTCTAATAAAATATGGGATTTGCGTAGAGATAAGAAAGCTTCATATAGCGATTTTGTAATTTTGTATCGGACAAATGCTCAATCACGTATTTTTGAAGAAGCATTACGTAAGAAGAATATTCCTTATCGGATATACGG
>NZ_JAEPKU010000201.1 GCF_016652235.1 Dysgonomonas sp. Marseille-P4677
ACCCTATCTTTTCTAAAAAGACGCATAATTGCATTGTAATAGAAAATAGTTTAATATTTTTGATAAAATCAACATGGATATACAAAATGATTCGGAAGCAAAAACAAAAAAGCGGCAATTATCTCTGCAAGGGTATAATGCTGTTGTTTGTTCTGTTTTTTATTGTTGGTGGGGTCTGTTCCCAATATAAAGTTTGTTATGACAACGATAGGCTCACCACACTTACGTATGGCCCCGAGCGAAGCAATGGTTTTCGTATATCTCTATCGTTGGTCGCTATGTTTACGGTAGGAGCTTCCGATCGCAACGGACTTCGTCTTGGGGCAGGGCTAATGTTTTCCCAAACAATAGATAACTGGACGTTTACAGTCGGAGCGGATGCTTATCAGGCAAAACAAAAATTCGGTATGGGTACATCTTATGCCGGAGTGGGGTTTGACGATGGATTTTATGGAATGACATACTATGTGAATAAATATTATCAGGGAGATAAACAAGTGTCGGGAATAGTAAGTCTTCATCTCGACGATTTTAATATCAATTTCGAAGACGATATTCTTGCTTTTCCTTTTACAGGATTCAAGGTTTACGACAGATATCGTACTGCTGCACTCGAGTTTCGTTACAAAGGTTTTATGATAGGGACAAATGTATATACCACCGATATAAACGGACAGACCGATGTTTCGTATGTCAATAGCAAAGGTGTTTACCTGACAGGAAAACAAATTTCGAGCCCTATATATGCCGGCTATGCAACCAATGGTCTGATTCTTCGTTATGGATTGAGTGGCAAGGCGGGAGGATTTGCAGGGCAGAATGGTTGGCACAGAGCGTTTTTCAACACTCCTGATTTTAATACAGGAAATTATAAAGACCACTTTCTGCAGATTGGTGTAGATAAGCCATATACCTTATATTGAGATGAATAAAATACTATACATATTGTCTTTACTTATCTTATCGGCATGTAGTGCCCCTAAGAATTTTACACTTCGCTATCGGGCACAAGATACAGGTTTGGATAAACTGATCGATATCGACGGCTGTTATGTTTCGCCCTTCGGCTGCGATTCGAATTTCTTTTCGGTATATATGTTTTATCCCGATGGCTTGTTTACGATAGCTACTGCTACCGATGTATCATCAGAGTTAGTCAGTTGTTTCGCACAGGGAGGGCAAAGTACTGTTTGCCAATATCCACTTTGGGGAGTATATGCCGTAGAGGGGGATACGATAAAAACGCAAGTGCTACGTATGGAAGGCGGAGGATGTGTTATTTTCAGAGATTATAAGATATTGCCCGACAGATCGATTGTAAATATCAGCGATTATGTAGATCCGCATAACACAAGCCTTGGCTATATGGCTAATTATCCTTCGTTTAAAGCGAATGAGTGTGAAACACGAGCTGTGTTCTATCCGCTTCAGGCTAAACGGAGTAAAGATGAATGCCCTCTGTTGAAAAAACGGTGGTTTGTAAAAGGAGAGTAAACTGTTGAACGGAAAAATTTATCGTACTACTTTTCCCAGTATTTTGCTTGCCATAATTTTTAACTTATCCAATGCCTTGGTATTTGCCAATAGAGCGCAAATGATAAACACTGTGCCTGCAAGTATAAGGAATCCTAACAGAAAGTCGAGCAGAATCGAATAGCGGTTTAGTATCATTACTATGCCAATGACAATGAGAACGATAAGAGTTTTTTTATTGAATATAAGATTGAATATTAAGCGCTTCATATTTTTCCGATTCTTCATACTGCCGGCAAAGGTAGTTATTTTTTATCAGTAAAGCCAATAAGGTGTTTTGAACTGTCTTTGTTTATTAAATCAGGGGCAGATAGCTGCTGCAAGTTGTAAATTTCGGTATTCAGTTGGCGTAGTATTTTTGATCTTTTTGAATATACGGTTGTAATAAGGAACATCTTTAAACCCACTGGCATAGCATATTTCGGAAATTGTCATATTTGTTTTTGTAATCATTTGACACGAAGCCTCTATTCTGTATTCTATCAAGTACGAAAAGAATGTTTTTCCTACCATTTTTTTAAAAAAGATACAGAATGATGATCTATCCAGATCGACGAGTTTAGCCATCTCATCCAGCGTGATCGGGTTTTGATAATTATTCATTATATACAATAAGATTTTTTGCATCCTTTTCGTTTTTTTATCCTCAACGATTGGTTTGCTTACAGCGTTAGTGTTTTCGGGAGACGATATTAATGCCAGAATTTTGATAAGCGAAGCCAATCTATCTATTTCCGTTTGTGTTGTCATAGCCTTTAGCAGATATTGCAATTCGTGCAGGGTATTTCCTCCAAAAGCAATTGCCTCAGTATTTTGCTGTATGCGTTTTATGTAACTATCTAATTCAGAAAATGTACTTGCACATTTCTCTATAAATCGATCGGAGAAAGTAATGGTTATATTTTCTATTTTACCGTTTTCATCTGCATCCAATTCATCGAACGACCAGCAATGAGGTATGTTGGGCGGTATCAATATAATTTCATTTCGGGAAAAAGGCTCTATCATATCGCCTATAATTCTTGTTCCGCTTCCGGTGATAATATAAGAAAGTTCCCATGTCTTTTGCTCATGAAATGTTATTTGTTCGTTCCAATATATTTTAACATGATCGAAGTGAAATGATCGTTCTTCAAAATGGGGGATATGAGTATATTTTAGTTTTTTAATCATCTTTTTATATATTCATTCTTAAAATGCAAATATAAGACAAGTGTAATAAAATATAATACAATCATGTATATTGTTTTTTGATATATTTTTGTTGCTCTGTAATAGATTTTAAAAAAAAATAAAAGTAATGATAGATATAAAAAGTTCGAAACCTCATTACGAGATTCTCGACGGACTGAGGGGGGTTGCTGCAATTTTAGTCGTTTTGTTTCATGTGTTTGAGATTCATTCGGGAGGCGACCATACCAAGCAAATTATTAACCATGGCTATTTAGCTGTCGATTTTTTCTTTTTGCTTTCAGGCTTTGTACTTGGTTATGCCTACGACGACCGTTGGAATAAGATGACGTTGAAAGACTTTTTCAAACGTCGTATCATTCGCCTTCAACCGATGATTATAGTGGGTTCCATTATTGGTGCCGCGTTGTTTTATTTTCAAGACTCTCCAGGTTTAGGATGGGGAGGAATACACGAGGTGTCTGTCTGGAAGATGTTGTTGGTGATGCTGATTGGTTTCACACTCATACCCGTAGGCAAAGGATTGGATATTCGGGGATGGAACGAAATGCACCCATTGAATGGTCCTGCATGGTCGCTATTCTTTGAGTATATCGCCAATATTGTGTATGCACTCTTTTTGCGAAGAACAACTAAGCTTGTACTGTCGGTTCTGGTTGCCATAGCGGCATGTGTTACGATTCATTATGCCTTTACCAATCCCAATGGGGATATAATAGGAGGATGGTCTATTGATGATCCTACACAGATGAGGATCGGTTTCACCCGTCTGGCATTTCCATTCTTAGCAGGATTATTATTGGCCCGAATAGGAAAGCTTCGTTATACTAAGAATGCTTTTCTATCGGCAAGCTTGCTTCTGGTTGTTTTTCTTTCCGTACCACATTTGGGTGGCGATAATAATTTTTGGAATCGTCTTTTTGAATGTTTCTGTCTCATTGTCTTATTTCCTTTTGTCATATGGTTGGGAGCAGGAGGTAAGGTACAGGGGAAGAAAGCATCGAAAGTATGTAAGTTTTTTGGAGATATATCATATCCCATCTATATAACGCATTTCCCTATTGTTTACGTATACATGGCTTGGGTGGTAAATAATAATCTTACTTTGGAGCAATCGTGGCCATATGGTCTGTTGGTTGCAGTTGTATCCATTGCGGTGGCATACCTTACAATGAGGTTTTATGATCTTCCGGTTAGAGAATGGTTGCGAAAGAGATTTTTATGATAATTAGAAAAAAGAAAAGGTTGTCATCACGACAACCAATCTTCATTATTAACCTTTAATCTAATACCATGAAAAACACAAAATATTAACATCTGATGTTACGAAAAAGTTCAATAAATTGTTTCTATATCTCTATAAATTAAACGTATACATGTCTGAAATCGTTTCTGCTTAAGAATTTCAAAGAACACTTTGGCTCGAAAAAAAGTAAAGACGAATAGACATCTTCGGCACGTTTCCCATGTTCACACCGGCTGCTTTCTTCTCGACAATTCGCTTCGTTTTGCATTATCGCTCTAATGCTCTCGCTTTTTCAACCTATTTGTCCACTATCTAACTCCCTCCTTTGCCCTGTTTCGTTCGATACGGTTCGAGGAATAGATAAATTTATTTCCTTCTCATAACAAATGATCAATATTTTTTTTTGATCCATCAATCGTCAAATATTCTTTTTGTTTATTTTTTCTTATTCTTATTCTTATTCTTATTTTCTTTTGTCTTGTCTTGTCTTGTCTTTAGTATTGGTATCGGTCAACGTATAGTCTAATGTATAGGTGAGCGTATATCTAAGTGTATGGTCTAATGTATTATATTGTGTATCCTGAGAGATACGGTAAAGCCTTTTGAGAAATTAAATAATATTCGATTATAGATAAAATAAAAAATAATAGATCGTATTTATACTCTTATTCTGTTTATCGATGATAAATATAAAATTAGTATATTGATAAAATTTAACAATTAAAAATTGTGTATCTATTTTATACTATTTAATTT
>NZ_JAEPKU010000202.1 GCF_016652235.1 Dysgonomonas sp. Marseille-P4677
GTAGTAATAATAAAATTAGTCTATAACTTAGTTTTTGTACTATAGAGTTCATGTCTTTTAGTATAAAGCGTGTATATATGTCTGTATTAAAATTTTATTGCTGGCTCAATGGAACCACAAAGGGTTTATGGTGGTGTATCTCTGTAATTACCTGCAAGTTAATATAAATAAATTAAATTAGTTTTATTTTTAGATATATCTTTTTATTTATTTTCAAGTTATTTATAAAAGGAAAGCCTGTAAGATTAACCTTTTATGAGGTCAACCTTACAGGCTTTGTACTTTATTCTATTTTACTTACTTATAAGAGATAATGGAAGCGCGTAATGCATTGTTTGAGTTAACTCCAATGAATTTAGCGGCAGCACTCAATTCTCCGTCTTCTTCAGAAGCAGCTTGGTCAGCCGATTCTAGCTCTGCAAATTTTTCAAGAGCAGAAACTAAAGCATCTGTAGATGTTCCTTTTTTAGACAACAGATCAAATGCGAAGCTGTCAGCTTTTTTATTTTGCTCGTCTGTGTAAGGAACTTGAAGTAGTTCATTTATTATAGTACCCATTTTATCTCCAGAGAAAGATAATAGTTTCTCCAATTGGGCAGATCCTGCTTTTGTTGCGTTATCTTCAGATGCAACTTTTAATAATGCATCACGAACATCTTTATTCGCAATGTGTCCAATCTGAGTAGAGATTACTGCAAGTAATTCTTCGTCAGATAGAAGATCCATCATGCCTGTATAAACTCGGATGCTACCATCAGCTGTTGCTAAGATGTTTACTTCCGGATTCTCATATACTTTGTAATTTAAACTTAGTCCGTCTACTGTAATATAGTCAGTACCCACTAAGTTTGCTAGTCTCGTATAGTACTCAGTACCTTCTCCTGCAATCGTATTATTTTGATCCATAAACTCTACGATTTTTACAGATACTTTATTTGCCACCATATCGGAAGCCATATCCCCTGCAACATCGCCTACAGCCTTTGTTACAGATTTGCCAGCTTTTTTTAAAGCTTTACCAAATTGAGCATTAGCAGAGAGTGATAATGCGCACATAGCAGCAATTAGTGCTGAAGTCAGAAATAATTTCTTTGTCATAGTTTTAAAATGTTCGTTGGGTTTATTAATAAATAATGTTAGTGTCCGCTTGGCCGTGTTATAATTAAGATAAAGTTTGGTTAAAAAACTTTTACTATGGCAAATATATTACATTATTCTTAATTAAAAGATAAATTTTTTAAAAATGAGCTTTTAAATTATACAGGAGTACTAGTGTTTAGGTCGCTCTTGACTTTTAAATTACTTGGAAGCTAGATACATAGAGCAAACTCCGAATGTATATGTTTTACAAATAGCATCTTTAAAGCCATTCTTTAAAAGAGTGTTGGTCATCTCTTTTCCCTGGATAAAAGCTTCTATAGATTTGGGTAAATATGAATAGGCTGTTTTATCTTTTGATATAATACGTCCTATAGTTGGAATAAAAAGGCGTGAATACATCCAATAACCTTGTTTCATCGGGAAGTGTTTGGGTGTACTTAACTCCAGTATCATTAACTGGCCTCCGGGTTTCAGTACCCTGAGTATTTCTTGTAATCCTTTGTCAAGGTCTTCAAAATTACGGACGCCAAATGCGACCATTGCTGCATCGTATGTATTGTCATCAAGAGTAAGATTGAGACAATCCTGTTTTTCGAAAGTAATAACTTCTGATAATCCTGCTTTTGCTACTTTATGACGGCCTACTTCCATCATTCCTTCCGAAATATCAATACCAAGAATAGATTGAGGTTTGAGGACATTGTATGCTTGAATGGCTAAATCTCCGGTTCCGGTCGCGATATCAAGAATAGTTTGAGGGCTTAATCTTTTTAGCATTGAAATACCTTTATTTCGCCAATTTATATCAATACCCATCGACATAGTCCGATTAAGCGTATCGTAATTTTCGGCGATAGAATCAAACATGCGCTCTACTTGAACGCCTTTGTTTTCTTCTGAAGAATAAGGTACAATCTTTTCAGCTTTATAAGTCATACATTTTTAATATAATAGAATACTTCCTCGTCCTGGATATCTATGATTTTCGTTTTGTTTCCCTCTGCAATCATCCGGAAAGGGTCGGTAGAATTATCGACCATAAGCCAATAGTCGGCAATAGGAATAAACATAGAAAACAGGTTGCGCATTCCTGCATAATAACGTCTTACCACAACTTCTTCCGGCACATAGTGCCCTCCAAAGCGTACGCGTTGTTCTACACGTCTGATTGCTAGTTCGGGCGATTCGAGCCAGAAATAGATAAGTGTTACGAAATAGCCTTCTTTTTGAGCCCTGCGTATAAAATTAGCATAGGATTTAGTGGCCAAAGTAGTTTCTATAGCAAAATCTTCCTGCATACGAAGCATTTCATTCATACGCATCAGCATCAGTCTTCCTGCATTTATCGCAACAGTTTCGGGTTGGAAAGGAGAAAGTCCCTTCGCAATTTCATCGGCATTGATAAACTCTTTGCAATCCAACATTTCGGGAAACATTGCATACGACGCGGTTGTTTTACCCGCGCCGTTGCAACCTGATATGATATAGAGATTTGGCATCTAATTTACCCTCTTTGTTTTAAATAATCTTTTATATTTGCATCTATACGTGTAGCTACGTCGCTAGCATCAGCTTTTATAAATTTTTCTCCCACTATCTTTTCATATAGTTCTATATAGCGTTCTGAAACAGAGTTGCAATATTCTTCGGTCATTTCAGGCACCTTTTGTCCGTCTTTCCCTTGAAATCCGTTATCCATTAGCCATTTGCGAACAAACTCTTTTGAAAGTTGGCGTTGTTCTTCTCCTTTTTCAAATAATTCTTGATATGTATCGGCATAAAAATAACGGGATGAGTCTGGAGTGTGAATTTCGTCAATCAGGTATATTTTACCACCATTCTTACCGAATTCATATTTAGTGTCCACGAGGATCAGATTTTTCTCAGCGGCCATTTCTGTCCCGCGTTGGAATAGGGCATAAGTATATTTTTCTAATTGCTCATATTCTTCTTTACTTACCAGACCTTGCGCAATAATCTCCTCTTTCGAAATGTTTTGGTCATGACCTTCATCTTCTTTGGTCGTAGGAGTGATAATCGGAGTAGGGAACTTTTGATTCTCTTTCATCCCTTCAGGAAGTGTTACTCCACAAAGAGTTCTTACTCCTGATTTATATTCACGCCATGCACTACCGGTAAGGTAGCCGCGAATAACCATTTCTACTTTGTATGTTTCGCAACGGATACCCACCGTTACCATCGGATCAGGTGTAGCCAATTTCCAATTAGGAACAATATCTGAGGTTGCATCCAGAAATTTAGAGGCAATCTGATTCAGTACCTGTCCTTTGTAAGGGATGCCTTGAGGTAATACTACATCGAATGCTGAAATACGATCTGTAGCGATCATTACCAACAAATCGTTGCCTATTGAATAAACATCTCTCACTTTACCATGATAAACGTTTGTCTGATTTGGGAAATTAAAATCCGTTCTAACTAAAGTATTCTTCATTTGCTATCTTAATTGTTTTTTATTTATCCGCTATAATAACATCGAAGCTATGGTCAAAGTTAATAGAAGTATGTTAAAAAAGCAACGAATTAAAGATTGTTAGGCTTCTTTTTATGGTGCAATCTTCTCCGCTTTTTCTACTCGCTTCTCTCTCTTGTCTTCTTTTTCATAAGCTTCAACAATACGCTGTACCAATTTGTGACGTACGATATCTGTCTTATCAAATTCAATATGGCCGATTCCTTTTACTCCTTTTAATATGCGTAAGGCATGCTTCAACCCGGATAGTTGAGATGGAGGTAAATCAATTTGTGTAATATCGCCTGTAATAATCATCTTGGCATTCATCCCCAAACGAGTCAAGAACATCTTTATCTGATGTGTGGTTGTGTTTTGGGCCTCATCCAATATAATCACTGCGTCGCTTAATGTACGACCACGCATGAATGCCAGCGGAGCTATTTGAATTGTCTTGTTTTCAATATAGTCTTTCAGCTTTGCTGCCGGAATCATGTCTTCTAAGGCGTCGTATAAAGGTTGTAGATAAGGATCTATCTTATCTTTCATGTCGCCGGGTAGGAATCCTAGTTTTTCTCCCGCTTCTACTGCCGGGCGGCTTAAAATTATTTTCTTTACTTCTTTATTCTTGAGAGCCTTGACAGCCAAAGCGATGGCTGTATATGTTTTACCGGAACCTGCCGGGCCTATCCCAAAAACCATGTCGTTCTCATAGAAACTATCTACAAAATTCTTCTGATTTGGTGTACGTGCAAAAATCGGTTTGCCGTTTATTCCATATATAATAAGATTATCTTGCTTTATTATATTAGGTGATTTTCCTTTGACAATATCTATAATATCTTCTTCAGAGAGTTTGTTGCGTTCGGTCGAAAACTTTTCAAGCTCTCTTATTTTTTCTTCAAAGAGAGGTACATCTTCGGCATTACCAATTACTTTTATTGCATTGCCACGCGCAACAATACGCAACTTTGGAAAAAGAGTTTTTAATAACTGAATATTTGCGTTGTTTATCCCGAAAAAGACAACTGGGTCTATATGTTCTAAAATTATTATTTGTTCTATCATTTAATTGTAAATCAACAAAGTACCATACTGTTTTAATTTAGTTGTCGGGTGAATTGTAATGGTTTTGTAATGGTGTATCAA
>NZ_JAEPKU010000203.1:0-66 GCF_016652235.1 Dysgonomonas sp. Marseille-P4677
AACTAAAAGTTTATGAGGATACAATATTGTATTTTGGAAATTCGTTTGCCTATATATATTCGTTCA
>NZ_JAEPKU010000203.1:165-4661 GCF_016652235.1 Dysgonomonas sp. Marseille-P4677
ATCCGTTGGTTCATCCGTTGGTTCATCCGTTGGTTCATCCGTTGGTTCATCCGTTGGTTCATCCGTTCATCCATCCATCCATTCGTCCATCCATCCGTCCATTCGTCCATCCATTCATCCATCCATTCATCCATCCATTCGTCCATTCGTCCATTCGTCCATCCATTCGTCCATTCGTCCATTCGTCCATCCATTCATCCATCCATTCGTCCATCCGTCCATTCATCCATTCATCCATTCATCCATTCGTCCATCCATTCATCCATCCGTCCATTCGTCCATCCATCCATCCATTCGTCCATCCATTCATCCATCCATTCGTCCATCCATTCGTCCATCCATTCGTCCATCCATCCATTCATCCATTCATCCATTCGTCCATCCGTCCGTTCATCCATCCGTCCATCCGTTCATCATATCTTTCAAGGTGAAACATAGTAACAACTCCTGTTGTTTGCGAGTTGTGTTTTTGTAAGACAAATTGAATTTGTCAGACAAAAACTGACTCGCCCCTCTCCCTGAAGGTCAGGGGAGAAACAGCCTCCAAAGTCGGCTGTTTTGAACATAACATATTTTGACAGTAGCTATAAATTATGTCTAAAAAATTATCACTCTGAGAATAATTATGGCAATTGTATATTATCTAACAGAAAATTAGAGTTATACGAGATTGAAAAACAAAATTTTTGTCAATTCTACAAGCTGTATTCTGAAAAAGAAGAGCTAGATGATATCCTTAAAATGTAGGGAAAGAATTGCTATTCGTTCATGTAATATCACATTGCAGAATATTCCACCTCTTTAAAGCCCAGTTTCTCATATAATCTCTTTCTCGCTTTAGTAGAATAAAGGTAGAGAACGGAAACAAAGATATTATCAGCATCTACGATAAGATTATTCTTTTGAGAAGTGGCATAGCCATTGCCTCTATGTTCGGGGTAGGTAAACACGTTCATTATTTACTGAATTCGATTATTTATAGTTGTACCCAGATGTTAAAATACTTTCTCAATGGGAAGCTAAGATTGGCGTATATCCTGTTTCTTCGACAAGATATTGTCCTTGAGGGGATAAGATCCATTTAATTAGCTTCTCTACATTTTTATTCTGAGTATCAGTTGTAATAGCGTAGAAATCTCCGGTAAAAGGATATGTGTTATTTTCTATAGATTTTTTGTCAGGATATATGGCATCTACCTTCAAGAGTTTAATTTCATCGTTCTGAACCATTCGTGTTGCAAATAGTAAGAAAGAATATCCGATAGCGTTATTGAAATTCTTATAAACCGATGTACGTTCAACTATCTCTCCCATACCTCCTACTCTATTCTCTTGTATAGGCATCATCAAAGGTTGATTACCCATTATATGATGGAGCATTGTCTGACTACCGCTACCTTCCGGACGTTGAAAAGCTCTGATGGCGTCATTTTCACCTCCCAACTCTTTCCAGTTAATTATTTTACCTGAATATATGTCTCTTATCTGTGCCGATGAGACTTCATTCACAGGATTCTTTTTATTGACAAAAAACACAAAGGCTTCTCTACCGATAGGGGTCATTTTAAATACTTTCCCTTTACCGGCAGCATCCTCTATTTGTTCCTTTGATGGTTGTGCACAAAAAATAAGATCAACCTCGCCGCTTATTAGCCGTTCATATGCTCGTGGTGTTGTCCCTCCCCTGACTTCACTTTCTCGTAGGTTATACTCCTTTTGGGGATAAGTTGCCTGAACAAAAGCTGCATAAAGTGGATATAAAGCTGTAGCTCCATCAATACGGGGTAAACTGTCCGTAATCTTCAACATCGATTCTTCATGGAGGATCACAGTCTTAGTTCCTTCTTTAAAAGGTTCATAATCGGCCAAGATCAGATCTTGCTCATTGACAGTGGGTATACTGTTTATATAATATTGATATATATTATAGCTTCCTACAGTTAATACACTGCAAAGGACAATGCCTATAATGCTATAAATTAATAATTTCTTGCCCAGAATTTTAAATGACCATACTATATGCCATGCTATCAGTAAAATGTAGGTAATGAGAATGACCGGCAAATAAAAATTACCCTCCCCTGAAAAGGTGGCAACCACCAACATAAAGAATCCGAAAATTGACAATATTATGATTAACAGTATAGACAATAATACTCTGGAAGTTTTACTCTTAAACATATATAAATGATTAGATTATAAGCAATTATTATTTCATCTAACAATAATAACTAAAGACAAAAAGAATTTCCTACTATTCTTTCCTACAAAAACAATCCACTAAGTGGTCATTTACAAAGCCACAAGCCTGCAAATGGGCGTAACAAATAGTGGAACCGAAGAATTTAAAGCCCCGCTTTTTCATATCCTTGCTTATGGCATCGGATTCAGAAGACGAAGCCTGAGCATCTTTTAGTGATTTGAGGTGGTTGACTATCGGTTTTTTATTAGGGAAAAACGATAGAGTATAATCGTAGAAACTGCCAAACTCTTTTTGAATTTCGATAAATAGCCTTGCATTGGTGATGGTAGATGCGATTTTCAATCTGTTCTTCACTATCCCGTCAAACTTCATCAAACGCTCAACATCTGCATCGGTCATTTTGGCCACTTTCTCAACGTCAAAACCATGAAAAGCTTTACGATAGCCTTCACGTTTTCTTAAAACAGTAATCCAACTTAGTCCTGCCTGTGCACTTTCCAATACTAAAAATTCAAATAGGATCTTATCATCTGTAACAAGTCTGCCCCATTCCTCATCGTGGTATTTTACATATAATTCATCAGTTCCACACCAACTACAACGTCCATTTGTTATATCTTCCATTTTACGAATATTTGTTTATTCCAAAGATAATATTTACACATCATCTAAGAGTTCAAATAATAGAGTTTATATTTAATAGTTTATTAAGAGCCTGTTTAAATTTCATTGAATTGCCATAAATACAAGCTCGTTATCAGTTGTTTAAGTGATATTTTTTAGTAATTTAGAGTGAAGTTGTTCATGTATTTAATCGTTTGTTAGACAATTAAATATAACCATTTAATTGATAATGAGCAACTTCATGTTTTATCCTTCTAAATGCACCACGGGTAACATTTATTCAAAAGATGAACCGGAAAGAACTTTTCGATAAAGGTATTGTTATAATCTATTACAAATTATAATTATAGATAGTTAAAAGACAAATGAGTTTAGTATTCAAAAGCATAGCAGGAATCCTAATCCTTATAACAGTCATCGGATTGGTACTCTTTTTGCCGGGAATGAGTTTTAATTATCCACTGGCATGGATTTATATAGCCATGTTTTTTATATCCCAATCTATTATCACTATTTACCTCTTTCTGCACGACAAGAAACTTCTTAAAAGCCGGCTTTCTGTCGGCCCTACGACCGAAACACGAGGTATACAGAAAATTATTCAGGCGATAGCTATCCTTATGTCTTTTTTTACTCTTCTGTTATCAGCTTTCGATTACAATAAAGGTTGGTCGGAAGTTCCCCCGTGGTTGTCTTATGCTTCCGCTATTGTGATAGCTCTGGCATTCGTCGAAGTCTTCTTTGTATATAAACAAAATACATGGCTTAGTACATCGGTTAAAGTGCAGTATGGGCATAAAGTCATTTCAACAGGTCTGTATGGCATTGTCCGCCATCCGATGTATCTGGGAGTAACCGTACTTATGCTTGCCACACCTTCGTCCTTAGGATCTTGGTGGGGAATGATACCCGCGATTATTTTTATCATTACATTTGCTGCACGGGCGATTGATGAAGAGAATGAGTTGCGTGAGAACCTGCCCGGATATACGGATTATTGTAAAAAGGTAAGGTATCGTATCATCCCATTCGTGTTTTAGATCTTCAATGGTCTATAAAGACAACTCTTCTATAATAACATTGTTTTACTATTCAACCATTTAAACAATTAAAAGCGTAAAAACATGGCAACAGTAAATGTATATTTGATGTTCAACGGAAATTGCGAAGAAGCGTTTAATTTCTACAAATCAGTTTTCGGTGGCGAATTCACCTATATCACCAGATACAGTGAAATGCCTCCGCAGGAAGACTTGCCTCCTTTGGCAGATGAGGACACGAACAAAATAATGCATATGTCCCTGCCGATAAGCAAAGAGACTATGCTGATGGGCTCAGACAATGTGAAAGAATATGAAGCCCAGACTACATTCGGTAACAATTTTTCCATTTTAGCAACAGCTACAAGCCGTGAGGAAGCCGACCGGTTATTTAATGCTCTGTCGGCTGACGGGCAGATATGGTCCCCGATGAAAGAAGAGTTCTTTGGTGAGTATATCGGTATGCTCGCTGATAAATTCGGGATCAATTGGATGGTAAATTATCCTTTATCGGAATGACAGAAAAATGAAACTCTGAAAAAATAATGTGACAATGGGTCATGAAACGGTATTTTGGTATGCAAAAGAATCGTTGAAGTAAACAAGCGACAACTTTATGGATAAAGCAA
>NZ_JAEPKU010000204.1 GCF_016652235.1 Dysgonomonas sp. Marseille-P4677
CGTAATTTATTAAAACTTACACAATATTTTATTTATTGAAACATTATGCAGATGAAAATAATATACATATATGCTTTAGTTACTATAGTATCTCTCAACTTTATTGGTTGTCAGGTTAAATCAAATAAGGGGGACACTTCTCCCTCTTATCTGAAAGAGATTAGTAATGAAGGAAAAAACAAGAAAAAACCATACCTTACTGCAGGAGATAAAGCCTGTATTATAGGTACTCAAGATGGACTTTTTCCTGATATGGGAGGTCATGTTGCTGATGAAATGGGAGGTATTTGGACTCATCCTATAAAATTGGCTGATGGATTCTGGGCAAGAATAGGTGAAAATTCAGTACCTGACGGGGTCTGGTTGATAGAAGCAGATGAATACATTACCTATCCTTTTGGGAGTGAATTTATTTACAAGGATAAGTTAGAAGATTTGGAAGTAAATAGATTTCAATTTGCTCCGGATCAGGAGAAAGGTGTGATTATCAACTATACTATTAAAAATAATTCTGCCAAAGCACGAAATATAACATTGGATTTTGCTTTAAAAACTGATATCAGTCCTGTTTGGTTTTCAAAAGAAAATGGTATTTTGGACTACTCAGACCAATTAGTTTGGGATAGTAATAATAAACTGTTTTCTGCACGAGACTCGGTCCACGATTGGTCTGTTGTATGGGGTACTGACTCCCCTATTATCTCTTATGATGAAAACTTTAATGCTCCGATAGATACAAAAGGTTTGGGCAAAAGTGGACTTATCCAGACTTCGGTTGAAATTGCTTCTGGTAAAGAAAAAAATATTTCTTTTATAATAAGCGGATCTCAAAATAGTCTTGCAGATGCTATTTCGTCAAATCGTCTTCTATTGAAGAATAAAGAGAAAATGTTATCAGAAAAACAAACATCTTTTAATAATCTGCTAAATGTATCAAAAATTACTATTCCAGACAAAAACCTCGAGTCAACATATAATTGGGTAAAGGTAAATACTCGTTGGTTAGAAATGGATTTAGATGGTTTTGGCCGTTTCTTGGGAGCAGGAGCTATTGAATATCCATGGTTATTTGGATGTGATAATTCGTATGCTTTACAAGGCGTCTTAGCCTCAGGCAATTTTGATTTGGCAAAATCGACCCTCACGATTCTGAAAAATGTCTCGGAGAAAGTAAATGGAAATGGACGGATTATTCATGAAATGTCCTCAAATGGATATGTCTACAATAAAGGAAATACACAAGAAACAGCTCATTTTATTGTCGCGGTCTGGAAGACTTTTTTATGGACAGGAGATATTGCATTTTTACAAGATATGTACCCATATATAAAAAAAGGAATTCATTGGTTAACAGTTGATATGGATGCTAATAAGAACCTTTTTCCTGAAGGGTATGGCATTATGGAGGTTCATGGCTTGAATGCTGAATTAATAGATGTTTCTGTATATACACAGCAAGCATTGGAGGTCACTTCTAAAATGGCTACATTATTTAAAGAAGAGGCTCTGGCTAGTGAATACGCAAAACAGGCAGTTATTCTGAAAGATAAAATTAATACTGAATTTTGGGATGAAGACGAAAGTACCTATTGTGATTTTTTCGGGACAAAGGAGCAAGCGATTTCTGTAGCTAAAGGAGCAATAAAGCAAATTGGTATTGGAGGATATGTATCGGGTGATCATGAGAAAAACATCCTCTTTTATGAAGATTTAATCAAGAAATTCAACAACTATCCAGATTATACCCAAAAAGGGTGGCAAACTAATAAGAATTGGGTAATTACGACTCCAATTGAGACTGCAATTGCTCCATACGACAAAGCGATACTTAGTCTAGACAAAATACGGGCTGAACACTGTGGAGAGTATGGTCCTTATCTGTCTGCTGTTGAAAGAGATCGTATGATGACAATTTCAACAGGAGTGCAAGCTGTGTGTGAAGCGCAATATGGTCGTATTGAAGAGTGTTTGTGGTATACAAATAAAATTGTATCTACACTTAATAGAACACTCCCCGGATCAATAAATGAAATGATGCCTGATTATGGCTGTCCTGTGCAAGCATGGACTATTTATGGAGTCGCTGTGCCACTTATCAATTATATTTTTGGTATAACCCCTGATGCTTATAATAAAGAGGTTATTATTGAACCGAATTTACCATCAGAGTGGTCGGAAGCCATGTTAGAAAATCAACCGGTAGGAACTAACCATTATACTGTAAAAAGCATAAAAAAGGATAACACAAAACACTATACTATTTTATCAAAGGAGAAAGGATGGAAAACCATCTTGAAAATAAAAGATCTCGCTGGAAAAAAGTACATGTTGAATGGTAACAGTATGGTTGCGATATCAGATGATATACTGCTTGATGGATTAAATAATACTGTTGTTATAAACTTGTAATAACTCAAAGATATCTACAGAATTATTTATTTCCAATAAAAAAAGAGTATCTGAAACTTGGATTTTATTTAGATTTTAAGAGTTAGAGATAAAACAAATCAATACTTCCTTTTTGTAAAATAAAGCCTCTGAACAGAGGCTTTATTTTATCATATCTACCTAATTACATGTAATAGTTAAGGCTTAAAGACACGTGAAAATACGTTCTCTCAATGCTTTTGGGGACGAGATTGTCTCCAATTTTTGGGATAATTGCTTTTTATATTGTTCTATTTTTATCTGTTCCATTGTTTGTTAATTGTTAATATGGAAAATATTCAAAATACCTATTCCATATAATCTCTGCATATTTGAAGGCATAATCTTCTGCATATTTTTCGCCTCTGGCTATCCGTCCTGATTTTGTATTAAGTCGATCATGATGATGCCCTAATTCATGAAGGAAGATATGTAAAAGTAAATATGCTTTTATTTGATTTTCTGTGAAATAACAGATAGCATAATCTTTCTTTACTGCATATTTCACACCTAACTTATCAAATATGCTCTTATGCGCATTAAAATAACATAAGGCATATTCCTGAGTCATTTCCTTTTTCCATGCACAAATTCCAATCACACCGTTTTTATACCAGCCATCGGTAGAATAGCTCCCCGATGCTAGTAATACGGCATCAAATTTGACATCTATCTCTTCTCTATTTGGGAGTATTTCAAGAAACAATTTGATATCTCTTTTCTTTAGGAAGTGTTTATATCTTTTCCCCGGATTTTCAATATCAACTTGGATTTCATCCTGACTGGTATTCCAGTAATTAGGAGTCTTTGTATACCTGTTTTTCTTTTGGACTGTCCCTTTTTTTATTCTCGTTGCTGTTCGTCTTGCAAACATAATTTTTTAGTTTTATTTCTAAATTCTATTAACTCTATTGGTGCTCCATTATGCAAAATCATAGTTGCCCTAACTCCATCAGAAGGTATACCTGGTTCAGAAATAATTTCAAAATTATGTCTAGCAAGTTCCTTGTCAATATCATCAACTTCAAACGCAATATGAGGAACTAATTTTATTATATCTGATATTGCGCAATCTTTGTCAAATCTCATCCATTCAACCCCAAATGGACTAGTATTAAATCCTGAGACATAAAATTTCAGGTGAGGTAAATATCTCTCATTTGGCATAACTTTATCTGTTGGAATTCCAATGTGATGATATTTCCAGCCCCATTCATCAACGGCTAATGGCGCTTCATGATCTAATCGTATTTTATTCATAGTTATAATTCTATTTAGTCAATATTTCATTAATAACCTTTACAGGATTACCACGTTGCAGATTATTATGATTATCCCAATTCTCCTGTACCTGTTGTATTTGTTGTTCTTCGTTCCAGGCAGAAAGCTTGATAAGCAAACGTTCGGTTGCCAGTTTTTTATTTTGCATTTGTGAACGCTGATCTGATGCTGTAACGCTCAGTCCCGAAGGAGCATGCGTTGCTCGAACTGCCGACTCTGTTTTATTGACATGCTGTCCACCGGGTCCCGAAGATCGAAGTGTTTGATAAGTAATATATTGGGTATCTATATCACTCAGTTCATTGGGAGTAAAAGACTTTACTCCAACAAACCAATTCTTACGCTTATGATAAATACGGTAAGAGCTTTGTGCTATCCATTGAATAGTACCTTCCCATTCATCAATTATTTTTTCTACTTTACTACCTTCTAGTGAAACAATTGCTGAAAATAGTGTACGGTTCAATTCGCCTTCTTCGCGCTCTATAACCTCAGCTGTTAATCCAAGCTTTCCTGCCTGAGCGAGTACCTTCTCCAAAACCAATGCTACCACCCGGCAACATTCGGCAGGACCTCGCCCTGAAGTAATTTGTAGGTATATTTTATTGTCCTTCACTTTTCTTATTATTTATTTCAACCAATCTGTTTAATACTAATTGATCTTGATCTGGTTTTTCTTCTAAAAGTTCTAGTTCTGCTACTAGTTTAATAAAGACTTCAATATCTGTTATGCTCTGCAAAAATCGAAGATCAATATAATAGCCCGACTTTTTATGTCTAAAGAATTCGATATCCCATAGTTCAGTCTCAATAAAACCATCTTTGTAATGATATTTATAAGGCTCATACTTTTGAATATTATGTCTGAAATAATCAACCTTAGCAAAACATAATTTATATATTCTGAATATAATAAT
>NZ_JAEPKU010000205.1 GCF_016652235.1 Dysgonomonas sp. Marseille-P4677
TTTATCTATGAAATCTTTACATATAAGAAATATTCTAGTAATATCTTTATTCTCTATTATTTCAATTTCTTTCTGTTCTTGTGTTGTAGCTAACATTCTTTTAGGCATTAATGAATGTAACTATTCAGATTGCTCTAATCAATGTGTTGAAAATTGTAATTATTGTATTAAACACTGTAATAGTTATAATGTACCTTCAGATTTAGGCGCAAAGGTAGACAAATCGATCAATGAACAAATGGAACGTTATAGATCTGAACAAAAAAGTAAAATAAAATAGGGTAGCTTTCATATAAAAGTAAAGGCGTGTAAAACAGTTTACACGCCTTTATTATACTGAGTAGCTTTATTTATTTCTCTTGCGACTCTATTATTTCAGAATCTTTTAATTTTACAGGAGTTGATTTTTTCCTCAACTTCATATTTAGGAATTCAACCAATAATGAGAATGCTATAGCAAAGTAAATATAACCTTTAGGAATCTCTCCTACAACCGAACCAAATATAGATATCTGAGATAAATGAGCAGCCTCAACTAACAACATAACACCAATAAGAATCAGGAATGAAAGTCCCAGCATTTGTATCGTAGGATGCTCATTAACAAATTTACTTACCGGACCTGAGAATAGAAGCATTATAAGAACCGCAATTACCACAGCTGTTACCATAATTGTCATAGCACCGACGTAACCGAACTCATTGAAACTTACTAATCCTACGGCTGTAAGAACGCTGTCGAACGAAAATACAATATCGAGGGCCACAATCTGTACGATAACGCCAATAAAACCTGTCTTTGATTTACCATGAACCGCATCGCTCTCTCCTTCTAATTTATGATGAATTTCTGTTACGCTCTTATATAATAAAAAGAGTCCTCCTACTCCAATAATAATACTTTGTCCTGATATAGAACCATCGAACCAGGCTGTATCAAAAGAAAAAATAGGCTTGGTAAGCTTCATCAACCAAGAAATACAAAACAACAAAAGAATACGAAAGAGCATAGCCAAAATAAGGCCTACCGTACGGGCTTTAGGCTGTTCTTTTTGCGGTAGTTTGGATGAAATAATAGATAAGAAAACTATATTATCTATACCTAATACTATCTCTAGAAATGCCAAAGTAAGCAAAGCGATCCATGCACTAGGCAAAAGAAAAGTTTCGAGAATTTCCATAAATATTTTTTAAGGGCAAATTTAATAAAGAATTCGACTCATTTTCTGAAAAATTAAATATAATTTCAGATTAATAAATTCTCCTTATCTTTGAGTAAATAAAAACGAAATTCAACATCAATCTATTACGATGAGTAATAAAAAAAAGAGAATAAACGACCCTGTATTTGGATTTATAACTATCCCTAACAACTTCTTGTATAAGCTAATACAACATCCTTTTTTGCAAAGGTTGAATAGAATAAGGCAACTAGGCCTAGCATCGTTTGTGTATCCCGGAGCTCAGCATACGCGCCTCCACCACTCTATAGGAGCAATGTACTTAATGGATGAAGCAATAAACAATCTTCGTTTCAAAGGGCATGAAATAACTCAAGAAGAAGCAAACGGAGCTTTATCTTGTATTCTACTACATGATGTTGGACATGGTCCATTCTCTCATGTATTAGAACATACACTTACAAATGGGATACACCATGAGGAGCTTTCTTTGGCTCTTATGGAGCTACTAAACAAAGAGCTTAATGGTGAATTAGATATCTGTATATCAATATTTAAGAATGAATATCACAAGAAATTTCTACACCAGCTTGTTAGCGGTCAATTAGATGTAGACAGATTGGACTACTTGCGTCGCGACAGTTTCTTCACAGGTGTTACTGAAGGCAATATTGGCTCTGCCAGAATTATAAAAATGCTTGATCTAAGAAATGATCGACTTGTAGTTGAAGCAAAAGGAATCTATTCGATAGAGAATTTTTTAATGTCTCGCAGACTTATGTATTGGCAGGTATATCTGCATAAAACAGCTGTAGCCGCTGAAAAAATGCTAATAAAAACATTAACCCGGGCAAAAGACTTAACTAAGAGAGGAGTCAAACTTTTTGCATCACCTTCACTCTCTTATTTTTTAGAAAATGAAGTAGACCAAGCTCTATTTAAGAATAACACAGATGATGTATTAAGGCACTTTGTTAATTTAGACGATAACGATATCTGGTGTGCACTTAAAGTCTGGGCTGAAAATGAGGATATAGTACTATCTAAACTAAGCTATTCACTCATAAACAGAAATTTGTTTAAAATACAAATAACAAATGAACCTTTGAACCAAAAAGAAATAGAAAAGCATATAAATAAATACAAGGAAGAATTAGGAGTAGACGAAAACGAAGCATCTTTCTTTTATTCATCTGATGTTATTTATACAAATATGTATAATGAGGAAGATGATAGTATTGATATTTTATATAATGACGAAACTATTAAAGATATCTCTGAAGCTTCTGATATGTTGAATATACAACTTCTTTCAAAAAAAGTAGAAAAGCATTACTTTTCTTACCTAAGAATTGATTAATACGATGAGCAGGTCTAAAGTCGAACAATATATAATTGACAATGAACTTCTAACAGGTGCTGAGAAACTTATTGTAGGTGTTAGCGGTGGTGCTGATTCGGTAGCATTACTTGACATTTTACATAGTTTTAAAATTGAATGTGTTGTAGCACACTGTAACTTTCATTTACGAGGCGAAGAATCTAACAGAGATGCCTTCTTCGTGGAAGAATTATGCAAAAAGTACAGTTTAAAATATGAACGAATCGATTTCGATACGGAAACCCATGCTGAAATAAACTCTATTTCCATTGAAATGGCCGCCCGTGAATTACGTTACAACTGGTTTGAAAAGCTCCGAGTTATACATTTGGCAGATAAAATAGCGGTAGCACATCATCGTGACGACTCTGTAGAAACTATATTGCTTAATCTGATTAGAGGTACTGGCATCAGAGGGTTGACCGGAATATCTCCGGAAAATGGATATATAATTCGTCCCTTATTATGTCTGAGCCGTAATGAAATATTAGAATATTTGAAAGAGCGAAAGATTTCGTTTGTTGAGGATAGTACGAACAATGAAGATCTATACACTCGCAACAAGATTAGACTAAATCTTATTCCTCTTATAGAAACAATAAATCCCTCAGCCAAGGAATCTATTATGCGTACTGCTGAGCATTTATCGCAAGTAGAAAGCATTTACAGAATATATATAGATCAAGTAAAACTTAATATTTTCAACGATAATAAGATAGATATTTCACTATTGGTTCAATACATTGAACCTGAAGCCATATTATTTGAATTATTATCTCCTTATGGTTTCAATTCATCAACAACAAACCAAATATTCGAATCTATCATCAGTCAATCAGGGAAAATATTCTATTCCGAAACTCATGAATTATTAAAAGACAGAGGGTATTTAATTCTAAAAAAAAGAGAAGCTCTATCTCTCGAGAGTTTTAATATTCAAGCAGAAGAAAGTTACATATCACAACCCTTACATCTATTGATAAAGAGAATACCAGTAAATGACAGCTTCTCTATTGAAAAGAAGACAAATATAATCTACTTAGATGCTGATAAAATAACATATCCACTTACCTTACGCAAATGGCAACAAGGAGATTGGTTTATCCCTTTTGGAATGAAGGGGAAGAAAAAAATCAGCGACTATTTTACAGACAATAAATTCAACCTTTTTGAGAAAAAAGATACGTGGCTACTCTGTTCCGGAGATAATATTATTTGGATTGTAGGCCATAGAGCTGATGACAGATTTAAAATAACGAATGAGACAACAAACGTTATAGAAATAACGCTTAACGATTGAAGAATAACAGAAATAAAACATAAAGGGCGCCACTATATAAATAATGACGCCCTTGTTATATCTAAGACTTATTATTTTTTAGTAACAACAATCTTCACATCTCCATTATTATTGGCGAAAGCTTTTTCTTCTTCCGGATTAAGAGCAAAGCTGACAAGAGAATATTTCCGAGCATCTTCCGGAATTACTATTTCCGCATCTTTAGTTAGATAAACTTTACCATCAGCTCCTATAAACTGGAATTTACAAGTGTATGTTCCCTTGTGAATAACAATAAAATAAGCATCGATAACAGCTTTTGATTTTATTTTCCCAAAGTAGTCAAGACTCACTCCTGTACATAGGTTCGGTGTATATGAGATTGGATCATAATACTGAGCTGTAGCACCTTTGTCTAAACCTTCCACTGTTTGTACCAATGTGCGACCAAGTACAGAGGCCACTTTTTCAGCATGTTCATCCATTTGCCTATCCAGACTACGACCTACCCCTTCGGCTAGTTTTCCGGCAGCATCTGTTGCTTTTTCTCCTACTCTTGCACCATGTTCATCTACAGCTTCGGAAATACCTTCTACCGCATCAAGTCCTGTTTCTGTTAACTTTTTAGAAGCTTTCTTTACACAACCCGAACAAGAACTGAATAGGGTAATAGCTGCAAAACACACCCCAATAGAATAA
>NZ_JAEPKU010000206.1 GCF_016652235.1 Dysgonomonas sp. Marseille-P4677
ACAAACATGTTCTTAAAGTTGTTCAAGTTAAATCTAAAAAATTGTGCGACAAACAATATCATATAGCGGATGTTAAAGTAGTAAAGATTGATGAATGCATTACTTTAATTATAATAAATTAATTTTCTATAAGGTAATTAATAAATGGCTATCGTATACATAAACATTGAACCTAACCGCTGTATGTCAGTGAGTTATATTAAGTACTGTTTTTTATTGAATTTAATTGAAATACTGTGGTTTATAATTATTTTAGGTGATTAATCAGATAGTCTTTTTTATTAATAAATAGTTGCAAAAACTTATTATTTGAAATGCGAAAACGAATATATGACCTAAAAGAGATTTTCAATATTATTTTCTATTTGGTAAAGATAGGTTGCCAATGGAGAATGCTTTCTAAAGAATATTCTAAATGGGGGTTAGCCTTTACTATTTTCGCAAATAATCTTTTTTATGAGAATTTTGATTTGCTATTGAGCGGTTTACGAGAATAAGTTAGGTTCAACTTTATACAGAAAAGAGAAACAAGTTTGGGCATTGGAATACCTTCGGTTATGTCCTTCAGGTTTTGACAAGTGCATACAAAAGCAAGGATTCAGAGCAATAAAGCAACGTTAGACAATAGAAAGGTCCCTTGCTTGGTTGGATAATGACAGAAAATTATGCAGAAAACTATGGAACGAGCTTTGACACTGTTGTGCAAATGGTGAAAATATCGGCTATAAATTATAATTGAATAATATTTAAACTAGCTCTTAATAAAATATAAAATCTTTGAACAATGAGAATAATAATTACTATACTGCTTTTAGCAATATACTGTACTTCTTGTATTAAAGAATCATTACCGGAATGCCCATATCAATATAGTATTCAGGTATTTGTGAAAGATAAGAACTATAGCAACAGCGCCGCTATCGGCATAGATTTTATAGATGAAAATTTACCATTCAGAGAATACGTATCTAATCTTTATTACATACTGCAAAGTTTAAATACCGGACAAAATATTATTAATCCTGTTCTTAGAACAATTACAGGCGATGAAAAAGAAGTAGAAATCATCATAGATCAAATACCTGATGGAGAATATATATTAACAGTATGGGGAAATATTGAAGTTGCAGGTAGTACAGTGAAAGACCCATCCATCTTGCATGAAAATAAAGAAGAAGGTGCGGATGAATATATTGCTTCCGATACCTTGGTTGTAAAAACTGGTGTAGCTCAAAAAAAATCTTTGGGCTTGGAACGAATTAAAGGAAAATTGAATATAACATTTAATAATTTGCCCAACAATATTGAGCAGATAAGAGAAAGAATATCGTCAGTATATCAGAAAATAGAGAATAAAGGTATTTATTCCGATGAAACAGAAATAGAAAAAATATTTCTGAAAACGAATCAGACTATAGACCGTTTATCTACTTTTTCTGCACCTTCCATCATAGGTAAACAGTCAACACTGTATTTGTCGACCTATGAGGCGAATACCAGTACACCAGCATTAGTTATCTCTCCCATAGGAATAAATATTGCAAGAAACGAGATAACTGCAGTTACCATAAATTATAATTCATCACTAGACCAATTGGAAATTTGGATCTATATCGACAACGAGTGGACACTTATCCAAGTATTGGATATTGATGAAATTTAATAACGTGTAAGATTGAACTAGATTAATTATTAACTATTATGAAAAAAAGTATTTTCCTTTTATTTGTGAGCATAGCTTTCTTTGCATGCTCTAACGATGACAATGTCTCAGGCAATGGAGAAAATCCGAATGGACTAGTATTTGAAATTTCTGCTAAAACGCAGCTAAATGAAACAAAAGCTGCAGGTGCACCTGTTTATAGTCAGGATGCTGCACAAAGTGTAACCAGTGTATCCATTCATGCATTCAAAGGTAATGGAACAGACTATTTGTATACTAAAACCTATGAGGTATCAGGTTGGACAGCAGGTTCCACATTCAAACGTTTTGCAGTGCCTGAAGCCGATAAGCTTACAGTCGGAGATTATAAATTTCTTGTTATAGGACGTGATGCAACCGACTTATATCAATTGACTGCATTCACTACCAGTACAAAGATTGAAGATGTTTTAGCCACTATAACCAATTCAGGCGATGAATATGAAATCTTTGCAGGTACAGCTCAGGCACAAGTATTAGAAGAAGGAGGAACACGTGTCAGCTTGACCATGACTCGTAAAGTAGCCGGAGTACTCGGATACTTCCAAAATGTACCTCAATTATTGAATGGTAGTACAGTGAGATATCTGCGCCTTATAGCCAGTGCCGGAAACACACAGGTTAATCTGCTATCTGGTGCGGGCATAACACCTGCTGCCAGCTACGATATCATCAATATTGATCTAAGTGGACAGGCTGTCGCAAACGAGATTTACACCGGAAACGACTTGAGTGCTGCTCAGATTGTAAAACTTCCAAATTCTCAACTAGGTGGAGCCTATATGATACCTGTCAGTGACGTAACACTTACACTTGGGCTTTATGATGCATCTAATAACCCTTTAAAAGTGTGGACAGTTTACAATGGGACAGCTTCAACATTCAATATTCTCGCGAATCATTTCTATTCATTAGGAGTTAAACATAAACCGGATACAACTACAGGAACTGATCCTGCCAATCCGGGAGATGATGACGATGCTATTGACTTGCTACAAGACCAAACCATTACTATAACAATAGATCCGGCTTGGAACACGATTCATCCATTAACAATACAATAGATACATTAGCAAATATCAGGTACAAGGTATTTAATTACAATCATATGACTAAATGCCTTGTATCTAAATCAATCAAGCATAATATTACTTGTCATGAAACGCAACATCTGTTCCAAAAACATCAAATGGCAATATTTAATATGGAATATTATCGTTTTCATATTTTTAGGTTGCTCTCAAAATGAAGATTTTATAGAGGCGGATAAGCAAATAATAGCTATACCTGTAGAAATGAATGGTTTATTTGTAGATCTGACCAAATCTATAGAGACGCAGCCACATACAGTAAACAGAGTACTCATATTGCCTTTTAAGAAAATAGATGAATCTGTTTCGACTAATGAAGATGACAATTTCAATCTCGATCAGTCTTTGGTGAAACAGGTGGAGTTCAATGCAAGTCCTACGTTTTTGACCATGTTGAATTTGACCAGAGGTTCTACATATAAAATATTTGCAATAGGATATAACAATAACAATTATGATGTAAATAATCCCGGCTTGATTAAAAAGTTTGATCTATTATACGTAGAACCCAATATCTTATATAATTTTTATTATAGGGCGGTGTCTGCGACAAATATCTCCGACTTTTTTACTGCTACAGGTATGTCATATAATGATGATGTACAAACAGGACAATATTTTAAGCCGGAAGAAATTAAAACTTTGAAAATTGATCTCACTCGAGCTGTCAGTGGTTTCAACTTGGAAATAACAAATATACCGCCATATGTAACATCAGTCACCCTAATAGCAGAGAAGCTGGTTCAAAGTGTATTTCTTACTGATCTTGAAGCCCTAGATATCTATCTAGAGAATGCTCCAGATAATCTAAAAACATTCTCTACACAAGTCCCTGTTGCAGGCAATGTTAGCTTCAATCATTATCTTTTACCTACGTTCGATATTAATAAAACAAGATTCTATTTAGATGTAAAACTAGGATCTGTTACTGAAAGATATATTATAAAGGTCAATGATGTTTCCGGAATTTCATCAAACAACAGTATCACCTTTTATCCGAATCATGTTATAAAGATATCAGGAGACTATTCCAATATTAATTTAGGATTTATATTGAGTTATTCTATAAATCTAGATGATGATATATGGGATGGTATACAATAACAAGGTAATAAATATAAATATGAAAGCTAAAATATTATTTCTCAACATATCACTAGCATTCTTTTTGTTTACAGGTTGCGATAGACAAGAAATTGATGATATTATAGATATTCCTGAAAAAGGCGAACCGACAGTTACGCAAGTTCCGGATGGATATTTTGTAGCCAGTTTCATTCCTTCTGCTAATAATGGGCAAACTAAGGCTGCTATTAATGGCTTTGACCCCAGAGTCCAGCATATAAGATATGTTATCTATAAATCTACAGGAGAATATGTAAAAGAGAGAACGATATTAGTTCCTTCTCAGGGTATTCCATCCTGGCCTTTACCAGTAGTAACCGATACTTTGCCGAAAGGCAATTACAGGGTTGTTTTTCTTGGGAACGTAGAGAAAACATTATTTCCTTACGCAACCAGTAGTTCTCCTCAAAATTATGCAGATGTATTAACGAATTATCAAACTACATATGCAAATGCTAGAATCATATTGCCTCTAGCTGAATTTTCGGGGAATACTGAATATTATTGGGCTAATACCACATTTTCAGATACAGCACCTAATCCTTCGATAT
>NZ_JAEPKU010000207.1 GCF_016652235.1 Dysgonomonas sp. Marseille-P4677
TTACAGAATATATCATGTATCGCATCCATACATACGCTATTAGAAAAACCCAAACTAATTCCATAACTATATAATTCATTTACATGTTTTTTATATAGTTCGTCATTGGCTATGGTATCTGAGTTCACAATACTCATGTCATATTTTGGGTATATAAGTTCTAATTTGTCCGCATTTGTATATTAAAGTAATATTACAATTACGAGAAGATAATAGCATACTGTTAGCAAATTTAGTGTTTTTATTGAAAAAATGTTATTTTCAAACCTTTCTTATTGTACTTTAGTATAAAATTTAACAATTGGCACAATATAAATATTTAGAGATGAATACATTTCAAATTATTATTTTTTGCAGATATTAGTAAATATACACCATTTGCATGCTTCACCTGTAGGCGTCTGAGTAAATGGTATCTGCGGATCAAAGATTTCGTCGAGACAAGCATCGAAATGCTCTGTGAACTCGGCCCTGTATTCCGAAAAGTCTGTTATACGTACCTCATCCCTACCCGATCTACTTATTACATCAGGATCGAAACGGCTGTCGAAAAGATTGCGCAGGTAATAAATGCCGGGCTCCAATATTTTATCGGGGTGATCGAGCATATATAAATGTGAGTACATAAATACCTGCATTACTGCTTTCGGGCGATCTTTAAGGTCCTTATCAAACAAATCTTTCATTTCCTTATAACGAAGAACACCTTTACCTGTCTTATAATCTATTATACGAGTACGTCCTTTCTCTTCATCTACCCGGTCGATAATACCTTTCAGGGAAACGGTTTTCCCCGAAGGCAATTTATAATCACATTTGATCCTCTCTTCCGAATCGATATAGATAAAAGGTGTTAACTTGGCATCGGTAGCCAATACTTTCCGAATATATTTACGCAAGACTTCGCCGGTAAGAAAGTTTTGTCCTGTAAGCCGTTTTACCTTCTCGGTTTTAAAATAATTCTCGGCAAAAGAACGTTCGATCATTTCGGTCAGTAACTTATCGTTCTTACTTATCATTTGCAAGAGATCGGCTGTTACCATTTTTCCTTTAAATGGTTCGTAAAGCCATTCCATTATAGAGTGAAAAATAGTACCGAATGTACTGGCTTCAATCGTTTCGGCTATCTCATCTTCTTCAGCCATATTTTCTACAACAGAAAAGTAGAACTGTAATGGGCAATTGAGGTATGTATTAATAGAACTTGCCGATAAACGCTTATCTCCTCCTTGAAGAAATACATTCATCTTCTCTATTATCTGAGGTGTTTTCTGAATGGAAATAGTCAGACTTTCTGATGATGAAACCTTATATACAGCCAGTTTTTCCCTTATCTCGAACGAGTCGGCATACAAGTGCTTTATCTGTTTGTAATAGCGGCTAACCTCACCCGTTTGCAATCCCTCGGTACGTGTATCATAGAGAAGATAAATACGTTTGGCACGATTTATCATTCTATAAAAGTGATACGAAAATATACTATCCTGATGTTCGTATGTAGGTAAGTCGAATCCTTTACGCAAATTGTAAGGTATAAATGAGTTAGCAGCCTTTTTCAGAGGAAATATACCTTCATTCATGGAAAGAATAATCAGATTATCAAAATCCAATGCACGGGTTTCTAATACTCCCATAATCTGCAAGCCCGACAAAGGCTCACCGGTAAAAGGTACACTAATGCCAACGATCAGTTTCTTCAGGAGTTTGAAATAAGTTTCTATCGTCATTTCGGGCAATACGTTTTTGAACGAATCGTCCATTTTATTTATAGTCTTATAGTATTCTACTATAAATTCACTTTCTATATCTACCGAACGTGCATTTTCGCTTCCATCTTCATCTTCTGGTTTTATATAAAGGGATGTCTTCAATGCAGATAATATAGACCGAAGGTAGTCCGGTATTTCCTGCCAACCGGATACAGGCTTGAATATAAGTTCAAAAACAGGATGAGACTGTATTTCCTGCCACGACACTATTGTTTTATTATATTGTATAATCAACTGCCGCATCTTTTTAGCTTCATCACCTGCTATATTAGTTATGTAGCGATGATTTAGTATTGCCAATACCGGTTTATAGTAAAAACCAGTATAATTTTCCGATCTGCGAATATTGCGCTGAAGATCAAAAACGTGTTCCATCAAACCTGATATAGAACTATTACCAAGGCTGTACCCCATCGTTACATTTATCTTGTCTATTTCTTCAGGTATAGAATATAATGCAGGAAGCAATAGGTTTTCGTCAGGTAGTACCAAAGCTGTATTCATTGCTTGTGTAGACGAGGTGATCTGCCGATCATTCATCAATGATTTAATAATCGAATACACATATTTAGCTTGTCCCACTGCCGAAGGAATCCCCACAACTTCCACTATAGGCTGATCCATGCTTAGTTCTTCAGGGCTTAACGCTAACTGTGTAGGGAAAAGCATTTTATTCCTGTCGATAAAAAACGAGGCCTTATTTTGAGGATCACGCACCAAGGGTGATGAATAATCCCAATAAAAATCGGCCACACCACGTTTTTGTAAATAGCGCAACAATGTTTCTTCCGATTTGCTATGCCCGTTTAGCCCAACAAAGATTACTTTTTCGAAAGGCAACCTGTAGTCCATATCTTTCGACACACTTTCTGTTACATCTCTGAAAATCATCCCTTCGTAGGCCAACCCTTTGCATCGGAGCTGTTCGCGCAAAGATGTATATAATTGGAAAAGGACTTCCCACATTTCAAGAAAATCTCTTTTCTTATCATTTTCTCCTACAGGCAAGAAATTAGACCAGAAACGGCGGATGGCTTCTATCTGGTTTTCGGTCAGAAATCCAAATCCTGCATCAATTTCTTTAAGGTCGCTTATATTACGAAAAAGCTGTTCGGCATCGACCAAATATTTATCAACATCATCGAAGTCGTTTAACAACATTTCGCCCCAATATAAGAATTCATCAAAGGTTTCAGCCGATGAACTTATTTTTTTATAAATATCGAATAATAAGAAAAGCATCTCTATTCTGTCCGCCTTTTTGTAAGTGCTAAGGCGTTCGAAAAGATCGGTAACAGTTAGTATTTCGGGTGAAAAAATTGGCTTTCCTGCTATTTGTGATAAGTAATGCTGAAAAAATATACCGGCTCTACGATTAGGAAAGACAAACGTATAACGACTTATATCCTGACCATAAGCTTTGTAGTATGCCTGAGCAACATTATATAGAAACGGAATCATTATTCAGCTAAAATTTTAATATCATTCGTTACAAAAGTAGCAATTAAATTAACTGCATACTCTGTTTTCAATAGATCATTTCCTCTTAGCTTCATCAAAAAAGGCTGCCTCAATTGAGACAGCCTTTCTGAAAAATTTATATAAATGTGTTATACAGGTTTGTTTTCTTCTACTTTGCGTGCATCTTTTATGATCTGTTGTCTTTCTTTTCTGAAATTCTGGCGAAGATCAACAATCTTTTGTTTTTGAGCATCAGGGGCAATGCGACTTAATTCTATCGCTTTTTTCTCTTTTTCAAAATTTTCTTTCAATGCTTTTATCTTTTCTTTCGACGCTTCATCCAATTTTGGCATCATACCTCTTCTGTTATGATGTGAGAACTTATTGTTTTGCGATAAACTCTTTCTGAACTCTTTCAATTTTTCCTGTTGTTCAGGTGTGTAAACCTTATTGAGTTCTTCACGATGCGCCTTTGCTAGTTCTCTCGATTTTGTTCTGAAATCCTGATTCAGTTCTTTAATTTTCTGTTTCTGATCATCAGTCAAATTCAAATCTTTTACACCTCTGTTAAGGGCTGAAGCACCATCTGTTTTATTACGTCCAAATCTTTCGCTATTTCTGGCTATCTTTTTGGATGGTCTATCACCTCTCTTACTCTGCAACTCTTTCATTTTGGCTTGCTGCTCGGGAGTAAGAATATTCTTGACAGTTGTCATGTGTTGTTCTCTCAACTCTTTACCCTTTGCCAATTTATCTTCTTTCGATAAATCACTCTTTACTTTCAATTCATCAGCCTTAGCTTTATATTCGGAACGCGCTGTTTCCATTTTTTGTTCTTGCCCACTAGACAAGTTTAATTCTTTCTTAAAATCGAAACCACCTCTATTACCTTTTTTATTTTCTTGGGCATACCCGGATGAAGCAAATGAAAGAGATGCTACTATTGCTAACGATAAAAATATTTTTTTCATAATAATTCTGCTTTTAATGTTTTATGTTAGTTAGATGGCAAAATCAGTGGGAGGTTTAAAAACAATTATCAGTTTAACTTTTAATCACAATCTGAATAAAAGGTCATTTTCAGGCTCTTATTTTCCAAAAAGCCCTTCAAATAATGATCTTCAAGCATAAAAGCAGCTATAGAAAAAAACTATATTATTACAT
>NZ_JAEPKU010000021.1 GCF_016652235.1 Dysgonomonas sp. Marseille-P4677
AATACATATATTGCATATGATGAAACCAAAGAATGTGTTATTATAGATCCCGGCTGCTTCTTTCCGGATGAGAAAGTATCATTGCTTAATTTTATACTTGATAATGATTTGGTGGTAAAACACCTGCTTAATACTCATTTACATTTTGATCATGTATTTGGAAATAATTTTATATATGAACAATTCCAGTTGGAGACAGAAGCGAATAAGGAGGATGAATTCCTTCTAGAGGAGATGCCGAAACAATTACAAATGTTTGGTTTTAAAAGCGAAAACTCTCTGATTCCTAAAATAGGAAAATATCTTAAAGAGAATGATGTAGTGACCTTTGGTAATCAAAGGTTTATTGTGTTGCAGATACCGGGCCATTCTCCAGGTAGTATTGTTTTTTATAATCAGGATGCAGGTTGCGCTTTCGTTGGCGATGTGTTATTTCGCGGGAGTGTAGGTCGTAGCGACCTTGCAGGAGGAAATCACCAGCAGTTGATAAATGGTATAAAAGAAAAACTGCTGAGATTACCGAAAGAAACAGTTATTTATTCAGGCCATGGGCCGTTAACGACTATCGGAGACGAGATTAAAAGTAATTTTTATTTACAATAAAATACGAAGGAGAAACATACATGGAGCACGAAAGATTTGAAAATCGTCACATCGGCATTAGTCTTGAAGATGAAAAAGTAATGCTGAAAAAAATTGGAGTAAAATCCCTCGATGAGTTGATAGATCAGACTATTCCTCAAAATATCCGTTTACAAGAAGGATTAAAATTGCCAGAAGCTTTAAGTGAGCATGAATATGCAGAAGAAATGGCTTTGATGGCATCTAAAAACCGTATAACTGCATCCTATATAGGGATGGGATGGTATGATACTGTAGTACCGGCTCCCATCTACCGAAATGTATTTGAAAATCCAGTTTGGTACACCTCATACACTCCTTATCAGGCTGAAATATCGCAAGGTCGTTTAGAGGCATTGATGAATTATCAAACGATGGTAAGCGAATTGACCGGGTTACCTCTCTCAAACTGTTCATTACTCGATGAAGCAACAGCTGGAGCTGAGGCTGCGACGATGATGTTTGCCTTACGTAGTCGTGAGCAAATAAAAGGTGGAGCGAATAAGTTGTTTGTAGATAAAAGCATATTTCCACAGACACTAGCTGTAATCAATACGCGTATGCAACCTCAAGGTATAGAAGTTGTAGAAGGTGATTATAGAACTATTGAACTTAATAATACTTTCTTTGGAGCTGTTATTCAATATCCGGATTCTAACGGAAGTATTGTGGACTATAGAGCATTTGTAGAAAAAGCTCATGCTTCGGATTGTAAAGTTGCTGTAGCGACAGATCTTATGGCACTAACTTTACTTGTTCCTCCCGGAGAGTGGGGTGCAGATATTGCTTTTGGAAGTAGTCAACGATTCGGAGTTCCTATGTTTTATGGAGGTCCTTCAGCGGGCTTCTTTGCAACTAAAGATGAATATAAACGCAATGTTCCGGGACGTATAATCGGAGTTTCTAAAGATGTATATGGGAAACCGGCATATCGTATGGCTTTACAGACTCGCGAACAGCATATCAAGCGGGAAAAAGCAACGTCTAATATCTGTACTGCGCAGGCATTATTAGCTACTATGGCTGGGTTTTATGCTGTGTACCACGGCCCAAAAGGTTTAAAGACGATAGCTAAACGTATCCATTCTGTGACAGCATTGATTGCCGATGAACTGAGAGAATTGGGATATACTGTTCTTAACGAACAGTATTTTGACACGTTGAAGGTATCGTTGCCTAGTGGTATCGATCAGGAATCTCTACGGATGTATGCAGAAATGAGAGACGTCAACCTGCGTTATTTTGAGAGTGGAGAAGTTGGTATTAGTTTAGATGAAACAATTACTGAATATAAAGCTCATGAATTGCTTGCAGTATTCTCTTTAACTGTAGGTCGTACAGAAGTGTTTATGATAGATGATCTGCCTGAAAAGATTATCATAAAGGATAACTTCTTGCGGAAAAGTGAATATTTGCAACATGAGGTGTTTAATATCTATCATACCGAGACAGAGTTGATGCGTTACATTAAGCGCCTTGATAGAAAAGATATATCTCTTGCGCATTCGATGATTTCTTTAGGATCATGTACAATGAAACTAAATGCAGCATCGGAATTACTTCCTTTATCATTAGGTGGTTTCCAGAATATACATCCATTTGCTCCGGAATCACAAACCCAGGGTTATACTGAGCTTATAGGAGAATTAGGAGAGTATCTTAAAGAAATAACCGGCTTTGCCGGTGTAAGCTTTCAGCCGAATTCGGGAGCTGCCGGAGAATATGCCGGATTGATGACAATTCGTAAATACCAGGAAAGTATAGGCCAAGGGCATCGTTATATAATATTGATCCCTGCGTCGGCTCATGGTACTAATCCAGCATCTGCTATACAGGCCGGATACGAAACTGTAACTGTAGATTGTGATACTCAAGGTAATGTTGTGTTGGCTGATATGCAAGCAAAAGCTGAGTTACACAAAGATAACTTGGCAGGATGTATGATAACTTATCCTTCTACTCACGGAATATTTGAGAAAGAGATAAAAGAGATGTGTAATGTTATTCATAATAATGGAGGACAGGTTTATATGGATGGGGCAAATATGAATGCTCAGGTTGGACTTACCAATCCGGGTTTTATAGGAGCCGATGTCTGCCATTTGAATTTGCATAAAACATTTGCCATACCTCATGGTGGAGGTGGACCGGGTGAAGGCCCTATTTGTGTGGCGAAACATTTAATTCCATTTCTGCCACATCATCCTCAACTGGATGGAAGTAATGTGAATACAGTTGCTTCAGCACCTTTTGGAAGTGCAGGCATATTGCCTATTACATATGGCTATATTCGTATGATGGGAGGTTCTGGGTTAACTCGTGCCACTAAAATAGCGATATTGAGTGCTAATTACTTGGCCGAATGCTTTAAGGATACATATGGCGTCGTTTATAGAGGCGCATCGGGAAGAGTAGGGCATGAACTGATTCTGGAGTGTCGCAAAGTGAAAGAAACATCAGGTATTACTGAAACAGATATTGCTAAGCGTTTAATGGATTATGGTTATCATGCTCCTACATTGTCTTTTCCGGTTCATGGCACATTGATGATTGAGCCTACTGAAAGCGAAAGCTTGGCAGAGTTGAATCGCTTTGTAGATACTATGAATCAAATATGGGGAGAAATCAAGGAGGTAGAAGACGGAGTATATACAAAAGATGATAATGTATTGGTAAATGCTCCACATCCAGAATATGAGGTTTGTGCTGATGAATGGAAACATACCTATCCTCGTTCTAAGGCAGCTTATCCTCTTGAATTTTTGAAACAAAATAAATTTTGGATAAATGTAGCCCGTGTAGATAATGCCTTTGGAGACAGGAATTTGGTTACTTGTCTGTGCGATATGGGGTGATTAAAATGCAATTTAACTAAACAATATATATAATTAACCGTTTATTAAAGTAATAAACACAATACTGAAAACTATGAATATGAAGATTTTTTTGATAACGCTTGTTCTTATGTTTGGGTTAGGAACTACTTTAGTTGCCCAAAATAAAAAAGCGCCACTGAAGAATGATAAAGAAACGGTTTTGTTCGACGTGTCAATGACTTGTGAAAATTGTCAAAAGCGCATAGAAAAGACTGTTGCTTTTGAAAAAGGAGTAACAGATATGAAAGTTGATCTTGAAAATAAGACAGTCCAAATAGAATTTAAGAAGACTCAGACAACAGTTGCAAATCTTCAGGCTGCAATAGAGAAACTAGGTTACGAGGTTAAAATCCATAAAGAAGAAAAAGAATGAAAAAACTATTTGTCATGATTGCTGCCATAGGCGTGCTTTATAGTTGTGGAGGCAATACTCAAAAACAGCCGGAGGAGACAGCATCAATAGATGAATTCTCTGAAATAGCTAAGTCTCTTGCGGATGAACATAATGCTAGGAATTCGTTGGATTATCAGGGAACTTATAAAGGAACATTGCCTACAGCTAGTGGAGAAGGGATGCTTGTTTCCATCGTTTTAGATGATAGTACCTATACTCGCAATGTTGAATACATAGGGAAGAAAAATAGTAGTATTATAGAGAAAGGAAAATATGTTTGGAATACCGAAGGGAATACTATTACTCTGGAAGGTGCTGATATAAAAACATCTCCAAATAAATATTTTGTAGGTGAGAATACGTTGATTCAGTTGGATCTGGATGGTAATAGGATTACCGGAGATATGGCTGAGTTGTATATTTTGAGAAAGTAATTATTTAAAACTATAGATAAAGAGTCGGATTCTAAAAAGAGTTCGACTTTTTTATTGAATAATACTCAATTACTCCTTTATAGAAATATTAGAGATAGTTTTTGACGTTTTTTATTAAAAAAGCTTCCTTTTGTTTTCATATTAACGCAATTGTGATAACTTTGTTTTTTATTTAATAGTAAAAACGTTCAAAATATAAAAATGAGTTATCTTATAAAGCCAATTCAATACCAAGCTTTACTTGGATTGCAACAAACCGAATTGGGTATAAAACAAATAAAAGATTTTTTTCAGCAAAATCTATCATCGGAACTTAGGTTGAGGAGAGTCACAGCCCCGTTGTTTGTCCTGAAAGGGATGGGTATTAATGACGATCTGAATGGGGTAGAACGAGCAGTGAATTTTCCTATAAAAGATATGGGAGATGAATGTGCCGAAATTGTACATTCATTAGCAAAATGGAAACGGTTGACCCTTGCCGACTATGGAATTAATGAAGGGTATGGGATATACACAGACATGAACGCTATACGTGCAGATGAGGAACTGGGAAATCTTCATTCCTTATATGTCGATCAGTGGGATTGGGAAATGGTAATGTCGCCACAAAACAGGAATCTAGATTTTCTGAAAGAAGTGGTGAATCGGATATATGCAGCTTTGGTACGTACAGAGTATCTTGTATATGAGACTTTTCCGGAAATTTCTCCGATTTTGCCATCCGAGATTACATTCATTCATGCAGAAGAGTTGTTACAAAGATATCCTAACCTAACAACAAAGGAGCGGGAGAATAAAATTGCTGAAGAGTATGGAGCTGTGTTTATTATTGGTATTGGAGGCAACTTAAGTAATGGTAAGCCTCACGATGGTCGTGCCCCTGACTATGATGATTGGACGACCCGTTCAGAAAATGGATATCATGGGCTGAATGGAGACCTTATTGTTTGGAATCCTGTTTTAGGACAAGGGATGGAATTGTCCTCTATGGGAATCCGTGTCGATAAGGATATTTTGTTACAGCAATTGACGGTATCGGGGCAGGAGAATCGGAAGGAATTATATTTTCATAAGCGTCTACTTGATGGAGAATTGCCTCAGTCGATAGGTGGAGGTATAGGGCAATCCCGTCTTTGTATGTTTTATTTACGTAAAGGGCATATTGGTGAAATTCAGGCTGGTATATGGCCTGAGAAAATGAGAAAGGATGCTGAACTTCTTGGTATGCCTTTGATATAGTTCAATTTTTTTTCATAAAAAGGTTTAAATAAAGCCCCCCAAGATATTTGAATCAATAATTTTTATAACTTTATAATTAGGGATGTTTTCTATTGAAACATCCTTTGTTTTTTCATTTAATTCAACTAGACAAAACATGGTAAATAAAGTAACTGTTCATTGCACAAATACTAGTACATATAAAGATCTTCCAGTAGGGACAAATCTTATAGATGTATTAAAAGAATTTTCACCGAATACAAAATATAAGGTACTCACAGCGCGGGTAAATAATAAGACCGAACCTCTGGATTATCAGATTTACCATAATAAAACTGTGACTTTTGTTGATATGTCAGAGCCTTCCGGAATGCGTACATATGTGCGTTCACTATGTTTTTTATTAGCAAAGGCAGTTTCGGAAGTTTTTCCTGAAGGGCAGCTATATATAGAACATCCGATATCTTTGGGGTACTTCTGCCGAATAATTAATGTATCTACTGTTATAGATGAAAATGCTATTGCAGCTATTAAAGCTAAGATACAAGAGTATATAGACGCAGATATGAAATTCGAAGGAGTGGAAGAGGAAACAGAACAGGTTGTGAAAATGTTCAGAGAAAGAGGTTTTGACGATAAAGCCTTACTCCTTGAAACTACTGGCGAAATGTACTCTAAATATTATCGTTTAGGCGATTCTGTCGATTATTTTTATGGCTGTCTTGCTCCTTCTACAGGGTATATAAGTCTGTATGATTTGCAGTTATATCACGATGGTTTATTGCTCCGCATTCCTAATCGTAGCAATCCTGTGGTATTGGAACCAATGATAGAGCAACCTAAGATGTATAATGTATATCAGGAGCATCTTGAATTTCTAAATATTATTGGCTTGGATAATGTCGGCGATATGAATAAGGCTAACAAAGAGGGACTAATGCCTGGTGTTATAAAGGTATCGGAGGCTTATCAAGAGAAAACAATTGCTAACATAGCCGAGGAGATTGCTACTCGTTCTAAAGACGGAGTACGTGTGGTGTTGATATCAGGCCCATCATCCTCAGGCAAAACAACCTTCCGTATGAGGTTGGAAGTACAATTGATGGTTAATCTGATGAAGCCCGTAGGGTTGTCTCTCGATAACTACTTTGTGGATAGAGATCATACACCGTTAGACGAAAACGGGGGATATGACTTTGAGTCTTTATATGCTTTGGATATTACTAAGTTTAATGAAGATTTGGAGAACTTACTGAAGGGAGAAGAGGTTTCTTTACCTACTTTCAATTTTACTACCGGACAGCGTGAGTATAAAGGTGATAAATTAAAACTCGATGATCATTCAATCCTTGTTATTGAAGGCATACATGGATTAAATCCGGATCTGACGATTGGTATTCCTGATAATCAGAAATATAGAGTATATGTATCAGCGTTAACTACTATTTCGTTAGATAATCATAATTGGATTCCAACTACAGATAATCGTCTGTTGCGTCGTCTGATACGCGATTACCGCTATCGTAACTATTCTGCTATAGATACTCTATCCCGGTGGCAGAGTGTACGCAAAGGCGAAGATAAATGGATCTTCCCTTATCAAGAGAATGCAGATGTTATGTTTAACTCGGCTATGATGTATGAGTTTGCTGCATTACGTCGTTATGCGGAACCAATATTGTCGCAAGTGCCAAATAATGCGCCTGAGTACGCAGAGGCTCATCGATTACTAAAGTTTCTGAAATATTTTAATTATATAAACGATAGAGAATTACCTCCTACATCGTTGTTAAGAGAATTTGTTGGTGGAAGTAGTTTCAAATATTAAGAAGAAAATTGAATATACAAAAAGAGATTGTTCTCAGGAGCAGTCTCTTTTTTATTAAATATACAGTATATTATAATTCCTTTGAATCGTTTTCAGGTTCAGAAGAGGATTCTTCTTCTTCTGAGGTTAAATAAGTCTCGCTCTGTAATTTCTGTTGTTCCTCGTGTAGTTCAAAAATATGATTTCTGAAGTTTGTGTTGCGTTGAAGTTTATTGAAGGCTTCTTTAGCTGCCTTTTGTTGTGATTCTTTTTTTGAGTAACCTGTTCCTATTCCGGCCTGTTCTCCGAGTATTATCACAGCGGTTTTGAATATAGGAGTGTTGTTGTCATCTACAAAACTATCAACAAGATCGAAGCTTACCGATATCTTTTGTTTCTGGCTCCATTCTATTAATCTTGATTTATAGTTGGCTTCTTGTTCGGCTACAGTTTCTATATTCAGATGTTCACGGATAAGACGTTCCAATACAAATCTTTTTGCAGCACGATAACCTTGGTCTAGATATATTGCGCCGATTAATGCTTCCAACGCATTACCATACATATGAGTATTAGGAGTCATGTTGCGGGTCGAGGTTTTGATAAGCTTATCTATACCTATCTCCAAAGCAAGTTTGTTGAGCGTTTCTCGTTGTACAATCTTCGATCGCATATTAGTAAGGAATCCTTCTTTTTTGTATTCGAATTCTTTAAATACTATATCTGCAACTATGGCATCAAGAATTGCATCGCCAAGAAATTCCAAACGTTCGTTATTAATCCACCTGCCATCTTTCAATTTGATTGAAGATGACTTGTGTAATAAGGCCTGGTCATACAATGTTATATTGTATGGATAGAACCCAAGTATTTTGCTAAAAGATACATAAGGCTCCTTCCCTCGTTTAGGAAGAAGCCTTATACCTCGATATATCTTTTTAAGCACGTTGTGTCTTATTTCTTAAACTTTTTTACTATAACACAGGCATTATGTCCTCCAAATCCAAAAGTGTTGGATAGGGCAACATTAACAGTTCTCTGTTGAGCCTTGTTAAATGTAAGATTCAATTTGTAATCTATATCAGGATCTTCATCTCCTTCAGTAAAGTTGATTGTAGGAGGTACTATATCGTTTTGAACAGCCAATACACAGAACATTGTTTCTAAAGCTCCCGCAGCACCTAATAGGTGTCCTGTCATCGATTTTGTAGAGCTAATGTTCAAGTTGTAGGCGTGATCACCAAATACTTCTTTAATCGCTTTTATTTCTGAAGGGTCACCAACCGGTGTAGAAGTGCCATGTACATTGATGTAATCCATATCCGTAGGATTTAGATGTGCATCTTGTAAGGCGTTTTTCATAACTAGCTTTGCTCCTAATCCATCAGGATGTGATGCAGTAAGGTGATAAGCATCGGCTGACATACCGCCTCCTGCTACTTCTGCATAAATCTTAGCACCGCGAGCTAATGCATGTTCCAACTCTTCGAATATAAGACAAGCTGAACCTTCACCTATAACGAATCCGTCACGGCTTGCACTGAATGGGCGCGAAGCTGTTTGCGGAGAGTCGTTACGTGTAGATAAAGCTGTCATTGCATTAAAGCCACCAACACCTGCTGCTGTAATAGCAGCTTCAGCGCCACCTACAATCATTACATCTGCCTTACCTAGACGGATGTGGTCGAATGCTGATATTGCACTATGTGTAGATGAAGCACATGCCGAAACTGTTCCGTAGTTAGGACCTCTAAGTCCATGACGAATAGAGATTAATCCGGAAGCAATATCCGAAATCATCTTTGGGATAAAGAAAGGATTAAACTTAGGCCCCATATCTTCGTGTGTAGCATAGTATCCAACTTCCTCTTCAAAAGTTTTAATACCACCTATACCGGCTGACATGATAACGCCTATTCGGTCACAATTTTCTTTCGAAAAGTCTAACTTCGAATCTGCAATTGCTTCTTCTGACGAACCAATGGCTAATAATGTATATCTGTCGCATTTGCGGATTTCTTTTCTATCTAAATAAACAGACGGATCGTAATCTTTAACCTCGCAAGCGAATTGTGTTTTAAATTTTGACGTGTCAAAATGAGTAATAGGTCCAGCTCCGCTTACTCCTTTGATGGCATTGTTCCATGTAGTTTCTACATTATTGCCAATCGGTGATACCGAACCTAGACCTGTTACTACTACTCTTTTTAATTCCATAAGTAAATATTGGAAAAAAGATTATTTTGCATTTGCTTCAATGTAAGAAACTGCGTCTCCTACTGTAGCGATTTTTTCAGTTTGATCATCTGGAATAGAAATACCAAATTCTTTTTCGAATTCCATGATTAATTCTACTGTGTCAAGTGAATCAGCTCCTAGGTCGTTAGTGAAGCTTGCTGTATCTGTTACTTCAGACTCTTCAACACCTAACTTATCAACAATAATTGCTTTCACTTTTGATGCTACTTCTGACATAATTTTTAGTTTTGATTATTAATAAAATTTTTTATTCTAATTTTGTCGCTGCAAAGTAACAGTTTTTTATGCATATGAAACAAATATTTTGTGGATAAAATAGTTAAAATTGCACATTATTTTTGTTTGTGTGCAGATGTCTTAAAAAATATACAATGACTAGAATTGCTATTTTTGCCTCAGGATCAGGCTCTAACGCTGAAAATATAGTGAGGTACTTTTCGGATAAGTCTTATGTCGAGATTGTTCTTATTGTTTCTAATAAGAAAGATGCTTATGTGCATGAACGGGCCAAGGAGTTAAATATCGAATCGGTGACGTTTTCTAAGAGTGATTTTGATACAACTGATAAAGTTCTGGCTTGTCTATTACAAAACAGAGTTGATTTCATCGTATTGGCAGGCTTTCTGCTGAAGGTATCAGATAATCTTTTACATGCCTATCCAAATAAAATAATTAATATTCATCCAGCTCTACTTCCTAAATATGGGGGTAAAGGTATGTATGGTGATAACGTGCATAAGGCTGTGGTGGCAGCAGGAGAAACAGAATCGGGCATAACTATTCATTATGTGAATGAAAATTATGATGAAGGGAATATTATCTTTCAGGCAAAATGTCCAGTATTGCCAACCGATACCTATGATCAGGTTGCAAAAAAAGTGCATACATTGGAGTATATGCACTTTCCTGAAGTTATAGATGGTTTGTTAAAGCCATAAGCTATATTAATATTAGTCTTTGTTCTGCTGCCTTTCTTTTATTTTACGAACAGATTTCTTGGGTGCAGAATCTTTTTCTGTATTGCTAATTTGTTGTTTTGAATTATAGGTATCCTTGTTTAGGGTAGGTTGAGCCCTTCTTACTACAGGTTGGCTACTTCTTACATTATTATATGTAGGAGTAGATGTGGGCACAGGGTTACCATTCGTTTCAACTTTTTGATCATTAATTGTTCTGGTCAAAACCTTTGTTCTGTTATTTGTCGTATTCTCATCCTTTTGATCTTTCATCTCGGGTTGAGTGACAAGTACGTCTATTTTTTTACCGTCGGCAGTTATTTCTCTTCTTACAACTGGGAGAGGAGCGGGTTCAGGCCTTTTTTTAATGATTGTTGGGTCTACTACTGTTGCCGACGCAGTACTCTCATGTATATAGTCGCTTGTCAGATACACAGGGATTTTAATTCTATTGAGAGTCTTTTCCGCAACCTGTATCCACACTTCTCCGTAAGGATTTCCTGATACAGTATTACTAACACGCATTTCGCGTTTTATCACTTCTTGCGGATAAAGTTGATTTACCAACGAATGAGAAACTTCCACACCATTGATATAATATGTTGGTTTACCTTCAAATCCGACATATATTGATGTGAGTTCTTGAACAGAAGGATCTTTTTGTTTTAATAGGCTGTCTGCTGTTTGTGCTGCAGTCCGTTCTTTCCTTTTTAGAGCTCTATTATCTCGGGCTAAACGAAAAGCTAAAGCATCGTTTCTTCCACTGTTTAGTTTCTTTTCTAGTTCTACCTCCCGTAATAATTTATCTATATCCAATGCTGCTTCTTCCAGGCTGCTGTAATCCGATTCTGTATCAGAGAATATTGAATCGACTTCAGTAGTATGCACTTTGCGGAATAAGAAATTTGAGTATGAATCTCGGAGTCCACTGCCTACAGTATTCACAACTTTAGTAGTATCTCCATTGCTAAGAATATAAGTTTTCTTTCCTATCTGTTCAGCCTCTCTTTTTGTGGGAGGTCTGTATGTTTGACTGGAAGCAAATATAGGAAATAGTACCATTAAAATTAATAGTAGGATATACCTGTTTGCATTCATTGTTTTTGATTTTGTTTTTTCGAGTTTATGCTTATTGTAAGTCTAGTTTGATCTATAATGTGCAAATATACAAGTTTTTTTTATAAAGATATTGATCCTTACGTAATTTAGTATAATAAGCACTTATTTAAAATCTTTTATAAATCTGTGAATCTTGATAAAATAGTGAATATTTGCTACTTTTGTATATTAGATAAATCAACTATAAAAATATAATCATGGCAACATCTCCGTTCAAGTATCAAGAGACTTTTCCGTTGGGTAAAGATACAACTGAATATTATCTCTTGTCGAAAGACTTTGTTTCTACTGCAAACTTTGAAGGTCAGGAAATTCTTAAAGTAGCACCTGAAGCTCTTACATTACTATCTCAGCATGCCTTCCATAATGTGGAGTTTTTACTCCGCCCGGAACATCAGGAACAAGTAGCTAAGATACTATCCGATCCGGAAGCTAGCGACAATGATAAATTTGTGGCATTAACCTTTCTCCGTAATTCGGAAATATCGGCAAAGGGAATACTCCCATTCTGTCAGGATACAGGTACAGCCATTATAATGGGCAAAAAAGGCCAAAATGTATGGACCGGAGGTAATGATGAAGAAGCCCTATCGAAAGGTGTATATAATACTTTTACAGAAGATAATCTTCGATATTCTCAGAATGCGCCTTTGGATATGTATAAAGAAGTGAATACGGGGACTAATCTTCCGGCTCAAATAGATCTTTATGCAGTAAATGGCAATGAATATAAATTCTTGTTTGTTGCTAAAGGAGGAGGTTCCGCCAATAAAACGTATTTATATCAGGAAACAAAAGCATTACTAACGCCGGGTAAACTGGAGGCATTCCTTATTGAAAAAATGAAGTCGCTCGGAACAGCAGCTTGTCCTCCTTACCATATTGCATTTGTTATCGGGGGTACTTCGGCCGAAACGAATTTAAAAACAGTTAAACTGGCATCTACTAAATATTATGATGCTTTGCCTACTTCAGGAAATGAAGGCGGTCAGGCATTTCGTGATCTGGAAATGGAGGCTAAATTGTTGCAGGCAGCTCAAGAACTTGGACTAGGAGCACAATTTGGTGGTAAATTCTTTGCACATGATATACGTGTTGTCCGTATGCCTCGCCATGGAGCGTCTTGCCCGGTTGGTATGGGAGTTTCTTGTTCGGCAGATAGAAATATTAAAGGCAAAATTAATAAGGATGGTATTTGGTTAGAGAAGTTAGAAGATAATCCGGCTCGCCTGATTCCAGAAGCATATCGTAATGCAGGTGAAGCAGGGGGAGTGAAGATAGACCTAAACCGTCCGATGAAAGAAATTCTTGCCGAATTGACGAAGTATCCTGTCTCGACACGCTTATCTCTGACCGGAACAATCATTGTCGGACGTGATATTGCACATGCAAAATTACAGGAAAGAATAGATAAAGGAGAGGGGCTTCCTCAATATATTAAAGATCATCCTATATACTATGCTGGTCCTGCAAAAACACCTGAAGGTTATGCCAGCGGTTCCATGGGGCCAACTACTGCAGGTCGTATGGATTCGTATGTGGATTCATTTCAATCGCAAGGAGGTAGCTTAATTATGATTGCAAAAGGAAATCGTAGTCAACAGGTGACTGACGCATGTAAGAAGCATGGAGGTTTTTATCTTGGTAGTATTGGTGGTCCTGCTGCCATCCTAGCTCAAAATAGTATTAAGAGCCTGGAGTGCTTAGAATACCCGGAATTAGGTATGGAGGCAATCTGGAAAATAGAAGTGGTCGATTTCCCTGCCTTTATTCTTGTAGATGATAAAGGAAATGATTTCTTTCAACAGTTAAAGCCAATTAATTGTGCTAAATGCTAATTAAGACTGTGATCTAAAATAAAAGAGGGAGGCCTTCAATTTGAAAGCCTCCCTCTTCATTTTGCTTGATCGAATTATTTTTCAGAATACAAACCTATATGGTTTCCTTCACAGTCAGCAAAAACAGAGAAATATCCACGATTATCTGCTTCAATCTTCGTCTTGGCAATTACTACCTTACCTTTATTTGCTTCGATTAAGGAAAGGGTAGCGTTTATATCTTCACATTTCAAACTTATAAGCACTCCGTTTTGTGAGGGTTTAAAGTTTTCAGCCCACGAAATAGCCCCGGGAGCTAATCCGTCCTCATCAGGAAAGAATGCCATCTTTTCATGTTCACAATCGAATGTCGACAAACTAATGTCGAATATTGCTTCGTAAAATTTAACGGCACGGTCGAAGTTGTTACAAGGAATCTCGAAAAACGATACTAATTTGTTCATAAAATCAAGTGTTAGTTAATAAATTGACTTTACAAAAGTAGAGTGTCGTAATACCTTGATCTTGTAGAAAAAGGACATTCTATAATTTTTTTATGAGAAATAATCGGAGTAAGGATCGTAAATTGCTATAAATTCGAAGGGTGTGTAACCCGAGAAATTCCGAAATTCTTTTATAAGATGTGATTGGTCGTAATAGCCACAGTCAACAATTATTTGCATAATATCTATATTAGGATTTTGTTGTAACATATATAAAGTACGTTGGAAACGGATGATTCGGGTAAATTCTTTAGGGGTTACTCCTACATATTCGGTGAAGATACGGTTAAATTGCTTGTAACTGAGACAAGCAATATTTGATAGTTGTGTGATATTTGGTTGATGCTTACTGTTGATAGAATCTATGACTTTCGATATGCGTTTGGAATTATAGTTGTCAAATCTATATAGGCGCGGGGTTAAGTATTCTTCTATCAATTTTATTGCTTCGTAATTGTCAGGCGTTTCGTGTATACGTTCTTCGAGTTCCTTTAAAGATTGATCTCCGAGGTCTTTAAGGGATATATTCATTCCGTAAAACTCATTCATCGACATCGGGAAAAAGGTTTTTGCACCAAATGGATGGAATACAACAACAATCATATTTACTTTTCCTGTCGATTCTAAGTTGGTATAGCTGTCCGATTGACCACATATAAATGATTGTGGCTGTAGTTTGTTGTGTGTTAGGGATTTCATCTTATCGCCACGATGGAAAACCAGTTGCATAAAACCTGTAGGTATAATCCTTTCTGATATAGGGTTAGTTTCGTTTATTTTCAATATCCAATAATGTTTGATATAAGGGCTTAGCAGGGGTGAAGGGAGAATAAAAGAAAAAGTTTCCATCGATGTAGAAGTCTAGACAATATAATAGAGATAAAATTAGATATATTGTTCTTTACGAAATAGTATAAAAAGGACATTCACTAAAATAATGAAAGGGAGATACTTCTATTCATCTCCCTTCATATAAAATAGATATCTCTATTAAATAATTATTTTAGAGGACGAATCTTTACGTTGCGGAACCAGATTAACGAATTACCGTGTTTTCCTTGTAAACCGATAAAGCCTTTTGTTGGTAATTCGGCAAATGGTTTTGGTAACCAGCTCGGTATTTTAGATCCATCAGGATTATTAGTGCCTGATGTCCATTTGCTCATATCCATATCTGTAACTTTTTTTCCATTTAGCGTTACGATAATACGTTGTCCGGCACATTTGATATGCATGCGGTTCCATTCTCCGGGCTTCTTTACTACCTTATCTTTCTTTGCACCTAAATGGCCATATATTGCACCGCATTTTTCATATGGCTTGGCATTCTTAAAGTGTTCGCTATGGTCGTCTGCGATTTGTATTTCAACTGAATTTGGAATCCAATTTTTAATATCAGTACAATATACCACAACTCCGCTATTAGTTGCTTCGTCTGTTTTAAATTCGAGATCCAGTTCAAAGTTTTCATATTCGGTAGTACTCCATATGGATTCATCCTTTATGGCACCAAGTACTCCGTCTTTCTCGCTCCAGACATCAGGATTGTATTTAGCTTCCGAAAGATTTGTTCCGAAAAGAGGTTTCCACTTGCCTTTGTTTCCACCAAAAGCTGTAATAGAAGAAAGAGATAATAAGATCGTTAAAGTAAGGATAATACGTTTCATGGCATTTATTTAAATAGTGAAAACAAATATATCAATTTTGATTTAAGAAAGAGAGTTTGTGGCTTTAAAAAATATATTGTTTTTACATTTTGTATGATGCCGGTTTAAAATTAAAAAGGCCAAACATATAGTTTGGCCTTTTTAATATAATAAAGTTTATTTATTTCACTTTATCTACGATTGCTTTGAACGCTTCAGGATGATTCATCGCAAGGTCAGCTAGAACTTTGCGGTTGATTTCAACTCCGTTTTTGTGAAGAGCGCCCATCAAGCGGGAATAAGACATTCCTTCAAGACGTGCAGCTGCATTGATACGTTGTATCCAAAGTGCACGGAAGTTACGTTTTTTAGCACGACGGTCACGGAATGCATAGGTAAGACCTTTTTCCCATGTGTTTTTGGCTACTGTCCATACATTTTTTCTGGCTCCGTAGTAACCTCTTGTTAGCTTTAATACTTTTTTTCTGCGGTTGCGTGACGCAACATGATTGACTGATCTAGGCATAATTTACAATGTTTTGAATGTTAGCGGTTCTTCAATTTAAGAACTCTTTGGGGCATACATCCGGTTAATAAATCTTTTAAACTTGCTTCTTTGAGAACAAATGATTACTTAAGAGCTAATAATTTTTTCACTGCGTTTTCGTCCACTTTGTGTACGGTGCTAGTGTGAGTCAAATTTCTCTTTTGTTTTTTTGTTTTCTTAGTCAAGATATGACTTTTGAAAGCATGTTTTCTTTTGATTTTTCCTGATCCGGTAAGGGCGAACCTCTTTTTGGCACCGGAATTAGTCTTCATTTTTGGCATCTCAGTTTATTTATTTTAATTATTTAAAATGAATTCAATTATATAAATTGATTATTCTTCTTCCTTTTTCGCCTCTTTGTTATCTTCCTTTTTCTCTATAACCTTCTTTTCTGTTTCTTTAGGTTTTGGAGCTACTTTTACAGGAGATTTCTTAGGAGACATCATCATGATCATTCTCTTTCCTTCCAATGCAGGAAGTTGATCTACTTTTCCGTAATCTTCTAGTTCAGTCGCAAAACGAAGCAACAAGACTTCTCCTTGTTCTTTGAAAAGAATAGAACGTCCTTTAAAGAATACATAGGCTTTCAATTTAGAACCTTCTTCAAGAAAGCTTTTAGCGTGCTTTAATTTGAAGTTGAAATCATGATCATCGGTTTGAGGTCCGAAACGGATTTCTTTAACCACAACTTTTACCGATTTGGCTTTAGCCTCTTTCTGTTTCTTCTTCTGCTGATAAAGGAACTTCTGATAATCAGTGATTCTACAAACAGGAGGATCGGCTGTTGGAGATATTTCAACTAAATCAAGTTCTAGGTCATCAGCTAGTCGTAAGGCTTCGTTTATAGTGTATACACCCTGTTCTACATTGTCACCGACTAAACGGACTTCCCGAGCCCGAATATTTCCATTGATTTTGTGTAACTCTTCTTTGCGATTATTAAATCTGTTGTTTCTCATTCAATAACTGTTAGAATTCCTTTATCTTTTTTATTTAAATATTATATTTTCAGTAATATAAATGAAGAATAGCAGGGGTTAATGTTCCCATGCATTCATCATTTTTTCTATTTCATCATTCAATTGGGCAGCAAAGTTAGTAAATTTCATCGAACCTTTATCACCTTCGCCCTGTTTTCTTACCGAAACTTCTTCTGTTTCTGCTTCTTTCTCGCCTACAATGAGCAAATAAGGAATTCTTTTTAACTCATTATCTCGAATTTTTCGTCCTATTTTTTCATTTCGGTCATCGACTTGGGCACTAATGTTGTTCTGTTTAAAGTATTTTGCTACACGTTCAGCATAATCATTAAACTTTTCACTGATTGGTAATATTACAACCTGATCAGGTGCCAGCCATAACGGGAATTTACCTGCTGTATGTTCTATCAAAACGGCAATAAAGCGTTCCATAGAACCGAATGGGGCACGGTGAATCATTACAGGGCGGTGTTTTTGATTATCAGCCCCGGTGTATTCAAGTTCGAAACGTTCAGGGAGATTGTAATCTACCTGTATTGTTCCCAATTGCCAACGACGGCCTAATGCGTCCTTCACCATAAAGTCAAGTTTAGGGCCATAAAAAGCAGCTTCGCCAAGCTCTACTTTTGCAGGTAAGCCTTTTTCTTCACAAGCTTCTATAATGGCGCGCTCTGCCTTCTCCCAGTTTTCGTCGCTGCCTATATATTTTTCACGATTCTCAGGGTCACGTAATGAAATCTGCGCTTCAAAATTTTCAAAGTCAAGAGCTTTAAAGATTATGAAAACAATATCCATTACTTTTAAAAACTCAGTTTTCAACTGTTCCGGAGTACAGAAAATGTGCGCATCGTCTTGAGTAAATCCACGAACTCTAGTTAAACCGTGAAGTTCCCCACTTTGTTCATAACGGTAAACAGTTCCAAATTCTGCGAGACGCAAAGGTAGGTCTTTATATGAACGAGGGATTATTTTATATATTTCACAATGGTGAGGGCAGTTCATTGGTTTTAATAAGAATTCTTCTCCTTCTTCCGGTGTATGAATAGGTTGAAACGAATCTTTCCCATATTTTTCATAATGCCCTGAAGTTACATATAGTATTTTACTACCTATATGCGGTGTCATTACCTGTTGGTAATCAAATTTCTTTTGAATTTTCTTTAAGAAATCTTCAAGTTTTAAGCGTAACTGAGTACCGCGAGGAAGCCATAAAGGAAGTCCTTTTCCTACATTTTCGGAGAAAGCAAAGAGTTCCAGTTCTTTTCCTATTTTACGATGGTCACGTTTTTTTGCTTCTTCAAGCATAACCAAATATTCATCAAGCATTTTCTTTTTTGGGAAAGTAATGCCATAAAGACGGGTAAGTTGTTTGCGCTTTTCGTCTCCACGCCAATATGCACCGGCGGCGCTAAGGATTTTTACGGCCTTTATGTATGATGTATTAGGTAAGTGAGGCCCTCTACAAAGATCGGTGAACACACCTTGTGTATATGTAGTGATAGTACCGTCTTCAAGATCATTGATAAGTTCTACCTTATAATTTTCGTTACGATCATCGAACATCTTCAGTGCATCGGTTTTAGAAATATCCTGACGCTTGATTTCTTCTTTGTTAGCGATCAACTCCATCATTTTAGCTTCGATTTTAGGAAAATCTGCGTCTTTTACAGGAGTGTCACCAAAGTCTATATCGTAATAAAATCCGTTTTCGATAGCAGGACCAATTCCAAACTTGGCATGAGGGTAAAGTATTTGCACAGCTTCAGCCATAAGGTGAGCTGAAGAGTGCCAATAGGCATGTTTGCCATCCTCATCTTCCCATTTCAGAAGTTCTATCGTAGCATTGTCATTGATCGGTCTGGTTAAATCCCAGACTTGTCCATTGACTTTGGCTGCAAGCACATCTTGTGCCAGACGCGAACTAATACTTTCTGCTATTTGCATCGATGTGGTTCCTTTAGCAAACTCACGCACCGAACCATCCGGAAATGTAATTTTTATCATTTTATTTCTATTTATATTATGCAGCTCCTACAAATAAGCTGCTTTTTTGACTTGCAAAAATAATGAATTTTTATAGACTAAATGATATTATAAGCTAGATTTTCTATATAATTATACAGCTAAATAGTATCATTTAATTGGGTTAGTTATTTTGCATAGTTTGCAACCTAATATCGTTCATATTCCTATTTGCTTTAATTTTCTACCTTTACGAATAATAAGGTGACAAAGGTTACATATTTTATACTTTCCGGAAGTTGTTACTTTTTGCTACTATTGGGGTGATTACCTCTAGTTCAGGTATAGATAAAATTTTTAGTAAATAGTTAATATATAGTAGTATGCTTAAATAATAAACATCAATCACTATTGCTTTAAAAAAACAACCCTCCACCGGAAATGAAGGGTTGAAAGGATATCTTTGGAGAGTTTATTCTGTCATACGCTTAATTATGCTATATGCTTCCACGACTCCCATTTCTCCTGCTTTGCGCATATCATCTAAAGCTCGGTTTTTATCTTTCACCTGAAAACGGGCAAGCCCTCTGTTGTAATACGCTTCGGCAAACTCCGGATCACGTCTTAATGCCTCATTATAGTCAAGTATAGCTGCACGAAAATCGTTTTGTTTGTAGCGGATTCCTGCTCTGTTATAATAAGCATATATAAATTCAGGATTAAGTTCTATTACTTTATTATAGTTTTTAATAATCAGATCATATTCCATTTTACCCGGATCGATCAGTGTTGCTGTTGATGGCAGAGAGTTGTCCTTTTTGACACCTCCTAAGGTTGCCAGATCTGTCATCTCGCTTTTCTTTTCATATTCAGGGAGGTTCTCTTTTAAATTCAATTGTTTAGTATATACCACAGCAAGGTTGAAGTAAGCCAATGTGAATTTAGGGTCGAGGCCAATTGCTTTGCTAAAATCCTCAATTGAGTTGGTAAAATCCTGAACTAACATGTAGTCCATCGCTCGGGCAAAGTATAAATCAGCATTTGCCGGTTGATCTGCAATTCTTTTGGATAGGTCGTCAATAGATTTAAAATGTTCTTGTATTTGAAGCTCATTTAAAGATGCTTCGCTATTTGTGATCCTAAGTTTCCGGCTCATGATCGATTTTTTATTTACAGCATCTATTAATTGGCTATAGTAGACGAATCTTCTGATATCGTTAGGTTTTTCGTAATATGTTACAATGAATTGAGGCTCTAAATCAAGTTTGACTTGTTTGTTTTGAATTCTACCTCTAGTATCATTATTGTATTTGCTCTTTTCTTCTTCAGTTTTGTCAGCAACAACAAGAAGGTTAAACTTATCGATGTCTTTATCTGATTTTTCTCTTGTTTTATCCTTATCCGATTTTTCTTCAGTTTGTCCTGCTAATAATTCTTTATTTTTACGAGTCTCCTCGTTTCGGGCATAATTAAAGTCTCGTTCAGCCCCTTTCAGGTCATTTTGACGACGTTTGATTTCTGCACGTGTATAAAATCCATGATAAAATTCAGGATATTCGGCTAGGACAGCATTTAAGTCATCCAATGCTCCGGCATAGTCACCAATATTGTTTTTAATAAGAGATCTGTTGAAATAAGCAATATAGTTATTAGGCTCGTATTTTAGTACAACATCAAAGTCGGCTATTGCACGGTTGTCGTCACCCACTTGCGAGCGAAGTAATCCTCGGTTGAATCGTGCTATTATATTGTTGGCATCAAGATCGATAACTTTATCATAGTCAGCCATTGCTCCACGTAAATCATTTTTTGAATATCGGATAAGCCCTCTGTTGATATAATTACCGGTTTGAAGAGGATCTAAACGAATAGCCTCGTCCAGATCATTTAATGCTTCATCATAATCTTTCTTATAATAATGGAGTAATCCTCGCATAGAATAAGATTGCGGTAAATATTTATCCAATTTTATTGCTTGATTATAGTTGTCAAACGCTTGAACCGTATCTCCTTTTTCTTGGAATAATGCACCTCTTGTTAGAAACCCTTGTGTATAAGTAGGGTATAGCTTTAAAAGAGAGTTAAGGTATATTTCTGCTTCATCATAATCCTTTTTTTGAATATTTACTATACCCATATTGATAAGTGCAAATTTGTCATTAGGATATACTTCTAATGTCGTTTTGTAATCTTCGAGAGCTCCATCATAATTATTTTGGTTTTGGCGGGCGTCAGCGCGTAACTGATATGCTTTGGACATGAAGGGATTTCTTTCCAAAGCCAAAGTACAATCATCTTCAGTGCCCTTATAGTCATCAAGATAATATTTAGCTATAGCTCGGTAGAAATATGGCTCGGCTAAATATGGTTTTGCCTTTATAGCCTGATTGAAATACTGAATAGCTAATACGTAATCCTCGAAGTATAGGGAATTACGGCCTATTAAAATAACACGGTCTGTATTGATCTGGGCGTTTGAAAACAGACTACTTAGTAACAGCAGTATTGAGAAAATAAATTTCTTCACGATAGATTGTATTAATCATTGAGCAGCAAATATATGAAAATACATTAATAAAAAAGAAGAGAGACTCTTTGTGCCTCTCTTTTTAATATATTTTTTAGTTTTCGAAATAATCATCGTGGTAGTAGGAGTTCTTTTTGAGGTAATAAGTTTTATCTCCATAATAGCGGGATGTGCCATAATACCCTTCACGTCCTTTTACATCGTTAAATACCAATGCGATATCTTCAACGCCGTCATATTTTAATTGACTTATTACACTTTTGAAGAATGATTTGTTTGTCTTAGCTCGGCGAACTACAAATAAAGTAGTATCTGCTATCTCAGATAATATATAAGCGTCCGAAACTAGTCCTACCGGGCTACAGTCGATAATTACATAATCATAAAGTTCTTTCAGGTGCTCCAATACTTGCCTTGTTTTGGCTGTTTTTATCAACTCACTCGGATTTGGAGGAAGTGTGCCGGCTGGAATAATATCGAATCCATAGTCAGGGTGAGATATGATTATCTCATCAAGGCTTACTTGCCCAATAAGGTAGTTCGAGATTCCTTTTTGAGCCTCTATTTGTAATGTTTTTCCTACCGATGGGCGTCTTAAGTCCAAGTCTATGATTATAACTTTCTTACCCATTAATTGGTAAACAGATGCGATATTAGTGGCTATAAAAGTTTTACCGTCAGCAGGTTCTGTTGAAGTTACTAAAACGGTAATCTTGTTTTCCCGTTGAGCCATGTATTCAATTCGGACTCGCATATTACGGAACGATTCGGCGAAACTTGATTTAGGATAGTTCTTCACCAATACAACTCCATTACTAAGTTTTTTTGATACATTCTCTATCGTTCCAATTACAGGAAGTCCGGATATTTTCTCACACTCTTCTTTTGTCATAATTGAGAAGTTCAATAATTCCTCTTTTATAATAACAAAAGCTAATGGAACTATCAGACCCAATATAAAGAAATACATATAGTTTTTTCCAATCTCACCGCCATTGATAGCGCCACCAAGCTGACGAGGTTCCTCCCATATGGAGTTATCAGAGGTATTCGAAGCCTTTTGTATTTTAGCTTCATACTGCCTTTGGGTCAAATATTGATGGTACATTTCGTTGACTCTGTATTCTCTTTGAAACTTTATCAAATCGCGTTCTTGTGGAGGCAGGTTTTCTATCTTTAGTTCCAGTACTCCGTATTTTCGTACTAAATTGTCTTTCTGATTTTGTAAATTAATTTGAAGTACCTGAATTTCAGTGAGTATCTTTTTTCTTAAATCATTCAGTTGATCGATGGTCTTATTGTAAATCGGATTTTTTGCGCCCAGATTCCTAGCTTTGTCCAATAACGAATTATATTCTATTACATACTCAGTCAACTTCGGATTATGGATATTCAAACTGTTGGGTTCTATTAGGTCTTCACTACCCATTATTGTCTGCTTCATCCTTTCAGTCAATACTAAAATTGATTTTTCTTTTAGAGCTAAAGCATCTTTTTCTCTATTAGCACTATCTAAATCAATTCTAAGAGATGTGGACGAAACGTCATATACACCAGTCTCCTTCTGAAACTTCTCAAGTTTGAGGCGTGATATATCGAGAGAGTCGTTAATCAGTTTTAGCTGATTGTCAAGGAAATCAATTGTTAGTTCAGCTTGTTCATTTTTTAAAGAAAGACTGTATTCTTTAAACTCTTTAAGCAAAGTATTCATATAATCAATATCTCTTGCAGGATCAGTTCCAGACATAGATATTAAGAGAATGGTCGAGTTGTCCCCCTGAGGACCGGAGTTTATTCTTCCATTATACATGCCTATCAGTTGGTCGTTGGATAAGAAATTGAAACTAAACTCTGTAAGGTCGGGTTTGAATGCATTTATATCCGGAACGAATGCTGATGTCTTATGTAACTTTATTTTAAAGAATTTATAGTCTATTTCTTCATTAAACGGAGCTATAATCTTTATTTTTTCATCTTTTTCAGGATCTACCTTATAGCTTATTTCACATTTATTTTGGTCAATGAATGTAAAATCGTATGAATAATAATATGCTTCCGGCTTGGTCTCAATAACCTCTATTTGTATAGGAGTATCGGTGTATAGGCTAAGGGTTTTGAAACGGGTCTTTTTGAAGTAATTGACACGCATATGAGATGGTAGTTTCTCTACAGTTCGTTTGGTTAGCCCATATGATTTTAGTACGATTTGCTGATTTTCGGTATTACGCAAAAGGCTCGCTGTGGGAACAGCTCCTGCTACAATACTTGCCGTATTCTTATCCTCCATTATCATCATTGCCTGTACATAGAATACAGGAACCCAAGACTTATTTTTAATATAAGCATAGGCTAGAAATAGGGCAACTGATATTACGAAAAGATACCAATATTTCAATATTCTATAAAACCAAAGAACAAAGTCGAACGAGATACTAGTCTTTGCTTTAACTTCTTCGAAATAAGGATCTGAATCTACTGTTTTTTTATTGATGTTGATATCCATTGTCTGGGAGTCCTTTCGTTAGAAATTATAAAGAATAGAAAATAGTAGGAATTGTAAAGGGATCAACAGAGTTGTTGTGAATGAACTCAAAGAACTTATGTCGAAAAACGAGTTTTTATTAGTCGGAAAATATATTACATCATTCGGTTGTATATAATAATATTCCGATTGTATAACATCTTGAGTCCTTAAATCAAATGTTTTTTTGTCAGTACCTCCTTCTGCATTTTTTCTAAGGATGGTTACTTTAGTTAAATCCATAGTTCCTGTAGTTTGTTGTGATATGGCCAATGCCTGATATATTGTCAGATTATCTTTATATACCTGATAAGAGCCTCTCTTGTCGTTTGCGTAAATGTAGAAAAAGTTGTTTGCCATAGTCACTTTTACCTGTACATCTTTTACCGACTCCTGCATTACTTTTTGTATAATTGTTTCGGCTTCTTGGACAGTACGCCCTGCAATTTTAGCCGAACCAAAAAATGGAAGAATAACAGTGCTATCTTCATATATAGTATACGTTTTCAGTATATTTTGATTGTCTGATAATACAGTGTTGAATGTAGCAACGAGTTCTGTATCGCTAGATGAAATAGCACAAGAGATCATGTCTCCTACATTAAGCTTATATTCTTTATAATCCACTAAAGGATATTGTTTATTGATGGCCTGAAGATAATTAATCTCCTCACTGGAAATGCAGGATGAGAATAAGCCAATCATAGATATGCCGGATAGCAGAAAGTATATTATGTTTTTCATATTAGAAAACTCTGAGTATTATTATTATAACACTAGCGACTGAAGTTAGCAAACCAAACATCCCAGTGAAAGATGTTGTTGAACCTAAGAATTTACTTTTCGTTTGTGGCACATACAATACATCATTTGGTTGTATGTAATAAAATTCGGTATCAATTATTTCTTTGCTCCTCAAGTCAAATGTCTTGGTTATGGATCCGTTTTCATTTTGACGGATAATAGTCACCTTAGACCTATCACCGTAAGGTCCTATGTTGGTTGCAATAGCCAGAGCCTGATATATGGTCATGGATGTGCTGGTCATTGTTATCCTGTTAGCTCCCGCTTCACCCAGTACACTAAAATATCTATTTGCAAGAGTAACGTCAGCCATTGTACCTTCTGCAAAATCGTTTAGTTTTTTACTGAGTATTGTTTTTATCTGTAACATAGTAAGACCTTGCACATATATTTTCCCGATATAAGGAAAATTAATCGTTCCATCGGCATATATGTTTGTTGGCCTGATATTTCTTGTATTTTCCAAGCCTCTGATTTGTGATCCTACACTTACGCCAGTGCTTTCATTCATGCCTTGGTAAGTAAATTGAGGGGTATATCCCGAAAACATTTTAGCTGTTTCCGGATCCCAAGCGTAGACCACAATACTTAGCTGATCACCGGGAATCACTTTATACTCTTCAGCTTTTACTATAAGCTGAGGGTGATTTAATTTTATGTCTTGTAGTAAGTCTGTTTGTTTGTTTGTTACACACGAACTAAGACTAACAATAACACAGAGTATTATTAAATATATATATCTTATGTTCTTCATAAACCATTATTATTGTTTCTTAGTTTTTTCCTTCTACAGATTTTACTCTGTAGCGACAATTTACACGTCCTTTTATAAGATTGTTGAGTTTGCTCTTAATTAGTTGCTTACGTATACCTGATATTTTATCTATGAAAAGAATCCCTTCTATATGGTCATATTCATGCTGAATACAACGAGCGAAGAAATCGTCGTATACTTCATCGTGGGCTACGAAATTTTCGTCAAGGTATTGTATACGGATTTTTTCCTCTCTCTCTACACTTTCGTTAATTCCCGGTATACTGAGGCAGCCTTCTTCCAATTTTACTATTTCCCCCGTGTATTCTACTATGCGTGGGTTAATAAATACTTTTTTAAATCCTGCATATTTAGGATCATCTTCAGCTAATACTTCCAGGTCGATAACAAAAAGACGTATGTCGCGACCTATCTGAGGTGCAGCCAGTCCAATGCCATCAGCATTGTACATAGTTTCAAACATGTTGTCTATAAGTTCTTTGAGATTAGGATAATCGTTGGGGATGTCTTGCGCTACTTTGCGCAGCACCGGTTGACCGTACAAATATATAGGTAATATCATAATAAATTGTTGTTCACTTGTTTTGTAATCGTAGACTTTCCATATAGCTTTGCAGAATGATAACTGCGCTGACTTCATCCACAAGAGCTTTGTTTTGTCTGTCTTTTTTCTTTAGTCCTGCATCAATAATTGTTTTTTGAGCTAAGGCTGACGTAAACCGTTCGTCATATAATTCAATCTGGATATTTGGATAAAGGGTGCTTAGTTTTTTTACAAAAGGACGAATATGCTTCATGCTTTCAGAATATTCATTATTCATTTGTTTAGGCAACCCGACGACAATACATTCTACCTCTTCTCTCTCCAAATATGATTTCAGATAATCCAAAAGGGTATGGGTGGGAATTGTCGTTAAACCGTTAGCTATGATCTTGAGTGTATCAGATACCGCAATCCCCGTTCTTTTAGTTCCATAATCCAATGCCAGAAATCGTCCCATAATAGCAGGCAAAGGTAGATAAAAAATATTTATTTATCTCTAATATAATTAGATAAATAGTGTAAAAAACGTTCTTTTTACTAGGTATACTTATAAAAGCAGAAACAGGTGAAAGAGTTAACATCTTTCACCTGTTTCTTATCCTTTACTTTTATCTAATTTTTTAGATGTTCGAAGTTTCTTCGTTTTAGTTGGAAATCACGACCCAGGTACTTCTCTCTAACTATTTCGTTATCAGCTAATTCTTCGGCTGTACCTTGGAAAAGAACTTTACCTTCGAATAGTAAGTAAGCCCGGTCTGTAATACTCAGAGTTTCGTCCACATTATGGTCTGTAATGAGTATCCCTATATTTTTATACTTTAACTTAGCTACAATTTCCTGAATATCTTGTACTGCAATAGGGTCTACTCCGGCAAAGGGTTCATCCAGCATAATGAACTTGGGGTTGATAGCCAGACATCGGGCTATTTCAGCTCGTCGCCTTTCTCCACCAGAGAGTCGGTCTCCTGTGTTTTTTCTTACCTTATGTAAACCAAATTCATCAATAAGACTTTCCAGTTTTTCTTTTTGATAAGCTGGCGATGTTTTGGTCATCTCCAAGACAGATCGGATGTTATCTTCTACTGTCATTTTTCTGAAAATAGACGCTTCCTGAGCCAGGTAACCAATCCCGTTTTGCGCACGTTTATATACAGGGAATTTAGTTATTTCTTGTTCGTTGAGAAAGATTTTACCTTCATTAGGCATTACAAGCCCTACAGTCATATAGAAAGTTGTGGTTTTACCAGCTCCGTTAGGTCCTAGCAGTCCCACAATTTCACCTTGCTTTACGTCTATAGATACATGATTTACAACTGTTCTGGATTTATATCGTTTTACCAGATTTTCGGTACGAAGTACCATTCTTTTTTCTGGATCAGCAATAGATTTATCCTTTATTTCTCTTCTTTCTTCTTTCATGCCTATGGGTAGGTATGTTTTATTCTACGATAGTAACCCAACCGTGAGTATCAGGTTCATCACCCTGTTGGATTCCTTTCAGTTTATTATATAATTTTGTACTGATCGGACCGGCATTACCATCCTTAGATATAATATACGATTTGTTTTCATCTATATCATCTACTCTTAGAATAGGGCTGATCACGGCAGCAGTACCAACTTGTCCTGCTTCTTCAAAGGTGGCAAGTTCTTCTTCGGGTACTTGTCTACGCTCTATTTTCATTCCCATATCTTCAGCTAACTGCATCAAACTCTTGTTGGTTATTGATGGCAAAATTGAAGATGAGAGTGGGGTTATATACGTATTATTTTTTATTCCAAAAAAATTGGCTGGTCCACACTCGTCCAGATACTTCTTTTCTCTAGCATCCAGATATAGAACAGCAGAATAACCCATTTCGTGTGCTTTATGGCCGGCAACAAGACTTGCTGCATAATTGCCACCTATTTTTATTGTCCCTGTTCCTAGTGGAGCGGCCCGGTCGTATCCACGAAGAATGGCTACAGGAGTTGGCTTGAATCCTTCTTTAAAGTAAGGGCCTACAGGGGTTACAAATACAAGGAATAAATATTCATTTGCAGGTTTAACTCCGACCTGTGGACTCACCCCTAGAAGTAGAGGTCGTATATATAATGAAGCTCCGCTTCCATAAGGAGGAACAAAGCGTTCATTTAATTTTACAGCTTTTAATACAGTTTCTTCAAATACTTCGACAGGAAGCTCGGCCATCATAATGCCATGACACGAAGATTGCATGCGCAGAGCATTGTCTCTCATTCTGAATATACGTATTTTCCCGTCTTTACCTCTGAATGCTTTTAACCCTTCGAATGCTTCCTGACCGTAATGGAGACAAGTTGCTGCCATATGGATGTCGATACTTTCAGATGTTGTTTCGGTAGGTGTGCTCCACACGCCATCTTTGTAGTGACTTCTTACATTGTAATCTGTCTTTATATATCCAAAAGACAAATTTGACCAGTCTATTGCATTCATAATTAATAAAAGTTTTTTTGGGTCAATATAGTTGATAGATTTGTTTATTTTACAAAAATACAATTTTAGCTGATAAAAGGGTTTAAAAGTATTATAATGTTTTAATAAAAACTGTTATTGTAACATTTCATTTCATTCGCAAAGCCTATCTATGAATAAAGTTCCTTGCAAATGATCGAATTCATGTTGGAAAATGATCCCGGTAAAGTCGCCTCCGCGAGACTGTCCGGAAAGTCGTTCTTTTATTAGTTCGCCGTTTTCGTTATAATACTCTACATCTATCCATGCATAACGCTTTGTTATACCCGATAAATCTGGGATTGATAAACATCCGTCACCTTCAAAACATATAATTTCATCCGAATGGTTTACTATCCGGGGGTTAATGGCAACAACAACAGATTTATCGGGTTTGTCTATCCGCATAAAAAGAAACAGGTTACGCCCTATGCCTACCTGAGGTGCGGCTATACCTACTCCCGATTCTATAGCCAATGTTAGTTTCAGTCGTTGAATAAAGTGTTGCCAGTCTTTATCTTTTGAAATTTTAGAGGGATTATTTATATCTGAACTCTTTCTTCTTAAAAAGATAGAGTCTTCTTTATTGGTTGTTTGTAAAACTCTGAATGGTGTTTCAATACCTGAATTATTGGTTAATGTCTTTTCTTTTTCGGTCATATTTTTAATTGAATTACATGCGGATAAACTAATTCCGAAGATCAGTATATATATAAATCTTTTCACATCAATACAAATTGAAATTGATCGTAAAGATAAGAAAAAAGCAAGCTATATTTGGGTATCCGTTTCAAGTTATGTGAATTATAATAGATATGGAAAAAGAAAAATATCTATTATTGTGTGACAATTTGCGTAAAATAGCGACAAATTTATTGTAAACTATTTGTAAGAATGAGAGAGGTAGCGAGAGATGATGAACAATTCTTAGAAATGATACGTCAAAATGAAGGTGTCATTTATAAGGTTACCTCTTTTTATGCCGATGCGGAGCATCCTATAGGGGATCTTTATCAGGAAGTAGTACTGAATCTGTGGAAGTCTTTTTCTTCATTCCGAGGAGAGAGTAAGTGTTCGACATGGATATATCGTATTGCTCTGAATACGTGTATTTCTTTTTATCGTCGTAGTAAAAAGAATGTGACTTATGTGAATATATCAATGGATATACCTGATACAGTAGATAATAGTGAAGCTATACAAGAACTGTATAAATTAATAAATTGCTTAGGGAAAATAGAACGAGCTTTAGTCTTGCTTTATCTTGATGATAAGTCATATAAAGAAATAGCTGAAATAACGGGGCTATCTGTTACTAATGTAGCTACAAAGTTGAGTCGGATTAAAGAAAAGCTAAGGCATATGTCGAATGAGTAAAAATAAATCGTTATGGATTTAGATAATATAAAAAAAACATGGCAGGAAACAAATCTGAAACCTACCATAAATGAAGATAAAATACGGAAAATGATCTCCAATAAAGGGAAAAGTGCATTCAGAAGGCTACTTTTTCACGAAAAGTTGGGGCTGTTTATACTTATAATATTTATCCCAATAGGTTACTTTGTCCTCGAGCGCCATACTTCAATGAGAGTAATTTATTTGATAACAACTTTGTCTGGAATCGTATGGCAACTTTATAAAATAAATAGGCTCAAGAAGGTTGATCTGCAACTGATGACTATTACTCAAGTGTCTAAGCATATACATTGGTACCGAACAGCTATACTAAAAGAGATATCTTTTGGTGTTGTATGGTTTATTCTTTTCTTTATTCTTTTAGGATATTTAGATATTTCTGAAAATACAGATCATCTATTAAGACGTATTGTAGCTCTGTCTATTGTAATAGTAGTTGGGTTAGTTTTTGTTTTATTGACGTATAGACTATTGTATTTGAATAACATAAAGAAATTACAAGCTTCAATAAAAGAAATTGAAGAATTTGAAAAGGGTAATAAAGAATGATATAATATTATGTAATATTTGGGGTGTCTAGGATTAAAAACTGAAAGAATCACATAGTTGTTGGTTATTTCTAGCCTAACTCAAAAGATAGAATTAAATCAGGTTTCTCCCTATCCAGAATAAAAGAATAATTATCAAGATGCCCCAAATTGCAGTTTTTGAAAAAACTATTTTTCTTATTTTGGGAAATTTCTCTTTACCTCCGAAGTATTCAATATATATACATAAAATAATATATGGGATCACAAGTATTAACAGGGCATTGCTGAGAAAAGCCTCTTTTATTCTGAGATGCAAAAGATGGTGTATTGCTCTTTGCGATCCACATCCCGGGCAATCCAGTCCTGTCATAGAATGAAATACACATTTGGGGAATAAATCCGATTCCTCTGGGCTGAAGAGATAGTAAAACAAACCTCCTGTCAGTAGTAAAAATACTATTGCTAAAAGTTGTTGGATATGTTTGCTTTTTTTTCTTGGTTGCTTATCTCCTTTATTTAACATCTTATTAAATAAGAAAGCCTACTGTTCTACATTGTTGGCTTTGATTTAATTTATGTTGTTCATACCAAGATAATCACCTTTCCCTAGATTAATATGTAATAGGTTTATTCCTATTTAAACATTTTATCTATTCCAACATGACTATCATGTTCATCAGGTATATCTTCATCTGTGCCCCTGTCGCAAATACCATATCCGGGAACTGTTACAAACTGATCAGTTTGTTTATATCCAAGTTTCGGGTTGGCATATACTTTTTTCATAAACAGTCCGAAAATTGGTAGAGCCATAGCTGCTCCTTGTCCATCACTGGTTCGATCGAAATGGATTGAACGGTCTTCTCCACCTACCCAACAACCTGCGGCTAATTTGGGTGAAAAGCCCATAAACCATCCGTCAGAGTTATTCTGAGTTGTACCTGTTTTACCTCCCATTGGTGCTGTGATTCCGTAGTTTCTTCTCACACGGCCCCCTGTGCCACCATCAATTACACCACGAAGCATGTCAAGCATTTTCACATAAGAACCCTCACTAAAGACTTCTTGTAGCTTAGGTGTGAAGTTTGCTATCGTGTTTCCGGAACGATCTTCGATATGCGTGATGTAGAGAGGTACTGAACGAACACCTTTATTTGCAAAAGCCGTATAAGCAGCAGTCATTTCAGATACAGATACATCGTGAGTACCTAAAGCCATAGAAACAACAGGATCTATTCGTCCTGTAATGCCAAAGGAATGTAGGAGACGAGCGAATGTATATGGAGATGTTCTACTCATCAGATAAGCAGTAACAAGATTGTCGGAGTTTTGTAAGCCCCATTTTATTGTAACTTTCTCACCATATTTGGACGATCGGCCTCCACGTGGAGTCCATTCTTTTCCACTTTCTGTTATTAAAGTCTGTGGCACATATAACATTTCGTCACAAGGTGTTGCTCCTTCTTCCATAGCCAGTGTATATAGGTATGGTTTTATTGTGGACCCTACTTGCCGGCGCCCCATGTTTACCATGTCGTACTGGAAGTATTTATAGTCAATTCCGCCTACGTAGGCTTTTACATAGCCTGTGTGTACATCCATAGCCATGAATCCTGTGCGTAAGAAACTTTTGTGATAGCGAATCGAATCCCATGGAGTCATTACAGTATCAATCTCTCCTTTCCACGAGAACACTTTCATATCTATAGGTTTCTTAAATTCGGCATATATCTCTTTCTCCGAAATACCACTTTTTTTCAAATTCTTGTATCGGTCTGTATTTTTCATTGCCCGATATAGAATAGTATCCACATCTTTGGCAACCGAAGATGAAAACGGAGCATACTTCCTTCCTTTCTTTTCTTTATCAAAGTCGGGTTGTAATTCTTTGCTAAGATGCTCTGTTACGGCTTCTTCTGCATATTGCTGCATACGCGAATCGATGGTTGTGTATATTTTAAGGCCGTCTGTCGATAAGTTGTAGCTACTGCCATCGGGTTTTTTATTTTTATTACACCATCCATATAGAGGGTCAGTTTCCCAACTTAGCGAATCATTTGCATATTGTTCTATTTGCCATGAAGCATAATTCGATTTATCCGGTTTTTTTGCATTTAGAGTCATTCTGAGATATTCTCTCAAATATGGTGCTAATCCGGCATTATGGCTGGCTCTTCTATAATCTAGCTTTAGAGGTTTTACTTTTAAAGAATCTAATTGTTGGTCTGTGATATAGTCATATCTGTTCATTTGTGAAAATACAACATTTCGGCGATTTTTTGTAACCTCAGGTCTTACCCTCGGATTGTATAACGACGAATTGTTGCACATACCAACAAGCATGGCGGCCTCTTCCATAGAAAGATCTTTAGGTTTCTTGCCGAAATATACCTGAGCTGCAGATTGTATTCCTACAGCATTGTTCCCAAAGTCGTATTGGTTAAGATATAAATTTATAATTTCATCTTTAGTATAATATCTTTCAAGTTTGACTGCTATTACCCATTCGATAGGTTTGCGCAGAAACATACGTACCATCCAGTTTTCGGCAGGTGGGGAGTATAGCTGTTTTGCCAATTGTTGTGTAATTGTACTACCACCACTGGTTTTTTGTCCTGTAACTGTTTTTACGATGGCCCGAGTAAGACCTATAATGTCTATTCCCGAATGAGAATAGTATCTGGCATCCTCAGTGGCAACTAAGGCTTGTACAAGATAAGGTGGTAGATCTTCGTAATTAGAATAAATGCGGTTGTTTCGAGCTTGTGAGTAAGTGCCTAATTGTACAGCATCAGATGAATATACTTGAGATGCATATTTATCTATCGGATTTTCCAATTCTTCCACATCGGGCATATAGCCTATAACTCCGGTACTGATTAATGTGAATAGGATAATAACTAGTCCAATAATACAACCAAAAGCCATCCATAACTTTTTAACAATATCTTTTGGTGTGTATTTGCTAAAAAATATTCCTTTTTTTGATTTTGCTTTCTTATTCATATATAAGTTTAAGTCTTATGTGGGTGCAAATTTAAATAAAACGTTTCAATTATGCAGATAAAAATACTTAAATGCTTAAATGCCTATTTTTTGAAAGGTTACGAGGGTTTATGAGAGACTAGTTAGAATTACATTGGATCTACATCGTAATGTAATAAGATAGACTTGAAAGCCGGATTTGTAAAGATAACAGACTGATGATAGTTTATCATCTCCCTTACTTTTTGTATCGATGCGTTATTCTCTATTTTTAGTAGAATGTTTCGTATATATAGTGATTGTATTCGTGATATAGCAGGCTTGCTCGGACCAAGGATTCTTTCCCCAAAAGGTTGTTTGAGAGCTTCGGCCAATTGAGTAGAGGTATTCTCTACAAGGGACTCATCCCGTCCACGGATAACAATCGAAATAAGTCTGAAAAATGGGGGATATCGAAATAGTCTGCGTTCTTCTAACTGCGCCAGATAAAAGGATTCGTAATCATTTTCTCTCACACATTTTATCAAGGGGTGCTCAGGATGTGCAGTCTGTAGAATAACAAGACCCTGCTTATTTTTTCGTCCGGCTCGTCCGCTAACCTGAGTCATTAACTGATAAGCTTTCTCATATGCTCTGAAGTCAGGGTAGTTAAGGAGATTGTCGGCATTTAATATTCCTACAATAGATACATTGTCGAAATCCAGCCCTTTCGATATCATTTGTGTACCGATCAATATATTCGTCTCGTTGTTTTCGAATTTAGAAATAATCTGTTCGTATGACTTTTTTCCTCGTGTAGTGTCAAGGTCCATACGGGCAATTGAAGCTTCGGGAATAATTGTATTTACCTCTTCTTCTATACGTTCTGTACCATAACCAAGAAATTCAAGTGTAGGGGTTTTACATTCATCGCAAAGAGTTGGTACATTGTATGTAGCTCCGCAGTAGTGACATACGAGCATTCGTTGATATTTATGATATGTGAGGCTGACATCACAATGTGTGCAATGTGGGGTCCATGAGCAGTTCTTACATTCGAGCATAGAAGAGAAGCCACGCCTGTTTTGGAAAAGAATTACTTGTTCTTTTCTATTCAGTGTCTCTCTTATCTTATCTATCAGAGGTGGGGATAAGATGGACTTCATTTGCTTTTTACGCCTTAACTCTTTTGTGTTTATGACAGCGATGTGCGGAAGCTCTATGTTTTCGTGCCTTTGAGTTAATCTTACTAGCCCATATCTTCCCGAAAGAGCATTGTTGTATGATTCGATTGAAGGTGTAGCAGTACCCAACAGAACTTTTGCATTATGCATATTTGCCAGAACAATAGCCGAATTGCGGGCGTTGTATCTAGGGGCCGGATCTTGTTGTTTATATGATCCTTCATGCTCTTCGTCCACGATAATCAGGTCGAGTTTGTTGAATGGTAGAAAGATAGCCGAGCGAGCTCCTAGTATTACTTGGACTTCATCATCTTTCAATAACTTCTTCCATGTTTCTGCCCGTTCATTGTCATTAAATCTAGAATGGTATACGGCCAGTTTATTGCCAAAGACCGTTTTCAATCGGTTCGTAATTTGGGTGGTAAGCGCAATCTCAGGTAAAAGATAGAGAACTTGCTTTCCTTTACTGATTGCATCCTTTATGAGTTGGATATATATTTCGGTTTTTCCACTGGAGGTTACACCATATAACAAAGTTGTTTCTTTCTCCTTGAATGAATTGGTGATTTCCGTATATGCTTTTTGTTGATGTATATTTAGCATATAGGCTGAATCCATATTTTCATCACCATAATCGAATCTGCTTATTTCATGATCATAAATGTCTAAGAATCCTTTTTTTACCAATTCGGAAAGCACAGATGGAGATATCGAAGTTTCATCCAGTAGTCGTTTTTTTGTAATAAGTTTATCCGACTTATTTATATCTAAGAATATCGATAGTAAATATTGTTGTTTTTTTGCTCGGCTTAGTTCATCCAGAATATTATTTAGTTCCTCCTCAGTAAATTGTTTCGCTAAACGGACTACAGGTTGAGTCTTAGCCGTATAGGTATTTTGAATATTTTCGTTTATGTAGATAGCCTTTTTGTCTGTTAATGATTTTATCGTCGGGATTATATTTGATAAGCCTGACTTTTTTTCTATTTCGGCTATGCTAAAAGGTTTGTCGGGCGAAAGTAGAAAGAAAACTTTTTGTTCGTTCGATGTAAATGGCTCTAAGGCTTCAAAGTCAGAATTTAATAAAATATGGGTTTCGCTTTCGAGCTTCAATGCCGAGGGAACAGCCGCCTTGTAAACATCACCAAGAGAGCACATATAATAAAAAGAAACCCACTCCCAAAATTTCATTTGGAGAGGGGTCACAATAGGAGTGTCTTCAAGAGTGGAGACAATATCTTTTATCGGAGATTGCTTTTCTTCCGATTCATATATTTTGAATACAATTGCCGTGTAAAATTTTTTCTTCCCAAATTGTACAATTACTCTACTACCTTCTTTTACAGTGAAAGGTAAATCAGGCGGAATAATATACGTGTAGAAGCCTTGTAATGGAAGGGGTAATACTACGTCGGCGTAAAGCATTTTTAATTTTAGAAGTAATAATTAAGCCCTACAGTCCAGGTTTGATTTTTCTTGTTTTGGAATATACCTGCATCCATATATTCATCTCCATAGTTCTTTGTAAGATCACCACGAAAATACAGGCCTACATCAATACGGCGAAGTACAGTTACTCCTGCACCTGCACCTAACCCCAAAATGAAATTTTTAGACTTATATTCGTTAATTACATCCTTAACCTTAATGCTACCACCATTAACTTTAACATTACCATAAGCCCCTCCGGTGAAGAATACACCAAATACGGGTCCAAGTCCGATACGTTGCTTGATATTTACCGGGATGCTGATGTAGTCGTAGTCAGATATAGTGGCATCAGCGGTCTTATCTTCTATTTTATACTCCTTGCGACCATACAGGACCGAAACTTCTCCTCCGAAACCCGAAGCCGGAACTATAAACTCTACTGAAGGTCCTATCTGGTAGCCTAATCTATTGCTCGTTTTTAGAATGTTGAGATCAAGCTTGTTATTAACTACATCAATACCTCCTTTTACACCAAATCTGATTTGAGCCGATGTATTGATGCTAAATAACAGTAGGGATAATCCTAGTAATAATAAATATTTTGTTCTCATAATGTAATTCATTTTAAAAAAAATATATATGATTATAACAAATAGGAAGAATGATGGTTTACCTACATCACAAAAGTAAGCAAAAAACAATGATAAATACTTTTGGCAGATGTGAAAAAAATAAAAGGTATACTTGTTGTATATTGTTGGACTTTTTATTGAAAAGATATTTATGAATATCAGAACTGGATAAATAAATGAAAAACCCGCTGTTTAGACGGGTTCTGAGTAGCACAGCCGGGAATCGAACCCGAATCTAAAGTTTAGGAAACTTCTATTCTATCCATTGAACTACTGCGCCGGAAGGCTAAATTGTCCTGCCTTTAAAGAAATCAAGTGCAAAAATAAGAGAATTTCCGACATAAGGCAAATGCTTTTGTTAAATTCGAATACGTAACTAAGATTCATATTAATATTCGGTCACTTGTTAAATGACGGATGTTAGCATATTTGCTTCTGAATTTGAGTGGAGGAGGGATCGCTCGTAAACCTTAATTAACAGGTAAAGGTGTATATCATGTGGATACAAAAATGTATCTTTATAGCCAAATATTAAATATATTATAATAAATCAAGATAAGTTAAAACGAAAATAAATGTTTCAAATCAACGATACGATAGTTGCAACGGATATCATAGAAGAAAATTTCCTTTGTGACTTGTCTGTTTGTAAAGGGGAATGTTGTGTAGAAGGCGAATCCGGGGCTCCTCTGGAAGATGAAGAAGTTAAGATTATAGAGGATATCTTACCTAAAGTTTGGGATGACCTCTCTCCCCAGGCTCAGCAAGTAATTAAAGAACAAGGTGTAGCTTATCAAGATACCGATGGGGATATGGTAACCTCTATTGTAAATGGTAAGGACTGTGTTTTTACTTATTACGATGAGAAAGGAATTTGTAAATGTGCTATAGAAAAGGCCTACCGGGAGGGGCGAGTAGATTTCTACAAACCCATTTCCTGTCATTTATATCCAATACGTTTAGAAAAATACAGAGAATTTACTGCTGTTAACTATCATCGTTGGCGTGTTTGTAAAGCAGCAGTATTGCTTGGTAATAAAGAAGGCCTCAAGATATATCAGTTTCTTAAAGAGCCGCTTATTCGTCGGTTTGGAGAAGATTGGTATAAAGAACTTACTTTGATTGCGGACGAATACACAAAAGAGAAGGGAATTCAGAGTACATAACTAAATAATAAAGGATGCATCCTCTAACACAATTTAAATATTGCCCAAAATGTGGTTCAGACCATTTTATAGAAAATAATTTCAAATCGAAAAGATGTGAACAATGTGGATTCATCTATTATTTCAATTCTTGTTCTTCTACAATAGCTATTATTATAAACGATAAAAATGAATTACTGGTAGCCACCCGTGCACATGAACCGGTTAAGGGAACATTAGATCTTCCCGGAGGCTTTGTAGATATGGAAGAAACGGGAGAGGAAGCAGTGATTCGTGAAGTAAAAGAAGAGACAAATCTAGAAGTGAAAGATACAAGGTATCTATTTTCGATTCCTAATAAATATATATATTCAGAATTTGAAGTTCAGACTTTAGATCTAGTATATCTTTGTCAGATAGGAGATACACAAAATCTGAAGGCGGCGGATGATGTTTCTAAACTTGAATTTATTAAAATATCAGATCTTAATCCGGACTTATTCGGACTGATCTCAGTGAAAGAAGTGATTAAGAAAATACAAAAAATGAAAATATGAAGAGACTACTTGTAGCATTAGGAGTTGTGTTGAGCATGCAATATGCTTCTGCACAAAAGTCTGTGTATACGGAACTGCCCGGCAGGCTTTTTACACAAGGAAAAGAGATGTTTATAGACGATAACTTTGTTGGGTGTATAAACACATTGGAAGAGTTTAAAAAGAAATCATCGGACGAAAAGTTAATGCCCGAAGCAGATTATATGCTTGTTAGCTCCATGTATTATATGGGAACTGCCGATATTGCAAATAAGTTGAAAGATTATCTTGAGCAATATCCCGAAACATATCATCGCAATCAGATTTGTTTTTTCATTGGATCTACACATTTTGCTGAAAAAGACTGGAAAAAGGCTTTGTATTGGCTGTCTCAGGCCGATGTTGATTACCTGAATGTAAAGGAGCAAGAAGATTATAGTTATAGAACAGCTTATGCAAATCTACAAACTGGCAATAGAGCAGAGGCAAAACGTCTTTTTGGCCTCTTAACTCGTAATAGTCAGAAATATGCAGAGCCGGCGTCATACTATTTGGCTTATGCAAATTTTCAGGATGGAGAGTACAATCTGGCTATACCAATTTTTAGAAAACTAAAAAGTAAGTCGGAATATAAAGAGACTTCCACATTCTTTCTTATGCAGTCGGCTTATTTGCAAGGAGACCTAAATGAAACACTATCAGTTGGACGAGATTACATCAACTCATATCCGAATAGTACAAATACAACGGAAGTATACCGTTTGTTAGCTAACAGCTATTATCGTCAGGGTGATATTCGAAATGCTATTCAGAATTATGAAAAACATATGGAAACTGCGCCTGCCCTTTTCCGCGAAGATATGTATCAATTAGCTGAAGCTTATTATCAAACGGGAGCATATGGTAATGCGGTGAATGCTTTGAAAAAAGATGTGGCTTCTACCGACGATTTATTGGGACAAGCCGGTTATATGCTTTTGGGACAATCATACCTGAAAGTAAATGATATTTCAAATGCGATTATGGCATTCGATGCTGCAGCACGTACTAAATTTAATACTACCATTAGCGAAGAGGCTTTATATAATTATGTAATGCTTATGAATCGTGATGGCGGTTCGGCTTTCGGACAAGCAATCACTGCCTCCCAACGATTTCTAACGGAATATCCATCTTCGAAATATACAGACGAAGTGAATGGTGCATTAGCAACGACACTCTTGTCTACTAAAAATTATAATACAGCACTGTCTGCTATTAATACTATTAAATCGCCGGGGAGACAAATATTGGACGCCAAACAATTAATTTTATTTCAATTAGGTGTTCAAGAGTCTATAGACGGACAATACGATGCTGCCGAAAGAGATCTGAATGCAGCCATTAATATGGGAAACTACAATACCGAAGCCAAAAATGAAGCTTATTTTTGGCGTGGAGATATTGCTTATCGCAAAGGCGACTATTCGGCCGCAGCCCGCGATTACTCGACTTATATAGCGCAAGTGTCGCCAAGGCAGGCAAATTACCCACTAGCTTTGTACAATCTGGCTTATACTGATTTTCAGCAGAAGAATTACAATAAGGCTTTGACTAATTTTAAGAAATATACATCTGCAGAAGTTAATCGCCAATCAGCCAATTATCCGGATGCTTTAAATCGTATCGGAGACTGTTATCTGTTCAACCGTAATTTCTCAGATGCAGAAAGCTATTATTCTCAGGCAGCTAATATTAATCCTACAAACGCCGACTATTCAGAATTTCAGAAAGCATTCGTATTGGGTCTTCAACGAAATTACAATGGAAAAATATCCGCGTTGAACAGCATGATGGCTAAGTATCCGAACTCTAATTATTTTGATAATGCATTATATGAAAAGAGTAGAGCCTTAGTAATGCTGAACAAAGAATCTGAAGCAATTTCTGTTTTAGAAAAACTATTGAAAGAATATCCAAAATCTAATTTAGCACAGAAAGCCGGTGTGCAATTAGGTCAGCTATACTTCAATACCAATAATCCACAGAAGTCTATAGCAGCTTATAAACAGGTTGTTGATAGCTATCCCAATACAGAAGAAGCTCGTACTGCTATTCAGAGTTTAGAAGGTGTTTATAAAGATATAAATGATATAGGTTCTTATGCTTCATATGTAAACTCCTTGGGTAAGGGAACTATTCTTTCAGCCACACGCCAGGATTCGCTTACATATCTGGCAGCAGAGAATGTATATATGAAAGGGCGTAAAGATGATTCAAAAGTTGCATTGAACAAATATTTGCAAGCATACCCTAGGGGAGTATTTACTAGTGATGCCAATTTTTATCTAGGTAGTATGGCTTTTGAAGCTAAAGATTTTACATCGGCTTTAGACCATTTCAAAGAAGTTATCAATAGTAATAATCCTAAATATATTGATGATGCATTGATTTATGCATCAGGTATAGAATTTGACAGAAAAAATTATGAATCGGCTTATGCAGCATACGAACATTTGAACATGGTAGCATCCAATATAGCAAATAAAGATGTAGCTCAATTGGGTATGTTGCGTTGCGCTTATCTGATGAAAAAAGACAACGAAGTAGTTGCGGCAGCAGACAAGCTACTACAAGGTAGTAAAACAGGAAGTGTAGCAAACGAAGCTCGTTTCTATAGAGGCCAATCGTTGAAAAATCTAGGACAAGGAGATAAGGCTATCGCCGATTTGCAGGAAGTAGCTAAAGATACTCGTTCTGTATTCGGTGCCGAATCACAATATTTGTTGGCTGAAATATATTATCAAGCAAAATCATACGATAAGGCAGAAAAACAAGTACAAGCCTTTATGAAAGAAGGTACACCGCACGAATACTGGATGGCGCGTGCCGTTGTTGTATTGGCAGATGTATATGCAGCTAAGGGCGATAAGTTCCAAGCTCGTCAGTATCTCGAAAGTTTGCAAGCGAACTATAAAGGGTCTGAATCAGATCTGAAGGATATGATATCAAAACGTCTTGCAGACTTGAAATAATATGAGGATATACAAAATAGAAAAAAGAATAACGATGAAGAAAATATTATATAAATCGGTTTTTGCTATGGCTTTAGGCTTTGTGAGTTTGGCAGCCGTAGCCCAGAAAGATTCTACTATAATCCGTCAGGTATTACTTGAGCGTGATTATAATCCGACATTACAGGATGCTTCCAAAATAAATACATTGCCATCTATATACTCTCCGATAATCAAGCCGAAGGAATTAAAATATCTAAGTTCAGTTCCTCAGATTTCATTAGCTAACAATAAATTGGGAAGTGCTGAGCCCGGAGATATAAAAACAGGTGTAGATTATAGTAAGAAGCGAGGTTATCTCAATTTAGGAGCCGGTAGTAATTCGAATATAGAAGGAGCGTTAGGATATAGAATAGTTCATGCAACAAGAGATCGGTTAGATATTTTTGCCACTCATTCATCCACTAGTGGTACTGTCGATTATCTTCAAAAGAATTTAGAACTGGAAGATGCCAAGGCAAAATATTCAGCAAGCAAGATCAATCTGGAGTATGAACATACATTCGATCCATCTATTTTGTGGATAGATGCCTCTTTCTATAATACGTCATATAACTATTATGGTAATCCTTTTATCGCTAAAAGTTCTCCGGAAATTAATCGTTTCGATTTAGATTCTCGTCAGAATGTAGATGTATTCAGCGTAGGCGCAGGCCTTAAGTCAAGAGAGGAAAGTGAGAGTATATTAAAATATGATGCAGGAATTACGTATCAGAACTTTAAGAACAAGTATGGTTATCAAGTCGCAGGTGAAGGGCCTAAAGGTGGACAAATTGATTTAAATGCTAATTTCTTCACTGATTTTGGTTCAGATAAATCTATTGGTGTAAAAGGATGGTTGATGAATCAGTCTTTTAGCGATAATTCTATATATATGCCTGATGCCTATCATAGCCTGACAAGTATTACGGCAACTCCTTATATCAAGTTTCAGGGAAGCAGCTGGAACGCTGACTTAGGTGTGAACGTGAGTACTGTATTCGATGTTAAGAATAAGATATTATTTTCCCCTAACTTAAAAGCAGCTATTCATATTGATGAAAAGAATACTTTCTATGCTGAGGCTACAGGTGGTATTAACAACAACACTTTTCTGGATATTTTGCAAGAAAACAGATATGTCAATCTTTGGTCGAGAATAGAATATTCTAAAACACTTTATGATCTTAAGGCCGGCTTTAAATCAGGGGTTGTTGAGGGTTTCGAGTTTGATATATTTGCAGGCTATAAGCAAACAGACAAGGATCATTTGTATATTTATCAGAATAATCTAGAGAATAGTCTTGTATCTGAGGGTGCTTGGGGAAATGTAAGTGCACCTGTATATGCAAATATAGGTACAGGGAATATCGGAGGCCTTATAAAAACCAATCTAATTCCTTATACGGACCTTTCGGCCAGACTCACAGCTTATTTTTATAATGTAAAATATAAGGATGCTTATGTGGCATATGTTGGTTCTCCTACGCTGTCCGACTTTTCTGAGAAGAAGGCTTGGGGTAGACCTGCATTCACTGCCGAATTAAATGCAGATGTTAAACCAATCAGTAACCTGACTCTTTCAGTCAATTACTTATACGCCGGTGGCCGTAAAACTATTTTTAGAACATCGATGGTTCAACAGTGGCAAGTGTTGAAAATGAAGGATATAAATGAGTTGAACTTTAAAGGTGAGTATCAGTTAACAGACTGGTTATCGGTAAATGCAAGACTTAATAATATTTTGTTTCAGAAATATGAATTGCAATATGGATATCC
>NZ_JAEPKU010000208.1 GCF_016652235.1 Dysgonomonas sp. Marseille-P4677
ATCCTGTAGAATCGATGTTAAACCTTAAGTATGAACTGAAGCAGGATGCCAAAGTCTCTTTCGAGCTATACTCAATAGAAGGCATGCCTGTAAAGAAGATCAAGGCTGAATCAAAAACAGCAAGCACTTATTATGAAACGATAGATTGCAGTAATCTGCAACCAAAGAGTTATATACTAAGGATTACTGCCAATGAGTTAATTGTTAACCAGATTATTATTAAAAAATAGAGTATGTTATCAGATTTATCGATAAATAGAATAACAATATTAACAATATTGTTATTACTTACAATAGTAGGAAAAGCTCAACAAGCTGCTACAAATGAAGAAAAATATAAGGTCACCCCTGTTTCCCCAAATACAGCGTCCTTAGGTTTATACGGGCATACACCAATAGGGCACTATACTGGTACTCCTAATATTAATATCCCTTTATATGAGATAGATTTAGATGGAAAAAAAATACCAATCAATATTTCTTATCATGCTTCAGGTATTAAAGTGTCTCAAGAGGCTAGTTCTATTGGATTAGGATGGACTTTAAATATAGGAGGATGTATAACTAAAACAGTTTTAGGGGGCGATGACTTCAAACCAAATAATACTGCTTACAAGGGATTTTATGAAGATAATATATCTTTGACGAAGTTGGATAGTACTATTGCTGCATCTAATAAGTTGACTGGAAATGTATTTGGTAAATACTACTCGTACCTTGATGGATTAGGTGATTCTGAACCTGATATGTATTATTATAATTTTGCAGGTTACTCTGGGGAAATGTTCTTTGATCGCATAAACACTGTATATAAAGGGTATAAAAATACAACAACAGCAGCTAAAGCAATTCTGCAGAGTCCGAAAGAGTATATAAGCTTTATATATAATCCATCAACAGAGGTTTGGTCTGTAAAAGATATTAATGGATATATTTACGGCTTCAAAGAAGTTGAGACATCTGCTACTTATTCATTTACAAGTGGAATTAGATTGAACTATGATGAAGAATATCTGAAGAGTTTACAAACCTATCAGCTAGTATCTAATATTACAACAGCATGGTATTTAGAATATATTGAATCTCCTCAAAAAAACAGAGTCACTTTTGAGTATGAGGCAGAATATTTATATACTCCTGTGACATTAACGGAAAATGTATATATTTATGATGGGGCATCGCTTTTGGAATATACAAAATATGACATTGACCCTCAGGGGCAAAAAGTAACTTTAAAAAGAAATTATGAAAAATATACCTATTCATATAATAAAATAAAACAGCTAAGGCCTACAAAGGTTTCTTTCAATGGAGGAACTGTTCTAATTAATGCTGATAATAGGATTGATTTGAGAAGTGTCCCAAATACTACTACCCCTAAAAAAATATCATCTATACAAGTTAAGAATAATCTAGATCAACAGATTAAATCATACTCTTTCTCATATAGTTATCGAGGAGGAGATAATTATATTTCTACAAGATTATTCTTAGATAGATTAAGCGAAATTTACGAAGGGAAAGAAGTTGTTTATTCTTTTCAATATAACCAAGGAAGCTTGCCTGCAAAAAATTCATTAGAGACAGACTTTTGGGGTTATTATAATATGGGACAGATTGAAGGAAGTCCCATATCTTTTTACACTATACCATCAATCAGTTCTATAGGGAAATTATATTATGGTCGAAATAAACGACCTTCTTTGGCATTACTTCAGAATGGCACACTTATCCAAATTCAATATCCAACAGGAGGTATAACAGAATTTTACTATGAACCTCATGATATTTCTTTTATGCGCACCTATCTTACAAGCAGACTTGTATCAAATAGTACTATCAGCAAGGCTTATATACCAACTAGTGCGGATGATCGATGTAAATCTCCGACAAATGCAGCGGCACAAAAACTCTACGGAGATGAATTTATTATAGAGAAATATACTGAAACAGCAGGCCTAAACTTCAGGATAACAGACCTGTGTCAATCATGTTTGTGTAGTCAACCTCCCTCAGGAATGAATAATGAGATCTATGTTTGGCTAGAAGTCTTTGATGGGACAAATTTTGTTAAATATAAAGACATATATCAAAAAGATGTAACATTTTATTTGAAATTTTCCTACTCTGACATGAAAAGTTCTAATGGAACTATTGATAAAAGCAATCAATCGGCATTCAAAGGAATTCCTCCCGGAAGATATAGGCTATGTGCAGATATTAGGCCTTTATATTTTATCGATTTTCAGATATATGCAGCAGTGAATTATTTGAAAGACGAAGAAGTAAAAGATGGAATAAACTTAGGAGCAGGCCTACGAATAAAAAAAATAATTGATAAAGGAAATGGAGGTGAAAAGGCTGAGGTAAGAACCTTTAGTTATTCGAAAGCAAATTTAATGTACCAACCTACCTTTAATGAATATCAAATAATAGCGGCAGACTATTTTATAATATCCTCTATCGGAGGAGGGAGTGCAGGTGTAATTACTCCATATATAAAAAATGTTGATTACAGAGAGTATCTTTTAGCTAACACATCATCAATCGTTCCTTTTAGTAATGCAGCCCAAGGAAACGTTGTCGGATATGATTCTGTTACTGAATTTTTGGGAGAGAATGGAGAATATGGATCTATAGAATATAATTTTATTAATAATGCAAATACAACTATAGGCATGGCTGCTGAAAATTATATTCCTTTTTTTCCGACAAGAAAGAATTATTTAAATGGTTACACCTTAGATATAACAAAATACTCTAAATGTAAAGAGTTGATACGTAGGGAGATATTTAATTATATAACCAATAACATAAAGGATATCACCGTATTCAAAACCCATGTGCCGGCACCATTGGCATCAACAGATGGAGCTTTTTTTGGCTTTTATGACATAAAGGTGGGGGAAACTACTCTTAAAGATAAAACTATCATCTCCTATGTAAATGGCAAAAATGCTCAGACGTCAAAAACTAATTATTCGTACAATGCTGATTATTTATTAATTACAACAGAGAAGACAGAAGATAGCGAAGGGAAAGAAGTTAGTAAGATAATTAAATACCCTTTTGATTATATAGATAATATTAGTAAAGGAATGGTCGATAGATCTTTAATCGGTATTCCCATTGAAGAAATTACATCTGTAAATTCGAAAGTTGTTTCTGCAAATAAGACTATTTATAAAGATACATTGGGATTATATCTTCCATCACAGATTTATTCTTTTAATTCTACTATTCCTCAATCACTTCCGACTTATTCCAATTATTTCAAGAATGACTATACTTTTATAAAATATAATAATAAAGGCAAACTATTAGGATTAAGGCTTCCAGCTCAAACTAACATATTATATCTTTGGAGCTATAACTCCCAGTATCCTATCGCGGAGATTAAGAATGCAACATTCGAAGAAGTCGAAGCGGCTGCGAAAGCAGTCTTTTCGGTGACAAATATAGATGCATTATCATCTCTTACAACTCCTAATGAAACAAAGCTAAAAGATGGAAGTTTACAAAAAGCTTTACCTAGTGCCTTAGTCACGACCTACACCTATCAGCCATTGGTTGGTATGCTGACAGCTACCGATCCCTCCGGTATAACTACCTATTACGAATATGATACATTTAATAGATTAAAACGGACATATATTAAAGACGCATCAGGTAAAGAGCAAACAATCCAAACGTACGATTATCATTATCAAAACCAATAAAATATAGCTATGAAAAAATACATATTATCGATAATTTTAGTTCTTACTACAACTACAGTATTCGCTCAGGACCAGACGGTAAATGGTAATTTTAAAGTAACCGGAGGCAGCGTCCTAAGAGCCGATCTATATGTTGGGGAATGGGATGTCTCTAATAAAACGGGATTAGGGGACTAAACTTCATTTTGGAGGTACTGGGTTCAATTCAGATTTTGTTTGGATGGCTAAGTTCGTGAAGAGTGATAATGCCACAGATCTTAGGGTTCATCTTGGAGATGATGCTGGAATTTCCGATAGATTTGTTGTTGGTAACATAAAATGGGATTCTAATGATACATGAAAAGATTGGTTTGTTGTTACCGAATCAGGAGTAGGCATAAATAAGTCTACCCCTACGGCAAGACTAGATGTAAATGGAAGTATAAAAGGAACCCAGCTTGATATCTTTGGAAAAGTCACAGCAGCAGAAGTGGAAATAAAAATCAATGGCGGTGCCGACTTTGTATTCTCTCCGTCTTATAGTCTGAAACCACTTTCGGAAGTGGAAATATTCGAAA
>NZ_JAEPKU010000209.1 GCF_016652235.1 Dysgonomonas sp. Marseille-P4677
GTAAATATATTTACTATATATTTGTGGTATAAACTAAAAACAAGGAACTATTTTTTTTGAAATAGATGACAACTAAAGTATAATGATTATGAATATTAACGAACAAAAATACTTCGAAGGTCTTTTTAAATTTATCGAGACTGTACATGGTTCTGATGAACTGTCTAAAGTAAATGAATCGAACATTGTTAACTATATGGAATCTTACAACAAAGCTTATGAGTCTTTTTTCATAAAGGTCTTTAATATGCCAGAACGTAAAAGAGAAGATTTATTTTCAATTATATATCTACAAACTTATAAAAACCTTTCTATAATTAATGTAAATAAACAAATAAACCAAATAATTGAAAAATATCCAAGATGAAATAACCTGAATCGGTGGCGGAATGGTAGACGCATAGAATCCGAGAAAGGTAGATAGGTCGTAACCAGCCTCTACCGTGCAGGTTCGAGTCCTGCCCGATTCACAAGATCACCAGACGAATAAAGAGCAAGAATAACTAATTAAATTAAACTTAAAAAATTAACCATTTTATTTTTCACGATGATATTATTACGGTTTTAGCTCTTTTCCGTGTCTGGGTGATTTGAAATGAAATATAAAAATAATCATGGAAACTAAAACATGTCCTATCTGTGGAATAGAAAAGCCAATAAGTGAATATCACTCTTATTACTCAAAAGAGCGTCAGAAGTACAGGATCGGCAATTATTGTAAACCATGTGCAAGAATAAACGCAAATGAGAGGGCTAAAATTCATTTTCAAAATAACAGAGAAGCTAAATTACAGTATTCTCGTGACTATCGAGCAGATGAAAAGAATAAAGAAAAACTAAAAGTTCTATCTGTCAGATTCAAACAAAAGTATAGAGAAGAACTGCAAGATTGTTATGTGAGGGATAGGCTTAGTATGGAAAATAGTATTCCTGCATCTTATTCTAGGATCAATCCCGAAATAGTAGAAGCGAAAAGATTACAAATAAAGATAAAACGAAAACTAAAATCATTACAAGATGGCAAAGAATAAATTATCAGACCTAAACGATCACCTGTTTGCAACATTAGAAAGGTTGAATGAAGAAGATTTAAGTGCAGACCAAATAGAAATTGAATCGAAACGAGCAGAAGCAATTATCGGAGTTTCAAATCAGATTATTAATAATGCTAAGATTACTATTGATGCTTTGAAATTGGTAACGGTTGGAAACCTTACATTTAATGAACTTCCTGATAGTTTTGGATTGAAAAGGATTAATCAGTAAGTAGGGATTAATAAAAATAGTATATTTACCGTAGAAAAGAAAAGGATTATGGAAGATCAAAACATAAAATATTATTTAGAGCAAGAAAGAATCTTAAAGTAGGAGATACACTAACTAAGGAGGTCAAAAGATGAACATCACACTCGACCAACTAAAAGAGATAGCTAAAGCAGGGTATGAAAGTAATATATCCGACTTTAATATGAATGGATGTTATATTAGGGGAACTGAAACTAGTATTGCTCTATTGGATGGAGATTGCATCTATCTTTTTCTAATATGCTATGATAACGAGAATACATTTATACATTTTGATAGAACAAACGCAAGATTCAACCACCTCGCAGCCATCCGTAAAATGGAAGAGCTTGGGATAATTGAGAAGTAAGATGAAATACAAAGGCATAGATTACTATAAGGAGAAGTCAAAAGATGAAAAACAAAAATCATCTGATAGACCGATTGCCATGAGCCAAAGTGATTATGATAAAATGGTTAATGCTATGAAAAAATATAAAACACCGAATTTAGATGGCTTAATAAAAGAACTTTTCAGTATCAACGAAAAGGAAGTACTAGAACGCCATAAGCAAATAGATGCTGATATAGAATACATCTTGCGCAACAAGATAGACAAACCAATCAAAGGCGAAATCACCAAAGGTAAACTTCGTTGGAGGGGCATAAAAGATATTGCCTACGGTGAAAACTTTGAGTTCTTAGGTATTATGCAAAGAGGTAAATTGATAAAAAGATAACGAAGCAGAAATAAATGATATATTAGATAAATTTGAATAACATACAGCCTTAAAACTGTATAAATTATTGGTTGTTAGACGTGTTACTGTGAAGTAATGCGTCTTTTTTTTCGTTGAAAACTATTTTAAAAACATTATACTTTAGTTGTCATATTTGTTTATATTTGCTTACATAGTGAATTTAAAAACAAGTAGATATCTATGAAAGCAAAAATCTTAGAAGCCTTAAAAACGAAGTATAAAACTTTGGGTTTGGGTGAATCGGCGTTCAGTGGGGTTGCCGAAATTTTAGAAAAAACCATTACAGATGAAACACAGATCGAAACCGCAGTCGCAGGGGTCGAAGCATGGCTAAAAGTGGCACAGGGTGAAGGTGATAGAGTAAGAAACGACAAAGCAAAACAAGCACAATCAACAACCGCTCAAACTGCACAACCACAAACAAACGCACCTACAGTAACACCAAACGCTCAAACACAAGCGGGTGGTAATAATCAAGATGATTTGGCGACAATTATAGCCAAAGCCGTAGAAGCAGCAACAAAGCCGATTACGGACAAGTTAGCATCTATTGAAACGGATAAAGTGGTTAACTCCCGCAAGTCCATTCTTGAATCAGCTTTAAAGGGTGCGCCAGAAGCCTATCGCAATTCAATGCTCTCAACGTTTGAATTTATGAATTTCAGCGATGATGATTCATTCAACAAGTACGTGGAGCAAACAAAAACAACAGCAACAGACCTTTCTTTGGCTGCTTCCAGTTCACGTCCTTATGGGGGTGCTAGAGTCCCAAGCAAAGAGGCATCTCAAGCTGAGTGTGACAAAATTGTAAATAAAATAATCAGTAAAATGTAATTAAAAATGGCAGCAATAGCAGATTTAGCAGGACAGCCAACCAAAATAATTCATGGAAAAGATGCTGTGGTAATAAAGCAGTATTTTGATGGATATGATGGTGGGCGAACTCTGGATGTTTCGGGATATAATCTACCCGAAATAAGAAAGGGGCATGTTGTAATAAAGGAAACAGCAACAAACACATTTAAACCGATGCCCCTAAATAGTACGAATGATGCTTATGGTAGTTTACCGTCTGGACACGAATATGTTGGTATAGCTACTCATACAACTCTAACATCACAACCTTTCGTTGGTATTCTTACAAATGGTACAGTTAATCACAAAGCAGCCCCTTTTGATATGACTGCAATATTAGCAGCAGTTAAGGCGGCGTGTCCACAAATTGAATTTAGGGAGGATTGATAAATGGAACAAACACACTATAAAAAGTATTTCGATGCTTATTTGGATGGCGTACTACTTAGTACGATAAATAAGCTCAATGGGGAAGAAAACCCAGCACAGCCAAGATACAGATTCAAAACTATGCTATCCCCTCAATTTTCGATGGATGGAAAATGGAAATCTGTAATTAATAATTATCAGCATGTTAAGGCGGATATTGTTTCTTACAACTCCCCATTACCACTTAAAAGCAGACCTTCATTAGAAGTAGCTAGTGGCAAGATTCCAAAATCGGGTATGCGTAAGAAAATTGAAGAAGATGAATTGACAGCATTACAGGATATGGAAGGGCTTGGACTTGCGGAAGAAGTAAAGTCTGTACTTTTCGGAGATACTGTTTCTTGTATATATGGTATGTATGAGAACCTTGAATATTTACATCTTCTCGGATTGTCGTCAGGTATAGCATTAGTTACAGAGGAAAACAATGTAGGTACAGCAACTCGATTAAACTTCGGCTATCTGGAAGAAAATAAATTTGGTGTTGCATTTGACTGGAATAATCCTGTAACATCAAAACCACTTGATGATATTGAAAAAATGGTTGATAAGAGTGAGGGGGCAATCCGCATATTAATGATGGATAGACCTACTGCTAATAAACTAAGAAATTCATATCAGGTAAGACGTGATGTTGCCGCTTCTAGTGGTGCAGTAGTAATTGATGCTTCCGTTGCAAGACGTCCATCTGTGGCTGAATTAAATGATTTTTTAACTACAGAATATAATAT
>NZ_JAEPKU010000210.1 GCF_016652235.1 Dysgonomonas sp. Marseille-P4677
GTGTAATATGCTGTAAACTTTTTATATACAAAAAGCATTATTAATTATAAAACCAATTATAAATGTTAAAATATTTTTTGATTGGTTAAAATCGAGAGAATTTTTCATCGTAAAAGAAGAATCCTTGGAGAAAGAGGAAATCTGTGTAGGTGTAAATAACTAAATTTAGAATAAGATATAATTAAAAACTGGTTGTTGCTAAAATGGAAGATAAAAAATTCATCAGCAAACAAGGAAATAGATATTTCTTTATCTTACTGTTATTGTTTGTGTATGTGTTAAATGCTGAAGCCCAAAAAGAATTAGATGTACGAGATATAACTATAAAGTCAGATACACTCAAAACAACTCCCTCTTCGATAGTAAAAAACTTCAAAATAGATGCTTCTTTTTCAGGTAATATTTACAAGAAAAATTTTATGCTTATACCATCCAAAGTAAATATTTACGACTTACCTTATTCTATCAAAGGTCATTACCCTAATTATAAGCGATTAGGATTGAATACCACAGTATTGGCCGGCGCAGGAGTTTTAACACTCGGTGTGTTGCATTCATTGCCAGAAGATGCTACCAGCTGGAACAAGAAAGAAATTATGGATGTTCCCCCATTTAAACGGTGGTGGAGGAATGTGAAAAAAGGCCCTGTTGTAGATAAAGACAATGCTATTTTCAATTATGTACTTCATCCATATGGAGGAGCTGCATATTATATGGGAGCAAGAAGTGTGGGATTTAGCGCTCTTTACTCTTTTTTCTATTCAGCCGCTATATCTACTTTTCTATGGGAGTACGGATTTGAGGCCTTTATGGAAATTCCTTCTATTCAGGATCTAGTCCTAACTCCGGTGGCAGGGCTTATAATAGGAGAAGGTTTTTATGTACTCAAACGCCATATCGTATCTAATGGCTACGAACTTTTCGGTTCATCCATTGTGGGCAATGTCGTGGCTTATCTGATAGACCCGATCAACGAAGTTATCGGAATATTTGCAGGAAATCCCAATAGAGGAAAGAACAAAAAAATACGGGATTTTGTGGTTTGCACTCCGTGGCTTAGTCCATCCGAAAACAGTATGGCTTTGGGCTTTACTGTTAATTTGTCCTTTTAGATAGATTATCTGTTAAATAAATAGTGTCCTTAGCCTATTTTACGGGCTAAGGACACTATGGGTTTATTAAAAATTATTGTTTGCTTTTTTTTGTCACATAAAGTGCTATTCGCTTATAATTCATAACGAGTAGTAAACCTATGACAAAGTCTATCAAGCCGGTATAATATATATTATTGTATGTATGTGGAGAAAAGATGCCATCCTTGTTATTAGTTACTAGAGTTAAAAATATATTATACAGAGCAACAAATACTAGTGAAAAATTGTGAACTATCAATATTCCACCTACAACAATTACAGCAAACGCTACCAATTTTTGCATATTAATATTCAATATCTCTATCTTTTCGTCATCAAAGCCTTTATCCAACTTGAGAAAGCTGATTATTAAATCAGAATAGGCTATTAATAGTACCGCAAATGCAAGATATGCAGTAATCGTAATCATTGATACTATTATAATAATGATATCGGCATGATAAACAAGTGATGTGATTGTCATTGAAAAAGTGGATGGTGCAAGTGTTAACAGGTATAAACCGAACAGTTTAATTACTAATCTGAAGAAGTCTTTTTTGTCATAGTATTTAAGAATTATAAGCTTTATTTTCCAAAAGTACTTATTATGTCTAGCCTAAGAGGTATATTTTTTTAAATTTCTTACAAATCTGCATTTTCTTTTCTCCCGATTATCTATACCCTAAAAAGCAGATAATCTATGAACTTACCAATCTACAATTGTATTATCGACGAAAGCGAAGACGACACAACAGGAATCCTAGCCATTTCGTTTGTCGATTACCCTGCCAACGAAGTAGACTTCGTAGCTTTGAAAAAACAATCGGAAAGAGTTTTTCTGAATCGTGATACAAAAAAGCAATTGCTTACGGGTGTAGTACTTAAGCCCGATCAATTAATCTATCGCAATAGCCCCGAACTAGGCGACTATTATATCCGTTTTTCGGCTCAACAAATAGAAAAGATTGCTCACAAAATGATGCGCACAGGTGTGGCGTTGCACAATACTACTCATCAGCATCAGACAGCCTTGTCGGGCAATTACCTGACCGAACTATGGATTATAGAAGACCCTGAAACAGACAAATCGAAAGCATTAGGATTTGAAAACCTACCCAAAGGGACCTTGATGTGCAGCTACAAGGTGGAAGACTCAGCATACTGGGAAAAAGAAGTAATGACCGGCCATGTCAAAGGCTTCTCTTTGGAAGGTTTTTTCAATCAACAACCCGATATATCCAAAATTAAAAATCAAATGAATGTAAGAATGAACAAGAAAAAACCGAAACACACATTGCTCGGACGTATTGCCCGCATGTTGCTCGACATCGAAGCCGTAGAAAAGGCTGATGTAACGGCTAGCGGAACTCCCTATGTGGTTTTTGTATTAGCCGACAGCAAGGAGGTTTATGTAGATGAAGACGGTTTTGCGACACTCGATGGTGAACAGATGCCTGCCGGCGAACATAAATTGGCCAATGGCAATTTGCTGATTATCGATGAGCAAGGACAGTTTGTAGAAACACGTGAAGCTTCCAAAAATAAAACAAATCCCGAAGAAGAAACAGCTCCTCAGACATTGCGTCGCAACAAAGTAAAATACAAATTATCGGGCTTCGATCCCAAAACAGCGGAAGCCCTCAAGGCTAAGATAGCCGAAATGCAGTCTACTATCGATGCTTTGACTACAGCATTGGAAGAAGCACAAACTATGCTCGAAAAAACTAAAGGGCAGGTAGAAGAGATGCGAAAGAGAACACCATCTGCCCGTCCTGCCGTACAGCATTCAACTACTACCCGAATAGGTGATATGACTACAGCCGAACGTATGGCTGTAGCTCTTAATCAAACAATAAACAGAAGAAAATAATAACCCGTTAAACAAATTAAAAAATATGGCAAATATGTATGACATTTCATCTCTGACCTATCAACCATCATCTAATATGGATTGGTTTACAAAAGCAGTGTTTGGAGGTAAACTTATCGAAAAAGGGAAAATCACGCCTATTATCGGCATCAAAGAATCTACACAACTAAATCTGATAGACCTTGCAGGGAATATTCTTCAGGCCGACTCTCGCGATTGTGCATGGACTCCTCAGCAAATAGCAAAGTTGAGTGAGAAAGAATTGAAAGTGAAAACTTACAAAATCAATCTGGAGCAATGTCTCGACGATCTTGAGCGCAAACGTACGATCTGGATGATGGGGCCTGGAGCTAAAAATCAGGAACTACCCGATACATTGGAAGAAGCCACAATGGCTCTTTTGGCAAATGAGTTGAGCAGCGAGATAGAAACGAAAATATTTAAAGGAGATAGCACTGCTAATCCAAACGACTTTGATGGAGTGATCAAAGTATTGGGAAATAGTATAGACGCTGTAAAAGTCACAGGCGTAGCCTTAACAAAAGACAATGTTCTGAGTGAAATAGAAAAAGCATTTGCAGCTCTTCCCGAAGACGTGGCTGCGATAGGACTAGAAAAAGAAAGCCTTAACGTATATGTGTCTTATGCTACGTTGCTGAAAGTGAAGATTGCACTAGGAGGTGTATTCGGAACTAATGTGGTTGTAAACCCCAATTTTATTGTAGAGAACGATGTCGTAAAATATCTGGGTGCAGAGATAGTTCCTGTAAAAGGTATTGCCGACAATGATATGATTGTGGCTGAGGCATCTAACTTTTTGCTAGGTACAGACTTGTTGAGCGACTTGGAAGAAATCCGTCTGGGACAAATGGCTGCGCCTTACGACAATAAGATATTTATAGATGGCCGCCTGCGTCTTGGTTTTGCTATTCCGTTCGAAGACGAAGTGGTGTATTATAGCCCAAATAACTAATAGGCAGGTTCGGTGATTGGCAAATTAAGAATGTTTATCTGCTAATGTAT
>NZ_JAEPKU010000211.1 GCF_016652235.1 Dysgonomonas sp. Marseille-P4677
GTTAATAACTTTAGATAAGGATAGAAGAAATAAATCGGGGCAGGAGATTTAAGGATTATATTTTGCTTCCTTTAATATTGTTTGTGCGTTAGTATCAATTATTTCTTGAAGAGATGCGTCTTTCTTCTTAGCATATTGTTTCACTATTTGCCATCCTACCCAAGAACCTAATCGTCCGGGCGATTCAGGTGATATGATAATAGTGTTGACTCCGTCATTAATAAAACGGGTTATAATCATATTATCGGTCGAAAAAAGATAATTCTGTTTAACAATGCTTTGCCATGTTGTTTTTTCGTTTTGTTTACACCAATTCAATTGTGAAAGTGTATAACTAATTATATCGTTAGCTTCTTTCTCAGGAAGAAGAGTAGATAGTGCATAAAGTATTTTTCCTTCGTTAACTATTGCCGATAATAGATTGTTATCGTCGGTTTCAGGTCTGATAATATCACTCATCAACCATGCTTTCAGATAATCTCTAACCACAAATTGAGGTTGCATTTGCTGACGTTCGTATGGCTTGAAAAAGTCTTGATAAGCGGGATAATTATCTCCTAAATATTTATCTGTCGATATGGATATAAGATTGTTGAGAATAATGACATTTTCACGAAAACCCGAGATATGCATTGCTAGTTCGGGTAGCTTACTTCCTTTTAAATTTACAGAAATAAGGTGATTTGCATTTGCTAGTTCTTCTTCGTATACAAACACGTCTTCAAATGTTTTCAGAGCATCTTTGTATATTTGCATGAGTGCCGGGTGTGAAAAATAATCTTTCAGTGAAGCGAAAAAGGTTTCAGGGTCACTATTGTCCATAGCTATTCTTCCGAAAGCAGGTAAAAGTAGTGGGTATTTTTCTTTTAATAGAGATTGGTTTACTGCGTCAGGTTGTTGTAAATATCTATATACATCTTTGTCGAAGCGCACTATGCTTACTTTTCCCTGATGTACTTCGTTGTTTTTGGGAGAGGTCGTACTAGAACATCCGACAAAAGAGATAATAATAAATATTAATAGGTAAACTATATTTTTCATTTGTTTCCTTTTATGATTTCTTCGTTGCGAAGGTTATATATATTTCTTAATTTTGTTCATTAATTACAAACTTACTATACATTAAATTAAAAACGTGTAAAATTATGCTTTATTTTAAAGAAGATATTCCAAATAAAGATAGTAAATTGATCTATATTTATCAAGGAACAACTGTGGCACAAATGCAATCGGAGATAGAGGCTCTTATGCTATCATTGGGATATAAGCATCTGGGGCAAGGACTGTTTGAAAAAGGAAGTCGTGCTATGCGTTTATTATTTGGTGCATTCTGTAAGTATTTCAAATTTAGAGTAGTGGTAGAAGATAACAGCAATGGTGAGGTGAAAGTAACGGTTTCGAAAGATACAACCGGACTATCAGGTGGTGCTATTGGTGTAAATCAGGTAAAAAAAGAATTTTATAATCTATCACAAGCATTTCGAACAATATAATACTTGTGATGTTTATAATCACAAAATGTAATAAAAATAAATGATAACTATATTAGGCATAGAATCCTCTTGTGATGATACAGCAGCAGCAGTTATACAAGACGGAGTTCTTTTATCCAACATTATTTCCAGTCAGAAGGTACACGAAAGTTATGGTGGTGTGGTTCCGGAATTGGCTTCACGGGCACATCAACAGAATATTATACCGGTTGTAGATCAAGCCTTGAAAAAGGCCGGAATCGCTAAAGAAGATATAACGGCGATTGCTTTTACCCGTGGCCCAGGCTTGATGGGGTCTTTATTAGTGGGAACATCTTTTGCTAAAGGATTATCCTCAGCCTTGAATATTCCTATGATAGATGTAAATCATCTTCATGCCCATGTTTTGGCTCATTTTATAAAAGAAGACAAAAACGATAACAATCAGCCTCGTTACCCTTTTCTTTGCTTACTTGTATCGGGTGGTAACTCTCAGATTATCTTAGTGAAATCGTATAACGATATGGAGATAATAGGGCAAACAATAGATGATGCAGCAGGAGAAGCTTTCGATAAATGCGCAAAAGTCATGGGGCTAGGCTATCCGGGAGGTCCTGTTGTAGATAGATTAGCTAAAGAAGGAGATGCTACTAAATTTAAATTTAACAAACCTCATATGCAAGGCTATGATTATAGTTTTAGTGGTTTGAAAACGTCTTTCCTTTATTTACTTCGTGATGAATTGAAGAAAGATCCGGATTTCATAGAAAAGAACAAAGCTGATCTTTGTGCATCCCTACAGAAAACAATTATAGATGTTTTGATGGAAAAACTTCGTCAAGCTGCTACCGACTTGGGTATAAATGAAGTTGCGGTTGCCGGAGGAGTCTCCGCCAACTCAGGACTTCGTGCTGCATTTGAAGATCATGCTAAGCGTTTTGGGTGGAAAATACATATTCCACCCTTTGGATATACGACCGATAATGCTGCTATGATAGCGATGACCGGTTATTTTAAGTACGAAGATAAAGAGTTTTGTCCGATGGATGCCGCTCCTTTTTCAAGGGTGGTGATGTAATAAGTAAAAGAAAAACATACCTATGTCAGTATATTTGATAGTCATAATATTAATTGTTATTTTAGATTTTGCCTGGACTCAATATCTCTCATACCGAAATCGTAAACGTATGAGTCCTGATATTCCTCCTCAACTCGAAGGCATTTATAACAAGGAAGAATACGCAAAACAGCAGGACTATCAGAAAGTAAATAGCCGTTTTGGTCTATATACCAGCTTATTCTCATTTGTTGTAATGTTAATCGTTTTGCTATTAGGTGCTTTCGGTTGGCTGGATGAATTACTGAGGCAATATATAAGCAACGAAATAGGGCTTACCTTGACCTTTTTCGGTGTTATTTATATTGTGAATGATATCATTACTTTACCTCTCGATTATTATGCAACATTTGTAATAGAAGAACGATTCGGATTTAATAAATCGACCAAAGTAACTTTTTGGCTCGATCAGGTAAAAGGTTTGCTACTTACGGTTATTTTAGGTGGAGCTATTTTAGCTCTTATTACATGGTTATATGGAACTTTGGGAAGCTATGCTTGGTTGTATGCCTGGGGGGCTGTCACAGTTTTCTCTTTATTCATGACATTATTTTATTCAAATATTATAGTTCCTTTATTTAATAAGCAAACGCCTCTTGAAGCAGGCGAACTGCGTGATGCGATTGAATCCTTTTCCAAGAAGGCAGGTTTTGCCATCAATAACATTTATGTAATGGATGCCTCTAAACGTTCGAGTAAGGCAAATGCTTATTTTACCGGCTTTGGAGCGAAGAAACGTATTGTATTATTCGATACATTGATAAATGATCTTAAGACAGACGAAATAGTTGCTGTGCTTGCTCATGAAATTGGGCATTACAAGAAAAAACATACATTGCAGGGGATACTCATTTCTGTTTGCTATACAGGAGTAATTTTGTTTTTATTATCACTTTTATTAGATAATAAGGATATCGCAATTGCATTGGGAGGCGAAGAGGCTTCTTTTCACCTCGGACTTATTGCATTTTCTATTTTATTTACCCCTGTCTCTCTTATTATAGGAATATTTTCAAGCATTCATAGTCGAAAGAATGAATATCAGGCAGATGCTTATGCTGCCGGTTTTGGATTAGCCGAATCTCTTATCAGCGGATTGAAAAAATTATCAGTTAAATCTTTAAGCAATCTCAATCCCGATCCTTTATACGTATTCTTTTATTATTCGCATCCTACCTTATTGCAACGAATAGAGA
>NZ_JAEPKU010000212.1 GCF_016652235.1 Dysgonomonas sp. Marseille-P4677
ATCTAATATAATCATTTCTTATTCAGTCACAAGTTCTTCTACCTCTCTGCATAAATCAAGCATAGGATCATTCTCTGGATACAAGAGATTTTTGGGTATGCCATTAAAATCTTTACCCCAAAAAGAATTATCATTAGGTATCTCAAATTTAGCAATAAGTCTGTTATTGAAGTCCAGTTCCCCCTTCACATCATAATTATCGGAAATACCGTCAGTTCCGACTAAATATCCCTCTTGAAAATATGGGCGAAATGCAGTAGGAGGACAAATACTAAGCAAGCGAATATTTATGATATCATGCTCTGAGTTTATACTGATCCTATTGGTGAGATAAGGCAAACCAAATATAAAAATATAAGCTCGGTTTGTAGTATTATTTAATGTAGCGAACGAACATGCAACTCTTAAAGAATGTGTAAAATCGAGATATGGTGTCGGACAAACCTCATAATGCTGAAGAATACTCCACTGTATGTATTTTCTTTTTTTTATCTCTTTATATCCTTCTATTTTTCGAATTTCAGCCAAACTAGCCAGCATTGCTCCCATCGCTTTCAATTTACGGTAACGTTCACTCAAATCCTTCCTAGATAAATAGTCGCCTCGATAGATAGTCGGATAAAAAGATGATACCCCAGCCTTATTTCTATAGTCACTGGTCTGTCCACGATAGAATAGTAAGTGATCTTTATTTTTAAATGATAAGCCGGCCACTAATTCAACTAGCTGCCTAAATGTTTCTACCCTATATGCAGGTTTCTCTCCTAACCTCTCATGGCGGGGATTTCCAAAATAGTCAAACAATTCTGCAGTTAGATCCGGTGTTATTTTTCTCATAATATGAATTCTAGTATTATCAAGGACTATTATTTTCTCCCAAAATCGGCAGGAATCTCACCCCATTCATCAGTTTTCCATTTAATGATTTGTGTTGTGTAAGTATTTTCTCTAAGCCACTTCTCGGCACGTTCTATCATATAAAATAATGAGGTATTCTCTGGTAATCTTTCTAATTTGGTCTTACATTTCTTCTCTTTAACCCATTTTATAGCATTTACACTATCTGAATAAATTGGTATATTGAAGTTCTTTTGTTTCAAAAGGGCCAATCCATGTACGATAGCTAAAAACTCTCCTATATTATTTGTACCCATTTCAAAGGGACCTTGATGAAATATTTGTTCACCGGTCTTTACATATACTCCTCTATATTCCAGCATCCCGGGATTACCACTACATGCTGCATCCACCGATAAACTATCTTTTATAATATCAGGAATATTCTGTATAGGTACTTTCTTCTTTTTCTCTGCATTTTTACCTACATATAACCATGGACTGTCATTAAATGCTTTTTGTGCTTCCTTCTCATTTAGAAAAGATTTATAAATCGCCCCCTCATAACCTTCGACCTGAGCTTTAGCCTCATTCCAATTAGAATATACACCAGGCTTTACTCCATTCCATACTACATAAAAATTCTTTTTTGCCACTTATCCTTGTATTATCGTAATAGATATTAATTAAGTGATACAAATTAACGAATAAAGTAGTAAAGTAAGAAACAATTATCAGTAGTAAAGTAAGAAACAATTATCAATATTAAGGGAAGTAACGAGTTATTCACCGGTAGTTTATATAAATAGGCTAACGCCTATCATAAAAATAATTAATTATTGATGTAAGAATAATATATTTTTAACATCATTAATGCTATTTCACTGGATATAAAATTGCACTTTTGCAAAGTGAACGATCATTCACTTTTAAATAAGTAGTATTAAATGAAATATAGTAGAGAATTTATAATAAGAAGAGCATTCGACGTATTTATGAACAATGGATACGATAGCACCTCAATTACCATATTGCAGAAAGAACTGAATATGTCTCGTGGGGCTATGTATCGTTACTTCAAGAATAAAGAGGATTTATTCATTGCTGTAATAGATGAATATTTTTTTAAGCTTTATAATAGAATACTCGAAAACCTAGGAAATGATTTAACTGTACCTCAATTATTAGATAAATTGCATAGGCGTAATAAACTTATTGCTAATGCATTTACCCGTGTAGGAATAACCCATACCGTTTTTCTCAATTATACAGCTTTAGTCATACAAGCAGCCAAACATTACCCCAATTTTCTTATTCGTTTTCAAGAAATAAATTCTCGTTTACTAATGCTATGGAAAAGCGCATTATTAAAAAGCATTGAGATGAAACAAATACAGGAAAATATTGATGTTGACATCATGAGCGTCATCTTTAACAATATTAATACAAAAGAATCTTCAAACAACGATTGTGACGAATCTAAGTTTGTAATAAATGTATTACGAGAAATAGAGAGAAAGAGACAAATAATGGATTATTTATACAATCTGATAAGAATATAATTTTTTAATAAAAAATGAACGTCTGTTCACAATAAAAGGCACGATTATTGCACACATTGAATTAACGATTTAGACATATAAAAGTTTCCACAATGAAGAAGATAATAGCAATCCTCACTCAAAAAAACTCTTTAAGCAAAGGAATACAAAAAGATACTACAGTAAATCTGTTTGAGATAGAAAACAATAATGTAAAAGGAGTAGAAAGCATTGAATTAGAAAATACCAGTCATAATTATTTCTCTTTACTTATGGCATTAAAACGAGTCGGTACAATATATGCCGATACAATAAATTCAGATCTACGTAAGTTATTAAAAACGATTAGTATTAATATCAAATGTAAAAATGATATAGAAAATGATGAATTCATCAATCAGTTTATTTTTGATTGATATTAGATAAGTACTATTTAAATAATATTAAAAACGGGGGATCATACATCTGATAAGAAATTATGACTAAAATTTATTCAACATTATTATTACTGATAATATCTGTTTCCTTAGTCGCACAAGAAGATATTATACTAATGAATAATGATACTATCCGTCAACAATATGATGAAGCAATGCAAGATCCCAGAATTTTCAAGCCAAGACACTTTGAAATGACTGAGAATGAAGCTATAAAGCTAGCAGATCGCTTGCCTTCATTTGCCGTATATCGCGACACGTATTTTGTTACAGGAATTCCACTTAATGAGGAAATTACAAATAAATCTGCTGATGCCAGTTTTCAAGTAAGTATTAGACAACGCCTGACAAAAAGTGTACTGCCATTCAAAACTTTTGCATATTTGACATATACTCAAAAATCCTTTTGGGATATTTATGGTGAATCCAGTCCTTTTAGAGATACAAACTATAATCCGGGATTAGGACTGGGAAAATATATATTTCACAATAAAAAATTAGTTGGTGCCGCTTTTGCACAAATTAAACATGAATCGAATGGGAAAGATGGAGAAGATTCTCGCAGCTGGAATTATCTTAGCTTATCAATGAAGTACTACTTTAATGCACGCTTCAATTTATCCGGCGAATTTTGGATTCCTTATGTTGATGGTGATAATAATCAAGATTTATTAGATTATAAAGGACTAGGTTTTATATCAATTAATTATGTAAGCTATAAGCATAAGTGGTGGTTATCTGCAGAGGTAAATCCAAGAAAAGGTTTTGGAAATATAAATACCGTTTTGACAGCAAGTTATAGAA
>NZ_JAEPKU010000213.1 GCF_016652235.1 Dysgonomonas sp. Marseille-P4677
CTATTATATATTTAATGAAGGTAAATATATATTCAAAAAAGAATATGTAGGAGGTAAATATACATTCGATCCTAAAGTTTATTATTCAAAAATACCAGACTCTGAAAGAGATAAAAATGGTAAATTAGAACAAAATCCTGGTTATTAATTTTGAAAATACCACTAATAATGATGACAAAAAAAATTGTACACTTGCTGCTCTTGATCGCTTTATTCTCATTTGCTGCATGCGATGATATAGATAATTACGAAGAGCCGAAAGAAACCTTGCAAGGGAAACTTATTGACGAGTCAACAGGTAATCCGCTTATTACAGAACAGCCAAATGGTTTCAGAATAAAATTAGCTGAAATAAGCTGGAGTGATACCCCTCAGAATGAACACTTTGCAGGAAAGGCTGATGGAACATTCTTTAATAAAAGAATATTCAAAGGAACGTATGAGGTAACACCGGTTGAAGGCGCATTTTTTCCTGTCGAAAAAAAGACTGTGGAGATCAACGGCGTTACAACTGTCGATTTTTCGGTTATACCCTATCTTTCTATTTCAAAACCTGAAATTAAGAAGATTGATGGAACATCGGTAGAAGTGACTTACACTCTGTCCAGAATGAAAGAAGGTGACAAAATATTGGATACCAGGGTATTTGTATCAACCAATCCGAATGTTGGTAATAATATTTTCACCAGTAATCTGAGCCCAATAATTAATCTAAAAGAAATCAATGATACTGAGGTTTTACAAACTACTTTTAAGCAAGTAGTAACAGGACTTGAATCGGGAAAAACATATTATCTACGAGTGGGAGCAAGAACTGACAACCCCCAAAAACGATATAATTTTACCCAGACCATTGAACTTAAATAATAATTAAAAATAAAGAGAGTTTGGATATAATATTGTCTAAACTCTCTTTGTATATTTACGTTAAATATCAAAATATAATTAATTAGTAATGACGACATTTTCCAAGATTTTTTTTATAACTATCTGTATTACATTTGCTTTCTCTGTATCAATTATAGCACAGAGAAATGTATATTTAGACGAGGGAGCCCCGATAGATGTGCGAGTAAAGGATTTACTATCGAAGTTGACCGTAGAAGAAAAAATCAGCTTATTGAGAGCCACCTCACCGGGAATCCCCAGAATGAATATAGACAAATATTATCATGGCAATGAGTCCCTGCATGGAGTAGTAAGACCGGGCTCTTTCACCGTATTCCCTCAAGCTATAGGGCTGGCAAGTATGTGGAATAAAAAACTACATTACGAAATTGCAACAGTAATATCGGACGAAGCCCGTGGCCGATGGAATGAGTTGGAACAAGGAAAAAAACAGTTGAATCAGTTCAGCGATCTACTCACTTTCTGGTCACCTACTGTAAACATGGCACGTGACCCTCGTTGGGGACGTACCCCCGAAACTTATGGAGAAGATCCTTACTTGTCCGGAGTTCTGGGTACACAATTTGTCAAAGGATTGCAAGGAAACGACCCTAGATATCTTAAAATAGTATCCACCCCTAAACATTTCGCTGTCAACAACGAAGAACACAATCGCTTTGTTGCCAATCCTCATGTCTCGGAAAAGCAACTAAGGGAATATTATTTGCCGGCCTTCGAAAAATGTATTATCGACGGACAAGCAGCCTCTATAATGACTGCTTACAATGCTCTAAACGATGTTCCATGTACATTGAATACATGGTTGATACAAAAAGTACTACGTGGAGATTGGGGCTTTAGGGGGTATGTCGTATCCGACTGTGGTGGCCCCAGCCTATTAGTTAGTGCTCACAAATATGTGAAAACAAAAGAAGCCGCTGCAACCCTATCTATAAAAGCAGGCTTAGACCTTGAGTGCGGAGACGATGTGTATATCAAACCGTTATTAAATGCCTATAAGCAGGGCATGGTATCGGATGCGGACATAGACTCGGCTGCATCTCATGTCCTAACCGCAAGAATGCGACTTGGATTATTCGATAATAAGGATAGTAATCCTTACAATAAAATATCACCTTCTATAGTAGGTTCTCCTAAACATCAAGTTCTGGCTTTGGAAGCAGCTCGTCAAAGTATTGTTTTACTAAAAAACGACAATAATACACTACCTATCAACCTGAATAAAATAAAATCTATTGCTGTAATAGGTATTAATGCTGCTAATTGCGAATTTGGAGACTATAGTGGTACTCCTGTTAATCCATCTGTTTCTATATTAGATGGGATAAAAAAACGTGTCGATAACAAAGTAAAGATTATACATGCTCCTTGGCAATCGTCCAGAGACGGATATGAGATAATATCACGTGAGTTCTTTCCGGAAGGACTTAAAGCTGAATATTTCACGAACAAAGATTTACAAGGAAAACCCAAAGTTCGCCAAGATGAGTGGGTAAATTTCGAGCCTGCCAATCAAGCGCCGGACCCTTTTCTCCCTAAGTCTCCACTATCTATTCGATGGACAGGAAAATTAAGGCCTGCCGTATCGGGTGAGTATATGATGGGCCTTGCAACAGATGACGGTGGACGCCTGACAATAGATGGAAAAACGATAACCGAATACTGGAAAAAAAGAGGAGTAGCCACAGACACTGTCAAGATATGGATGGAAGCTGGAAAAGACTACAATATTGCTGTCGAATATTTTGACGATGGCGGCGAAACTGTAGCCAAACTATATTGGAAAGCTCCTGATGCTAAAAACAGAAAAGTGATAGATTTATACGGTGAGGCCGGTAAGGCTGCCCGTAATAGCGATATGACAATTGCTGTTCTAGGCATTAACAAGAGTATCGAAAGAGAAGGACAAGATCGTAATGACATTAGTCTGCCAAAGGATCAGGAAGAATTTATAAAAGAGATCTATAAAATAAATCCTAATACAATTGTAGTTCTGGTTGCAGGAAGTTCTTTAGCTATCAACTGGATCAATGATAATATTCCGGCAATAGTGAATGCATGGTATCCGGGTGAACAAGGAGGTACAGCTGTCGCAGAAGTATTGTTTGGTGATTATAACCCTGCCGGAAGATTACCACTCACCTATTATAAATCATTGGATCAACTCCCACCTTTCGATGACTACGATGTCACCAAAGGACGCACTTATCAGTATTTTAAAGAAAAACCTCTTTATCCCTTTGGTTATGGTCTTAGCTATACTAAGTTTGCTTATAAAAAATTGAACATCGAAGAGAAAGATAATTATTTCAATGTAAGTTTCGATATCCAAAACGTAGGGAAACAGGATGGTGACGAAGTTGCCCAACTATACATCAAATTACCGGACTCAGGTACTATTATGCCAATCAAACAGTTAAAAGGTTTTGAACGGAATAGAATAGCAAAAGGAAAGATTCAAAAGATAGAAATGAAACTAGATAAGAAGGATTTGAGATATTGGGATGAAAAAAGTAATCAATTCGTAATACCTAAAGGTAAATACATATTCATGATAGGTGCTTCGTCCAAAGATATCCGATTACAACAAGAGGTATATTTATAGATTTGAGAATTGTATATAGAAATTATTTAAACTAATTTTAGACTGTAAATC
>NZ_JAEPKU010000022.1 GCF_016652235.1 Dysgonomonas sp. Marseille-P4677
ACAATATACAAAAATAAAAATAAAAATGTGTGCGCACACGCATTGTAAAATCCATAAAAAAGATTACTTTTGCAAAAGTATGTGTGTGCGAGCACAACACTACATAACTATTTATTAAATAAATAGAGATTTCATGAAAAAAGACAACACAAATATTCGTATAGTTGATATAGCCAAACTAGCCGGTGTATCGACAGGAACTGTAGATCGCGTTTTACATAAACGTGGAAGAGTATCGGAAGAAAAACGGGCCAAAGTAGAACAAATACTAAAAGAGATCAATTATGAACCTAACTTAGTAGCCCGATTTTTAGCATCAAAGCGCAGCTACAAATTCGCTGTAATAGCACCGACATATAGCGAAGGAGATTATTGGGAACTAGTTTGCAATGGCATAGACAGAGCCGAGTCTGAAATGAAAAAATTCAATATCAGTGTTGAGTACATACATTTCAATCAGTACGACAGAGAGTCGTTTCGTGAAGCAGTAAACCTATTAAAAGGAAAAGAATATGACGGTGTATTACTAGCAACTCTCTTTGGAGAACTAGTAATTAATTTATCCAAAGAATTGGATGAAAAAGAAATACCTTACATATATATAGACTCCGACATTATCGGACAAAATGACCTCGCTTATTTTGGTGGAGATTCTTTAGGTAGCGGTAATATTGCAGCTAAATTATTACTAAAAGAAATTGGAATAAATGCCAATATCTTTATAGCACACATACGTTTCAAATATAAAGAGATTTCTGTGCAGATGAAAACCCGTGAGTTAGGCTTTATCGATTGCTTGAAAAAAAGCGGCTATAAGGGAAAAATACATCATATTGAAATAAATCCGGACGATTATTCTCAAACCAAAAAGTCGTTGGAAGATATTTTATCAAAATCAGATTCTCTTGTTGGAGGAATAGTGCTTAACTCCCGTATTTATGAGCTCGTATCATTATTAAACAAAATCGACAAATCTCTTTCTGAAAGAACCCGCCTTATAGGGCATGATGCTATAGAACGCAATGTAAATGCACTCAAGAATGGGCAGGTTTCATTTATCTTATCTCAGCGTCCCGAATTACAAGGATATGACGCAATTAAAGCACTAGCTAATTATTTTTTGTTTAAGCAATTACCGCAGAAAACTAACTTTATGCCCATCGACATTCTAATAAAAGAAAACATCGATTATTACAATAATTATAAATTATAGACATGAAAAACAATTTGTTCAACATCGAAGGAAAAGTAGTACTCATTACCGGAGGATATGGGATATTAGGTTCTCAAATGTCAGAATATCTGGCTTCGGAAGGAGCTAAAGTCGTCATACTCGGACGCTCTAAAGAAAAGGGTGAAGCCTTGGCTAATAAAATAAAGGCAAAAGGATATGAAGCTATATTCCTAGTATCCGATGCCTTGAACGAAAAAGATCTAGAACAAAATAGAGAGGATATTCTCAAAAAATACGGAAAAATAGATGTACTGATTAATGCAGCCGGAGGAAATATGCCGGGAGCAACGATCCCGCCTGACAAAACAATCTTTGATGTTAAAATAGATGCATTTAAAGAAGTAATCGACCTCAACCTTTTCGGTACGGTTACACCAACTCTTGTTTTTTCTAAAGCGATGGTAGATAACGGGAAAGGAAATATAATAAATATAGCATCCATGACTTCATTCCGTCCCCTTACACGAGTTATGGGATATGGTGTGGCAAAGTCGGCTGTGGCTAATTTTACAGAATATATGGCAGGTGAACTAGCTACAAAATTCGGAGAAAATTTTAGAGTAAACGCCATAGCTCCGGGATTCTTTATCACAGAGCAAAACCGAGGATTAATGCTAAACTCTGATGGCTCTTATACGGAACGCGCAAAATCAGTAATTGCACATACACCATTCCGCCGTTTTGGAGAATCGGAAGAACTATTGGGTGCAATACATTATTTGGTAAGCGATGCTTCAAGTTTCGTAAATGGTTCTATATTGGTTGTAGACGGAGGGTTTAATTCTTTTTCAATATAAATTTCTAAAATCTAAATAAAAAACATATGATACTTAGTGAACAAACTTGGCGTTGGTACGGACCCAACGACCCTGTATCATTAGCAGATATAAAACAAGCAGGAGCAACTGGAATTGTTACCGCATTGCACCACATCAAAAATGGAGAAGTGTGGACAGTAGAAGAAATTCAAAAACGTAAAGATATTATAGAAAGTGTAGGTCTGACATGGTCTGTTGTGGAAAGTATTCCTGTACATGAGCATATTAAAACTCAGGAAGGCCACTATAGAGAGTACATAGCAAACTATAAAGAGAGCATTCGCAATCTGGCTAAATGCGGCATTATGATCGTCACTTATAATTTTATGCCTGTATTGGATTGGACTCGTACCGATCTAGCTTATACTATGCCGGATGGCTCCAAGGCTTTACGTTTCGAACGTGCTGCATTTATGGCCTTCGAACTTTTTATCCTAAAACGCCCAGGTGCTGAAAAAAGTTATTCAGTAGAAGACATAGCAAAAGCAAAAGCTCGCTATGAAAATATGACCAAAGAAGATAAAGACTTACTTGTCCGAAATATGATAGCAGGATTACCCGGAGCAGAAGAAAGTTTCACTCTTGAAGAATTACAATTACAATTAGATAGATATAAAGATATTGATGAAGAAACTTTACGGAAAAACTTAATTGAGTTTGTACGTGAAATAGCTCCTGTAGCAGATGAAGTCGGCGTCAGACTGGCTATCCATCCCGACGATCCACCCTATCCTATTTTAGGATTACCACGTATATTAAGCACTCAGGCCGATTTTGAGAAGTTGGTAGCTGCTGTTCCAAATGTATCAAATGGGCTATGCTTCTGTACAGGATCATTTGGTGTACGCGCCGACAATAACCTACCGGAGATGATAAAGAATCTGGGAGACAGAGTAAATTTTGTACATCTTCGTTCTACACAACGCGATGCTGAAGGTAACTTTTATGAAGCAAACCACTTGGAGGGGGATGTAGATATGTATAATGTAATGAAAGGATTGCTTGAAATTCAACAAAAACGTAATGTATCTATCCCATTCCGACCCGATCATGGACATCAAATGATAGATGATCTTAATAAAAAAACAAATCCGGGTTATTCCTGCATTGGACGTCTTAGAGGCTTGGCCGAATTACGGGGTTTGGAAATGGGAATCGCTAAAACCTTATATAAATAATATTATGAAGCAATTTCTAGACGATAATTTTGTACTACAGAACGAAACTGCAGAGTATCTGTATCATCAGCATGCAAAACATCTGCCTATTATAGATTATCACTGCCACCTAGATCCAAAACAGATAGCAGAAGATTATCAGTTCGATAATCTTGGAGAAATATGGCTTAGTGGTGACCATTATAAATGGCGTGCTATGCGTACAAACGGTATCGCAGAACAATATTGTACCGGCAAAAACACCAGCGACTGGAAAAAATTTGAAAAATGGGCAGAAACGGTACCATACACTATGCGTAACCCACTTTATCATTGGACACATCTGGAATTAAAAACAGCATTTGGAATCACTAAACTTCTCAAGCCCGAAACAGCGAAAGAAATTTTTGACGAATGTACAGAAAAACTTCGAACTCCTGCTTTTTCAGCACGTGGACTGATGAAACATTATAATGTAGAAACAGTGTGCACAACTGACGATCCTATAGATTCTCTTGAATATCATCTGGCTTTGAAAAATGAAGGATTTTCTATAAAAGTTCTCCCAACATGGCGTCCCGATAAGGCGATGGCTGTAGAATGTGCTGCTACATACAGAACATATATTGAGAAGCTATCGGAAGTATCCGGTATAGCAATTAGTCGTTTTTCTGACCTTATTGCTGCTCTTCGTAATCGTCACGATTATTTCGCCAGTATCGGATGTAAGCTATCCGACCATGGTATAGAAGAGTTTTACGCAGAAGATTATAGCCAAAACGAAATTGATGCCATTTTCAACAAAGTGTATGGAGGAAAAGAACTTACACATGAAGAAAGAATCAAATTCAAATCGGCAATGCTCGTCGAAGGAGCAATCATGGATTGGGAAAAAGGATGGACACAACAATTTCATTATGGTGTAATACGGAACAACAATACACGCCTATTTAATCAAGTAGGTGCAGATACTGGATTCGATTCGATAGGAGATTTTACGGTAGCTAAAGCCATGTCGAAATTTCTCAACAGATTGGATATGAACAATCAACTAACCAAAACAATCATCTATAACCTCAATCCTCGAGACAATGATATGTTGGCAACCATGATAGGAAACTTTCAGGATGGTTCGGTAGCCGGAAAAATACAATTCGGTTCAGGTTGGTGGTTTTTAGATCAGAAAATAGGAATGGAAGCACAAATAAATTCATTATCCAATCTTGGACTATTAAGTCGTTTTGTTGGGATGTTGACAGACTCACGCAGTTTTTTGTCTTATCCTCGACATGAATATTTCCGCCGTATATTATGTAATCTGATTGGAACAGATATAGAACAAGGGTTACTACCTTCGTCGGAACTGCCATTTTTAAGTAAATTGGTAGAGAATGTATCCTACTATAATGCTAAAGAATTTTTTAAATTTTAAAAGTAGACGAATAGACAATTATTTAAATAATAGAAAAAATGAAAACTGTTATCGAAGAACGTTGGGGTACGCACCCCAACGATGTAAAAACCTACGACACAGCACAATTACGCAAGGAATTTTTGGTGGAAAAATTATTTGAGGCCGACAGTGTCTTAATGACTTATACACATAATGACCGCCTAATAATAGGTGGAGCATTGCCTGTAAATGAAATCCTGAAACTCGAGACTGTAGACCTTATCCGATCTGAATATTTTTGTGAGAGACGAGAATTAGGTATCATTTGTATCGAAGGAGAAGGTATTGTTTCTGTAGACGGAAAAGATTATAATATGGGATTCAAGGATGCCGTATATGTTGGTCGTGGCTCTAAGGAGGTTATATTCAAGAGTAAAGATGCAGCAAAACCTGCAAAATATTATTTTGCATCATCTCCTGCTCATAAAGAATATCCAACGACCCAAATTACGTCTACTATGCGCCGCACAAGAGATCTTGGAGTACCAGCAACTTCAAATGAAAGGCTATTAAACCAGATTATATTGAGCGAGATAGTACCATGTTGCCAACTACAGATGGGGATGACCGAAATCAAAGAAGGTAGCGTATGGAATACAATGCCTCCACATACACATTCGCGTAGGATGGAAGCATATTTCTATTTTAAAGTTCCGGAACAACAGGCTGTATGTCATTTTATGGGACAACCACAAGAAACCCGCCATATCTTTATGGGTAACGAACAAGCTGTGATATCCCCATCATGGTCGATTCACTCGGCAGCCGGAACAAGCAACTATACTTTTATTTGGGCTATGTGCGGTGAGAACCTCGATTATGATGATATGGATACTTTCTCTGCTGATAAATTACGTTAAATCAAATATTGACTATGAAAAAAACATTTAGTTTATTATTTACCATTTTACTTCTTGTGTCTTGTACTCAAGAGAAAAAGATGGAAATAACAATAGAAAACCCAAGCGACTTTGACCGAATGTCCGAATTGGTGGAGATACCATTAGACAAAGTCAAAGAGAAGGTTATTGTTACAGACAGTTTAGTTTACGAAGTACTCAACAGCGAAGGTGAAGTAATTCCATCTCAAGTAACTTACGACAGAAAACTTATTTTTCAGCCAGTGTTGAAAGCCAACGAAACCAAAACTTTTACAATCAAAACAGGAGAGGCTCAAACATTCGAGTCGAAAACATATGCGCGTTTCATTACTGAACGCAAAGATGATTTTGCTTGGGAAAATGACCGAGTGGCATTCCGAGCATACGGTCCGGCGCTGATCGAAACAGACGGCCCTAGCAATGGTATTGATGCATGGTTTAAACGTACGAATAATTTGATAATAGACAAGTGGTACAAAGCTGATCTTTCAGGAGAAGCATCTTATCATGACGATCATGGCGAAGGATTGGACGACTATAAAGTAGGCCGCACTTTAGGGGCAGGAGCTATGGCTCCATATGTAAACGAAAAACTATGGCTCAATGATAATTTTGTACAAGAAGAGATCCTAGAAAACGGACCTTTACGTTCTACATTTAAACTTTTTTACAAAAATCTGGATGTAGATGGAAAATCTATTGCCGAAAACCGTACTATTTCTATCGACGCAGGTTCTCAATTATCGAAAGTTATACAGGCTTATACAATAAAAGAACCTATGACGGTAGCAGCAGGAATCGTGAAGCGCCAAAATGGAGATTCTATCATCTCTGCTGATAATTATATTATCTATTCCGAACCTCAGAGTGATAAAGTAGATAATATATACATGGCACTTGTTTTACCTGAAGGTATCGAAAAATCAATTGTTGATACTTATGATATTATACATACTAAGACAAATAAAAAGGAAACACACTCCCATGTATTGGCAGTAACAACTCAACAGCCAAATATACCCGTCGCTTACTATGCAGGTTATGGTTGGTCTAAATTTGGATTTACCGCCATTGCCGATTTTGAAAAATATATAAAGGATTTTTCTGCAAGTATTAAAAATCCACTTGTTATCACATATAAATAATAAAACTCATACTATGAAGAAAGTAGTAACATTCGGTGAAATTATGTTGCGTTTGACAACGCCCGGATATCAAAGATTTATACAATCAAATAGCTTGAATGCTACATTTGGCGGAGGTGAAGCTAATGTTGCTGTATCATTGTCCAACTACGGAATACCAACAGAATTTGTTACCCGTCTGCCTAAGAACGATATCGCCGAATGGTGTATCTCTGACCTTCGGAAATATAATGTAGGTGTAAATAATATCTTAAGAGGTGGCGACCGGGTAGGTATTTACTTCCTTGAATCTGGGGCTGTAGCTCGCGCGTCAAAAGTGATATACGATAGGACTGAGTCTGCTATTGCGCAAATTAAACCTGGCATGATTGATTGGAAAGAAATATTTAAAGATGCGCAATGGTTTCACTGGACTGGTATTACGCCCGCTATATCGCAAGGTGCAGCAGATGCCTGTCTTGAAGCAATCAAGATAGCCAACGAAATGGGTGTGACCGTTTCTACAGACCTAAACTATAGGAAAAACCTTTGGAAGTACGGAAAGACAGCTTCGGAAGTTATGCCGGCTTTAACCGAAGGTTGTGACATAATACTTGGGAATGAGGAAGATGCAGAAAAAGTATTCGGAATCAAACCCGAAGGCTTTGATGTAGCACATACAGGTGGTGAAGTAGACGCAAGTGAATTTGAATCGGTTTGTACTCAACTAATGAAGCGCTTCCCTCGTGCAAAAAAAGTAATCATTACCCTACGTGGGTCTATCAATGCCAACCACAATACTTGGGGTGGATGCCTATACTCAGATAAGCTTTATCAATCGAAGCGCTACGATATTACTCACATAGTAGATCGTGTAGGAGGCGGAGATTCATTTATGGGTGGTCTCATCTACGGCCTTATCTCTTATCCAACAGATGATCAGAAAGCTTTGGAATTTGCTGTAGCTGCATCATGCCTGAAACATACCATCTATGGTGATTTTAATCTCGTTAGTGTTTCGGAAGTTGAAAACCTGATGAAAGGAGATGGCTCTGGTCGTGTATCGCGTTAATTAAAAGAAGAAATTAGAATAAATAATATTATGCAAAATCAATTTTCTTTAAAAGGTAAAATAGCTTTAGTTACAGGAGCTTCTTACGGCATAGGCTTTGCGATTGCTTCTGCTCTGGCAAATGCCGGTGCTACAATTGTGTTTAACGACCTAAAACAAGAGTTTGTCGATAAAGGTTTAGCTGCATACAAAGAAGCCGGTATTGACGCAAAAGGTTATGTTTGTGATGTAACAAGTGAAGATCAGGTTAATGCTTTGGTAGCTCAGATAGAGAAGGAAGTAGGGGCAATTGATATTCTTGTAAATAATGCAGGAATTATTAAGCGTATACCTATGCATGAAATGTCTGCTACTGAATTCCGCCAAGTAATAGATGTAGACCTGAACGCTCCGTTTATCGTGTCTAAAGCAGTTCTTCCCGGCATGATGAGAAAAAGAGCCGGTAAGATTATAAATATTTGCTCCATGATGAGTGAGCTTGGTCGCGAGACTGTTTCTGCATATGCTGCTGCAAAAGGTGGACTGAAAATGCTTACTCGCAACATTGCATCAGAATACGGAGAATATAATATTCAATGTAATGGTATTGGTCCGGGCTATATTGCGACTCCGCAAACAGCACCTCTTCGCGAGAAACAAGCTAATGGTTCACGTCATCCGTTCGATTCGTTTATTATAGCAAAAACTCCTGCTGCACGCTGGGGGAACGCAGAAGACCTTGCTGGCCCTGCAGTTTTTCTTGCTTCTAACGCATCCGATTTTGTTAACGGACATGTGCTTTATGTGGACGGTGGTATTCTTGCATACATCGGAAAACAACCAGGCAACAATTAATAATAATATTAAACGGCAAGTAGGTATGGCTCATAACCATTGTTTCGATTGATTTTTTCGTATACATATCTACTTGTCTGTCTAGAAAAAATAAATATAAATGGCACGATTCTCAAGAATTAAAGCTTGCCAAGTAATGGCAGACACCGGAATGGTACCGGTTTTTTACCATAACGATCTCGAAACTTCGAAACAAGTACTCAAAGCTTGTTATTTGGGGGGAGTAAGAGCCTTTGAGTTTACAAACAGAGGTGACTTCGCCCATGAAATATTCGGTGAGCTAAACAAATGGGCAGAAAAAGAATGTCCCGATATGATACTCGGCATAGGTTCGGTTGTTGATGCAGGTACAGCTTCTTTATTTTTACAGCTTGGAGCAAACTTTGTTGTGGGTCCTCTACTCAATCCTGATATATTTAAAGTATGCAATCGCCGTCAGGTTGCTTATATACCTGGTTGTGGATCTGTATCAGAAATAGGATATGCACAAGAGTTAGGAGCTGAGGTTGTCAAAGTATTTCCGGCCGGAAATGTCGGAGGTCCATCTTTTGTCAAAAATGTAAAAGCTCCTATGCCATGGTCAAGCATTATGGTTACAGGCGGGGTGGAACCTACAGAAGAAAATCTCACCAAATGGATTGACGCAGGTGTTACTTGTGTCGGAATGGGATCAAATCTATTTCCTAAAGATATAATTGCAGCTAAAGAATGGGACAAAATAACGCAACTATGTAAAGATGCTTTAGCCATAATCACCAAAGCCAGAAAAAAATAAATCCTACCTAAAATATCATGAACACATTGAATAAGATTAATGAACATATGACAACGTATAGATGGACAATCTGTGCTTTATTATTTTTTGCCACTACAATCAACTATCTGGATCGTCAGGTGCTTTCTCTTTTACAGCCAATGCTGGAAGAAGAATTTCATTGGACAGACAGTGATTATGGTACAATTACATCTGTTTTCTCATTGGGCTATGCTTTTTGTATGCTATTTGCCGGTCGTTTTATCGATAAGATGGGAACAAAGAAAGGATATGCGATTGCTATCGCTGTCTGGTCTGCTGCTGCTTGTTTACATGCCGTTTGCGGTCTTATTACAGAACAAATAACAGGTTTACCTGATGCCGATGCTTTGAGAAATGCAACAGGGCCGATTGTTGGTACTATTGCCACAACCAGTATCATTACCTTTGTTATTGCCCGTTTACTACTGGCTTTAGGTGAAGCCGGAAACTTTCCTGCTGCGATAAAGGCTACAGCCGAATATTTTCCAAAACGAGATAGGGCTTTTGCAACAGGTATATTTAACTCAGGTGCAAATGTAGGTGCAATCCTAGCTCCTCTAACCGTTCCTTTTATGGCTGATGCATGGGGTTGGGAAATGGCATTTATTGTAGTTGGAGCTGTAGGTTTTATCTGGTTAATTTTTTGGTTGATGTTATATAAAGATCCAAAAAACAATCCGGATATGAACGATGCAGAACGTGCATATATCAATCAGGATTATGCAGAAGAAAAAGCAGAAGAATCTAAAGCTAAAGAACCCAAAGTACCATTCAAGCAATGCTTCAAGTACAAACAAACATGGGCTTTTGCATTCGGTAAATTTATGACAGATGGTGTATGGTGGTTTTTCTTGTTCTGGACTCCGGCATATCTGAAAGCTGAATATGGTATGCAAGCAACTGAGATTGCATTGCCTATTGGTATCCTTTATACAATCACCGTATTCGGGTCTGTATTTGGAGGAAAATTCCCTACTTATTTTATTAATAAAGGAATGAACCCTTATGCCGGACGTATGAAAGCAATGTTTATTATAGCCTTGTTCCCTTTGTTCATATTATTGGCACAGCCATTAGGCCATCTGGAAGTATTAGGTGGATATGGATATTGGATACCGATCGTACTGATTGGTATTGGAGGAGCTGCACATCAGGCATGGTCGGCAAATATATTCTCCACAATCGGCGATATGTTTCCTAAAAGAGCGATTGCAACCATTACAGGGATCGGAGGAATGGCTGGAGGTATCGGCTCTTTCTTTATACAAAAGGGAAGTGGTATGCTCTTTGATTACAGCTTTTTAGAATGGGGTAGTAAAACTCAAGGATATACAATTGTATTCTCTTTTTGTGCTGTTGCATACCTCATAGGATGGATAGTTATGAAATTCTTAGTTCCTAAATTTAAACCTATTACAGATTTATAATATTGGGTATAAATAAAAACAAAGAAACGGAAGAATACATGTATTCTTCCGTTTCTTTATATTGTCAATATTTTCTTACTTCTTCCAAAGTTTTTCCATATCCTCCAGTGTTTTACCCTTTGTTTCAGGTAAACGTTTCCAAACAAACAAAGCTGCAAGAACAGCTAATGCACTGTAAACCCAGTAAGAGAATCCATGATTAAACATACTTACCAAAGTCTCGTTCTTATCCATAATAGGGAATGTCCACGAAACAAGGAAATTAGAAACCCATTGAGCTGCGACAGCAATAGACATTACACTTGAGCGAACCGAATTAGGAAATATTTCGGCTAACATTACCCAGCAAACAGGCCCCCACGACATGGCAAAACCAGCTGTATAAGTCAACATGAATACAAGTTTTAAACCTCCTGGTAATCCTTGAGAGAAAGATGTTCCTAATCCTAACATAGATACTGCCATAACCAAGGCTCCTGTTATCAAGAGAGGCTTACGGCCAAATTTATCTACTGTCATAATAGCCAATACTGTAAATGACAGATTGATAACTCCTACAATAATAGTTTGCAACAATGCCGAATCTGTACCCGAACCCATACTCTTAAATATTTCGGGTGCATAATATAAAACAACATTGATACCGACAAACTGCTGGAATGCAGAAAGTAAAACACCTGTCATTATAATAAGGAATCCATAAGATTTGATAGGAACATATAGCGCTATAAGGAAACTGACAATCATAGATATTTCCAATGCACTCGGAATACCTGCCAAAGAAAGAGAAATAATTCCTATAACAAATAAAATCAGCCATGTCATCATAAATCTATAATATGGCTTTAGAGAGACTGTCTCCTCATTATCAAAACTATTCTTTATTTCTGTTATCTCCTGCTTAGCCAAAAGACCTCCTACCAGCTTGGTTAGAATACCTTCAGCTTCTTCGATACGCCCTCTCATGACTAACCATCTTGGAGTTTCAGGTGCAATAAATAGTAACACAAAAAAGATTAAAGATGGAATTGCCAATGAAGCAAACATATAACGCCAACCGGTTGTATGCAACCACTCTGTATCACCTTGTTTTGCAATAAAGTAGTTAACGAAATAGACAACAAGCATACCAAAAATAATGGCAAACTGATTAAGCCCAACTAGGCTACCTCTCTTATTCGGCGGCGCAATTTCGGCGATATACATAGGTGATACCATAGAAGCGATTCCCACTCCTACTCCTCCTAATATACGATATATTACAAAGTGATATACAAAAGTATGGTCTCCACTACTAGGCATGTGATAACCTATTTCAGGCCAAGCTGAGCCAATTGCAGCTAACAGAAATAAAATCGCTGCTGCAAACAGGGCTTTTTTACGTCCGAATCTCTGACTTACCCATCCTGCTATGGCAGCGCCGAAAATACATCCGATAAGCGCACTGCTGATAACAAATCCTTCCATTGCATTTGCTTCATTGATCGGTAATCCCATCGGATCGATAAAGAAATGACGTAGCGATTCTACTGTGCCCGATATGACAGCAGTGTCGTATCCAAACAACAAACCTCCAAGAGTCGCAATAAGGGTGAGTTTTAAGGTATATGATTTACTTACTTCGTTATTCATTGGTAAAAGGTTCTTAAGGTCATAGACCTATTTTTAATTTACGTAGGCATTAATTTTTACTGTTAGTAATAGAAAAAGGGTACAGGATTATATTTTAATCCTGCACCCAATTAATATTAAATATACATATTTACAATAGCTTCATACAATTCTTGCTTACCGCTTATTTGTTTCGGTTCGCCTACTTTATGCGCAATTGTACGTAAATCCTCAAGAGTTAACTTACCTTCTTCAAATGCTTTACCATTACCATTATCGAAAGAAGCATAACGAGCCTGACGCAATTTATTATAATCGGAATGTTGCAAAATATCAGCAGCGATAAGAAGCCCGCGAGCAAATACATCCATACCCGAAATATGAGCAATAAATAAGTCATCCATATCTGTAGAATTACGACGGATTTTGGCATCGAAGTTTACACCACCATTGCCTAGGCCTCCGGCTGGAAGCAATACTAACCATGCCTGAGCCAAATCGTATAAGTCGATAGGGAACTGATCTGTATCCCATCCATTCTGATAATCTCCGCGATTAGCATCGATACTACCTAACAGACCTGCATCTACAGCAGCTTGCAATTCATGTTCAAATGTGTGTCCGGCTAATGTAGCATGATTTACTTCGATATTAACTTTAAAGTCCTTATCTAAGCCATAATGACGAAGGAAACCAATAACAGTCTCTGTATCGAAATCATATTGATGTTTGGTTGGTTCCATTGGTTTTGGCTCGATAAGGAATGTTCCTGTAAAACCTTGTTTGCGAGCATAGTCACGAGATATACTCAGGAAGCGTGCAAGATGTTCTTTCTCACGTTTCATGTCTGTATTCAACAGACTCATATAACCTTCACGTCCTCCCCAGAATACATAGTTTGCTCCACCAAGAGCAATAGTTGCATCAATAGCATTCTTAACCTGAGTACCTGCACAAGCTACTACATCAAAATCAGGATTTGTAGAAGCTCCGTTCATATATCGTTCATGGCTAAATACATTTGCTGTACCCCAAAGTAATTTAATACCTGAAGCTGCTTGTTTTTCTTTAGCATAATCAACTATGGCTTGCAAATTCTTCTCATATTCAGTCCACGAGCTACCTGCATCCACTAAGTCTACATCGTGAAAACAATAATAAGGAATACCCATTTTGGTCATAAACTCAAAAGCTGCATCCATCTTATATTTAGCGCTACTGATTGCATCATTTCCTATATTCCATGGGTGATGAATTGTAGCTCCGCCAAAAGGGTCTGCCCCATTTGCACATAACGAATGCCAATAAGCCATTGCAAAGCGCATCCACTCTTTCATCGGTTTACCCATTACTACTCTATTTTCATCATAAAAACGGTAAGCAAGCGGGTTTTTACTGTCTTTTCCTTCAAATTTTATTTTTCCTATTCCCGGAAAAAATTCTTTTGTACCTTTCAAAATTTCCATTGTTCTGTTATTTATTTAAAATGATTTATGAGTATTAGTTTTTCAATACAAGATTTTTCCACCTTTGGTATGCTTCTCGACTAAGAGCTTTATTTTCAGAATCAGGCTCTATTACATAAAGTTTTTCGAGAGAAGCAAATGCCTCCTGAGAAGTAGCATAAAGTCCGATTCCGATTCCCGCAGCCTTAGCTGCTCCGGCAGCTCCATCTGTATTATACAATTCTATTGTGGCTCCACTTACATTAGCTAATGTCTGGGCAAAAACAGGACTGAGAAACATATTCGCATACCCTGCTTTAATAGTATGAATATTCATGCCCATTTCACGCATTATTTCCATTCCGTATTCATACGAAAAAACAATACCTTCCTGTGCTGCTCTAAGTATATCTTTTTTATCATGAATATTGAAGTTTATACCATGAATAGAACAGTTTACATCTTGATTTTCAAGTACTCGTTCGGCTCCATTGCCGAAAGGTATAATACTTATTCCTTTTGCTCCTATAGGTGATTGCGCAGCCAAATCATTCATCTCTGCATATGAAAGACCTTCTAAAGCCAAATTACGCTTGAGCCATGAGTTCAATATTCCGGTTCCATTAATACACAGAAGAACTCCCAGACGTATCTGCTCGAAGGTATAATTGACATGAGCAAAAGTATTTACACGCGATAATTTATCATAATTCAATTGGTCCAGCACTCCATATACAACCCCTGATGTACCTGCTGTAGAAGCTATTTCTCCAGGTTCAAATACATTCAAAGACAAAGCATTATTTGGCTGGTCACCAGCACGATAAGAAACAGGTGTTCCTTCCTTTAGGCCTAATTCTTTTGCAGCTTCAGCAGATACATTACCTTGTACTCCGAATATTGGTTTTATTTCGGGGAAAAAACTTTTTGGTATTCCATAATAGTTCAATACATCCTCCGATAAAGTGTTAGTCTTAAAATTCCAGAAAATCCCCTCCGACATTCCCTCCACTGTTACAACAATATCGCCTGTCAGCTTCATACCAATATAATCGCCGGGAAGCATTAGTTTATCTATCTTTTCAAATATATGAGGCTCATTTTCTTTAACCCAAGCCAATTTTGATGCTGTAAAATTGCCCGGCGAGTTTAATAGATGAGAGAGACACTTCTCTTCCCCAATAGTTTTGAATGCGGCCTCTCCATATGGTACGGCACGACTGTCACACCAGATTATAGATGGCCGAAGTACATTCTTTTCTTTATCAACCAATACCAATCCGTGCATTTGCCATGTGATACCAATAGCTTGAATTTCGTCTCCTGTCGCTCCTGCTTTTTGCATCACCGAAGCGTGTGCTAATTTCAGATTAGTCCACCAGTCGGCAGGATCTTGTTCTGCCCAACCCGATTTAACAGCCGTAATCTTCATTTCTTCTTTCGGAAAGAAATCTGAAGCTACTATTTTACCTGTATCTGCTTTTACCAAACAGGCTTTCACGGACGAACTACCGATATCGTATCCCAATAAATACATGTTTTTCAATTATAAGTTATAAATTATAAGTTTCTTAATCCTATCTAAAGCAAGAAAATCAAATACTGGTTTTTCTTTTATTATATTCTTTCTTATCAAATTTGTAGTAACGAGCAGCCCTGTGTGAAACATCTTTTTGCTTCTCTTCCAGAGCTACAACATATGGCATGGCAGCAACTTTCTTATGAAAATTGCGAATATCAATACTCTTATCGTATATAGCTTCATATAATTTATGAAGTTGGCTGATCGTAAATTTTTGAGGTAGTAATTCGAATACAATTGCCGGATCAAACTCAATCCAATGGCGTATTTCTGTCAGCGATTCCTTTACGATCTGATTATGATCGAATGGCATTTCGGGAAGTTTACTTATTGGGCACCATTCGGTCAACTTATATTTTGATATATTATTTAGCTTCCGATCCACCTTACACAAAGACAAGTAAGCGACAGTTATCAGACGATTGATATTAGGCTGATAAGCAACATCGAGCCATTTTACATCGTCAGGATTCTTCGTTCTGTTAGGAGAGGCAAAACAACGGAATTGCTTTAGAGACATACGTTTAATCCCTGTAAGTTCGAAAAGCACCCTGTGAGCTGCATCATCAACATCTTCCTCATTATATATAAGGCTACCAGGCAACTTTAAATCTTTTGGAATATTAGAATCTGCACTTCGTTGAACCAGAAGAATATTGAGTTGATCGTCTTCGAAGCCAAAGACAACACAGTCAACTGAAACATATGTATGAATAAAATTGGTTTTCATGGCATTCCTATCATTTATATGACATACGAATGTACCAATAAAAATACAAATCAAAGAATAAATTCTATATTATTTTTATATAAATATCTATAACACAGATATTTGAATATCATATTTAACACAATAAGGAATACAAACATATTGTACTTTATACATTAACAATCCTTTATTATAGAAGGGATTTGGAAGACATGGAAAGAATTAAAATATTTGTTAAAAAAAACAATAAGGTGGTATGGATAAAAGTGATCCAATTATATATTTATATCAAAAATATATTTACCACATTCGTATCCTTGTTCATACAGGTCGGTAAGTTTATCGATATCTTTTTCTATGCGATCAACAACTATTGGTTGTTCCGGGCGAATAACAAAAATTTCACCTTTTTCTTCCAACTCATCCACCAAATCGAGTTGGTTATTGTAAACACTATTGCGATTTCCTAAAGCTTCCCGCATAGCAGGATATTTACGATAAATAAATGATGGAACTTTTATATCCTTGCCTTCTTTACGATAGCCTTTGTTTCGGGTAAGAATCACCACGTTTTTTTTATATCCTTGCTCTCTCGCTCTAATTACAGGTATAGAGTCACAAATACCGCCATCCAGCATAGGTATATTATCTACGTAAGTTATCGGACATAGGATAGGCAAACTACTCGAAGCTTTTGCTATATCAATCACTCGTTCTTTACTTTTTTTCTCTTCGTAATATTCAGCCTTACCTGTCAAGCAATTCGACGTAACCATTTCGAAGCGCGAAGGTGAAGCAAAGTAGGTATTATAATCGTAAGGGATAATATTGTCTGGAAACTCATGAAATAACAGATCAAAATCCATAATATTCCTTTTTTTGATATAATGCTTAAAACCTATATATCTATATTTACCCAATAGATCTATATTACTATATTTCGCTCGTCCACGCTGCTTGGAAATAAAAGATAGACCGTTGCATGCTCCGGCAGATACCCCAATGGCATAAGGAAAAGAGATTCCATTATCCATAAAATAATCTAATACTCCACAAGTAAAAACTCCGCGCATTCCTCCGCCTTCAAGCACCAGCCCTATGTTAGTTGTGTCTATCATGTGTTAATCTTTTAATATAAATATAAATTTAAAAAAAATATTGTAAACAAGCTCACTACAAATTATAATAAAAAGAAAAGGCTTCACTGTTATATTTCTATAAACAGCAAAGCCTTTAATAAAAAAAGAGTGTGTTCTATTTTATAGCAACCAAACCATCTTTTGCATTATCCACTTGCACCTTCTTAACAGCAAGAAGTGAACCATCGGCATTATAAATATGAAGAATATGTTGCGATTTTGACGACCACGATGCTAATGTCGGATTCCATGCCGTATGGATAAGATTAGTTACTTGTCCTTTTTCGTTATACTCATATTCATATTTTTGCAAGCCGGTCCAACCTATACTGCGATCCCAAACATAACATACTTTTTCTTGTAGCTCTCCAGCTGTATTATATGTATAAATTGTTCTTCCAACAGGATTAGATGTAGCTTTGTCTAAAGAGATACATTCTTTCTTTAAGCCAAATTCTGAAGTTTCCTGATTACATAGAATTGTATTTTGAGGTTCATTTGCATAGAGACCAGACACTGATAATAATATTGTCAAAACTGAGGTTAAAACGATTGCTTTCATGATTGTATTATTTAGTAGTTATTTCCTTTATTTTATTGCTTTTAATCCTTAAGGGCTTTCTACTAATATGACGAGTACAAGAATGAAAAAGTTACAGATTTCTCAACAAAAAAAACGAACTAAAAGATAACGCGATATAAATAAGCGATATAAATTTATATTTTTTTTTAGTACTATGCTATACAAAATAGCCATTTAACTATGAATCATATACAAGCAGCCCCTGAAATTTGATGAATCAAGTTTCAGGGGCTGTTTATCTAGTTATATTAGTATATCACCTTAATAGGCTCTCGCAAATATTACACGTTGCGCTGATGGCTTTCCTGTAACCATACATTTGCCCGGAATTTTATCTCCTTCGAGAGGAATACAACGAATAGTAGCCTTTGTTTCTGCTTTAACCTTTTCTTCTGTTTCCGGGGTTCCATCCCAATGAGCCAGAATAAATCCTCCCTCTTCTATCTTTTCTTTAAACTCATCATATGAATCGACTGTGATAGTCTGAGCTGCTCTGTAGTCAAACGCCTTTTGATAAATATTTGCCTGAATCTCATCAAGCAGATTCTTTATATACATATCTAAACCATCGCACGAAACAGTTTCTTTTGTCAATGTGTCGCGACGAGCCACCTCTACTGTATTGTTTTCCATATCACGTGCTCCCATCGCCAAACGAACAGGAACACCTTTTAATTCATATTCCGAAAATTTCCAACCCGGCTTTTTATTATCAGCATTGTCATACTTCACACTTATACCCAAAGCCTTCAATGACTTAACAATACCGTTTACTTTCTCGTTTATCAAAGCTAACTGCTCCTCTCCTTTATAAATAGGTATGATTACTACTTGGAATGGAGCAAGTTTAGGAGGAAGCACTAATCCATTATCATCGGAGTGTGCCATTATTAATGCACCTATCAAGCGTGTAGAAACACCCCACGATGTAGCCCAAACATAATCCATTTTACCTTCTTTATCAGCAAACTTAACATCGAATGCTTTGGCAAAGTTTTGTCCTAAGAAGTGAGATGTTCCGGATTGCAATGCTTTTCCATCCTGCATCATTGCTTCGATTGTATATGTGTCTACAGCGCCTGCAAAACGTTCTGATGCCGATTTCACACCTTTCACTACAGGCATAGCCATATACTCTTCTGCAAACTGCGCATACACGTCTAACATCTTACGAGCCTCTTCCTCTGCTTCTTCTTTTGTTGCATGAGCTGTATGTCCTTCCTGCCAAAGAAACTCAGCAGTACGCAAAAACAAGCGTGTACGCATCTCCCAGCGCACTACATTAGCCCATTGATTTATTAGAAGAGGTAAATCTCTATAAGATTGAATCCAATTGCGGTATGTATTCCATATAATAGTTTCGGAAGTCGGACGCACAATCAGTTCTTCTTCGAGTTTCGCTTCAGGATCTACAATTATGCCTTTCCCTTCAGGATCATTTTTTAAACGATAATGGGTCACTACTGCACATTCCTTTGCAAATCCTTCGACATGGTCGGCCTCTTTACTAAGAAATGATTTAGGTATGAAAAGAGGAAAATACGCATTTACATGCCCTGTTTCTTTGAACATATCGTCAAGTTGACGTTGCATTTTTTCCCAAATAGCATAACCATATGGTTTAATCACCATACAACCACGTACAGCAGAGTTCTCTGCCATATCTGCTTTCAATACCAAATCAAGGTACCACTGACTATAATCTTTGCTTCTCGAAGTCAGTTCTTTTAGTTCTTTTGCCATATTCTATATAGAAATTCTGATTTTTTCAAAAAAGTAACTGCAAAGTTAGCAAAAGACCGTAATTAAATAACATATGAAGTGTATTTTGTATCTTTGTTTTTACTTCAGTTCCTTATGTAAGTATAATAACGACTGTATATACTATGATACGGAAAAATGAATATTAATTAACCGCTTACTATTATTAAAAAATAATGAAATATACCGATATACTTCTCGATCTGGATGATACGCTCATAGATACGGCTACCAATACAAAAGAAACAGTAAAAGAAATTTACAGAGATTATCTCTTCGGGAAATATTTTAAGTCCTTCGACGAATTTTTCACCTTCTATAATGAAAATGTAAGTAAATTATGGATTGGATATAACAATGGAGATATTACAAAAGAAAAAATTCAGGAAGACAGATTCACCGATACCCTAAAGCATATCGATGGTTTTAATAAAGAAAAAATAAGAGTTATAAATAAAGACTATATAGAGCGGATAGTAAAAAAAGAAGCTTTGATAGAAGGAGCCTTAGACTTACTTGACTACCTGAAGCCGAAGTACAAGATACATATTCTTTCTAATGGTTTTACCGAAATGCAATATCAGAAAATGGAAAGTGCCAGATTAGACCTCTCCTACTTCGATCATATTATACTATCCGATATTGTTGGTGTAAATAAACCTCATCCTGATATCTTCTCTTATAGTCTAGACAGAATTGGTGCAACCAGAAGTGAAGTAATAATGATTGGAGATAATCTTTCTACTGACATTTATGGAGCATATAATTCGGGAATAAATCAGATATGGTATAACCCGGAAAATAAATTGCCCGAAAAAATCAAACCAACTTATATGGTGAAAAAATTATATGAGATAAAAAATATCTTATAAAGGTTTCTTATTCACCATATCTATATCCTATACATTTTTTTGATAAAAGACTATAAATAAAGAAAGGAGCTGCCCTTTCGAACAGCTCCTTTCTTTATTATTTATCAATAATATTAATTTAAGAATGTTTTCAAACTTTCGATCCATGAAGCGATACGCGCATCTGTTTCGTTATATTCATTATCCTCGTCCAATGCCAGGCCAACAAAACGGCCATCTATTACAGCATCAGACTCATCAAATGTGTACCCGTCTGTAGAAACAGAACCTACAATTTCAACTTTACCCTTTAATGCTTTGTAAATATAATACATAGCACCTGCAAAGCTTGTAGAAAAAGAGGCACTATCCCCGAGTGAAAACAAAGCTACTTTCTTACCTGTAAAATCCATTTTTTCAACTTTTGGCAGAAGTACTTCCCAATCATCTTGCAAGTCTCCCACACCAGTTGTAGAAGCTCCGAAGATTAGAAAATCATATGGTTTCAGGTCATCAACATTCACATTCTCAGCATTGAAAAGAGAAGACCCTTCCAACAATGCCTGCATTTTTTCTGCTACCGCTTCTGTGGCTCCGGTAGATGAACCGTAAACTATTGCAATTTTGCTCATAACAAATTAAAACATTTATTAAACTGATAAATAATTATCTGACATCTTTCAAGATAGCGGGAGCCATAAGACTTTGTATCCCTCCTCTTAATGCTAGATAAACAATAAACGCAATCCATAAGATATTGTTTGCAAATATATCAGAAAAAATAAAATACACGAAAAAAAAGCAACCGACAGCTATCAACATGGAATTTCTCATCTGATGAGAGGCTGTTGCTCCAACAAAAACACCATCCCATAGAAATGCAGAAAAACCAGCTATCGGTATAAGGCAAACCCAAAACTGAAATTGTCGGCTCAGCTCTATTATATTCTGCTTATCTGTAAGAACACCTAATATTTGATCTAAGAAAAGCGCATAAACAAGTGTAAATATCCCAGCTATTATTATTCCCCATAAAAATAGTTTCTTCACCAATATCTTGAGCTGTGATCGAAGATTTGCTCCGATAAATCGCCCGGTAAGAGCCTCTGCAGCATAAGCAAATCCATCCATCATGTATGAAAATAGCACAAATAATTGCATTAACAGGGCATTTACAGCAAGTATATCTTTCCCGAGCCTGGCTGATGCCGACATAAAAAATGTAGTAACGGACACCAAAGCCATAGTACGGATAAAAATATCGCTATTTACTTTAAAAAACGGGATATACAACTGCAAATCCTTAAGCACTTTGAAATTTATATATTGCTTTAGTCTCCCATATCGCCAGTTCCAAATAAATAAAAAAGAGAAAAATCCGGTATATTGTGCGCATGCCGACGCCAAAGCGACTCCATCTAATTTCATCCTGAAGCCATAAACGAAAGTAAAACTCAATATAATATTAACCACATTGATACCTATAGCCACAACCATAGGAACTTTTGCATTCTGCATACCCACGTACCAACCATTGAAGGTATACAATCCGAGAACGGCCGGAGCCGCCCATACATATATAGAAAAATACTGATATGCATACATTTTGACAATGGGCCCAGCATCGAGAAAATAAAAACCAACTAAAGCAATAAGATATTGTAAAAGAATGATAAGAACTCCTGCTCCCATAGCAACAGCCAACGAACGCAATAAGATATTTGTTTGCTCCTGAGTATTTTCTGCGCCAAAAGCCTGTGCCGTAAAACCGCTGGTTCCCATCCGCAAGAATGAGAAACTCCAATAAATAAAATTAAAGATCATTGTGGACAGAGCGATAGCTCCAATATAATCTTCCGAATCGAGATGTCCTACAATATACATATCCACCAGCCCGAGCAATGGGACAGTAATATTCGATATAATATTAGGTACCGCTAACCTTAGAATGTTTTTATTCATGACAAGTACAAAAGTACTATTGTTAGCGATAATGCACAAATGTTAAATAGTAAGATTCACTGGTTGGAAAAAATTGTATCTTTACATCTAATAAATGAAAAGTAATCTAAAGAACGAATTGAATATATCATGGATGTAAAAATAGATGAAAGCTGGAAAGAACAATTGAAGGACGAATTCAATAAAGATTATTTTGTAAAATTGACTCAATTTGTAAGAAGTGAATATCAGACAAAAAAGATATTTCCACCGGCAAAATTAATTTTCAACGCTTTTGATCACACCCCTTTTGACAAAGTGAAGGTAGTCATTCTTGGACAAGACCCTTATCACAACGATGGACAAGCAAATGGACTATGCTTCTCCGTTCCGGATGGCATAATGCCGCCTCCTTCTTTAGTCAATATATTCAAAGAAATAAATAAAGATCTAGGTAGTCCTATTCCTAAATCAGGAGATCTAACCCGATGGGCAGATCAGGGTGTATTGCTACTTAACGCTACACTAACCGTACAAGCACATATGGCAGGTTCTCATCAAAGGAAAGGATGGGAGGCTTTTACTGATGCGGCAATACATAAACTAGCCGAAGAAAGAGAAAACCTTGTATTTATATTGTGGGGAGCTTACGCCCAAAAGAAAGCTGCATTTATAGATACCAACAAGCATCTTGTCTTAAAATCAGTTCATCCGTCTCCATTATCGGCCCATAACGGATTCTTCGGCAATAATCATTTTAGCTACACCAATAAGTACCTCGAATCGAAAGGTATAACTCCCATAGAATGGTAAAAACAAAAAAGGCTGCGAGAATCACTTCTGGCAGCCTCACCCTTAATAAAAATCCCTATGATGTGTAAATATGGGATTTTGTTTTTTTATATACCACCGTTGACGCCCCATGTTTCGGATGGTTTGTCCCCCATCTCAAACTCTAGTACGCCACCAGTCTCAATATCTTTAAAATCAATATAGAACTTATCATAGTCCTTACCATTAAGTGTAACACTTTGGATATATTTATTGGCAACGCTATTATTCTTAGCCACAACTTTAAATATCTTTCCATCCTTTACTCTGATTGAGGCTTCACTTACAATAGGGCTACCAAAAACATATTTTCCTCCCGCCGGTTCTACCTGATAGAAGCCTAAAGCTGATAATACATACCAAGCCGACATTTGGCCGACATCCTCATTTCCTGAAAGCCCTGCCGGTTTGTCAAAATAAAGTTCCGACATTACTTGACGAACTTTATCTGCAGTTTTCCACGGTTGTCCTACATATGGATACATATACAATACATGATGACTTGGTTCGTTACCATGTGCGTATTGCCCTATAAGTCCACTAATATCAGGAGAAGCATGTTCGCCTAACGATCCTTCTACAATGAATAAAGAATCGAGTTTCTGTACGAAAGCCTCTTTACTTCCGAACAAGTCAACAAGGCCTTTTATATCATGAGGTACTAACCATGTGTATTGCCATGCATTACCTTCCGTATAATCATTATCACGATGAACAGATTCGAAAGGATTGAATGGCGTTCTGAATTTACCATCCGAAGACAAACCTCTCATAAACCCTGTCGATTTATCAAAATAATGTGTATATGCTTTACTTCTTTTCAAGAAATATTCATAATCTTCTGTCTTTCCCATCGATTGAGCTACCTGAGCAATAGCCCAATCAGCAATTGCGTATTCCATTGCTTTAGACAGCCCCTCGCTTTCACCTTTATCGAAAGGAATATAACCATACTCTTTCATATACTTGAGGCCTCTTTCGTCAAGCATTGCTGATTTTTTCATTGCTTCGAAAGCTAGTTCTTTGTCGAAACCGGTATATCCCTTCAAAATTGCATCGGCTACAACTGAAATACCCGGATTTCCAACCATACAATCGGTCTCACATCCCATAAGATGCCATACTGGTAATTTACCTTGTTGTTGATAAATTGTAAGCATTGTATTTATAATGTCACTCATTTTCTCAGGATGAATAATAGTCATCAAAGGATGTGCAGCACGATAGGTATCCCATAGAGAGAAGGTTGTATAATTCTTAAAAGTACCTTGCTTATGCATTTGAGCGTCGGATCCTCTGTAATCATTGTTTACATCACAAAATTCGGACGGCGCAATCATTGTATGATAAAGGGCTGTATAAAAATTTCTCTTGATAGTATTATCATCTGTAGAGATGATTATCTTATTCAATTCCTCATTCCATGCCTGATCTGCATCTGCTATTGTTTTTTCGAAATTCCATCCCGGCAATTCAGCCTGCATGTTCAACTTTGCATTTTCGATACTAACCGGAGACAAAGCTACTTTTACATATATTTCCTCTTTATCTTTAGTATCAAACAGAGCTTGTCCAAATACCCCTACAGCTTTAAGCTCAGTCCCTTCTTTTACTTCTTCACCTTCCGACAAAAGGAACTTCTTCATTGGTTTTGAAAACGAAGCAGTGAAGAATACACGTTGATCATTGGCCCAGCCTTTAGAAAAACGATAACCAGATATGGTCGAATCGTTTTCGTATACTAAATATGTATCAACTGGCGCATCCCAGTTAAGAGCACTCTTCAGATCGATTACGATCTGTGCATTATCAGATTGAGGAAATGTGTATTTATGAAAACCGACTCTTTTTGTAGCAGTCAATTCTACATCTACATTGTATCTATCAAGATGCACTGCATAATAACCAGCTTTAGCAATTTCAGTTTTTCTGTTAAAAAGAGAATACATTCCCGAATTAGGATCGGAGATTTCACCTTTACCTAATTTCACATCACCTACTACAGGCATAAAGGCTATATCTAGTAAATCACCAATACCTGTGCCACTCAAATGCATGTGCGTAAATCCCCAGATGGTAGAGTCTGAAATATGATAACCGGAACACCAATCCCATCCTCCAGTTATATTTGTTGGACCAAGCTGTACTAATCCAAAAGGCACATTGGCCCCAAGAAAGACATGTCCATGATCTCCCGTTCCGATATAAGGATCGACATATTGTGTCAGATTAATACTCTGCAAATCTTTTGTGGATTCATTGCAAGAAGAAAGCAATGCGCAAGAAATAATTCCTAAGCAAATGGCTTTCGTCATTCGACTAATTTTAAAATTCATTATATGTTAGATTTATGATTCCTTATCTTACGTAACCTCTACAATATGACAAAAATAAGGAATAATATTATAGAAAAATGTTAACAAATATTATAATATCAAGAATATAGGTAAAGTATGGGGTTACCTCTCACAGTGGTAACCCCTACTTCCCTTTTTTCTAAGACCTAATACCATTAGAAAGATTTCAATTATAGAAATCGTAAAGGTATATTTAGATTAACTAAAACATTTCCAAATCTTAATTATAACCCGGATTCTGAACAAGTTGAGGATTACGTTGCAATTCATCGTGAGAAATTGGCCACAACAAATCAGATTCTTTAAATGTTGCATCTGAACCATTTTTCGCACCTACAAGAGCGACATAATCAACCTGACCTGCTACAGTTGCAGAGATTACAGGGAACATACCTGTACGAGTACAATCATCCCATATTTTGAATTCTAATGGGAATTCGCGTAAACGTTCAGTCCAGCATTCTTTTACAAAATTATCTTTCGACATAGCCTGAAGCTCTGTTTTATATTGGTCTACTGTTTTTCCATTCATATCTGCACGAGCTTTAATTTGGGCTAAATATCCAGCGGCCTCTGCAGTAACACCCTCACTCTGAGCAATTGCCTCTGCACCAACCAATAAAGCTTCTGCTAAACGATAGAAGTTCCAATCTTTAGTAGATTTTCCTGAAGTAAGTAGGGCCTCTTCATCGTAATAATACCAACAGCCAGCCACAGTCGAAGTCCATGTCTTGTTTGTTTCCGGATTAGTATAGTTCCAATGGAAGAACTGGTTCGGTTGAATTCGCAAGTCATCAGTTTTGTAAACCTTCAAGAATCTGTCTGTAGGACCAAATACTCTCTCAAAGATAGAGTAAGTACCGAATATAGATACAGCTGAAGAACTGAACGCATATGTTGGCCACCAGCCTCCGTTGTTTATTGTCGCATCATATTCTTGCGCATAGATAACTTCGTCCAAATCATCTGTACTACGTAGCTTATTGAAAGCACTACCCAAAGCTAAATTGTCATTCGTTGCTAATTTATGAGGAGATTCAATTACAATTTTAGCCATTTTTGCAGCATCTCCGTATTTATTCTGACGCAAATACACATTAGAAAGCAACATTGCAGCAGCATATTTTGTTATACGATGATTATTACTAGCAAATTTAGTAGCAGGAAGAGCATCTACTGCATCTTTCAAATCAGATTCCATCAATTCATAGACAGAAGCTTTTGGTGTTCTTGCCAAATAAATATTTTCCATTGATTCATAAGGCTCGGTAGGCATAGGAACATCACCAAAAGTTTTCACTAAATAATAATAGTTAAAAGCTCGGAAGAATTTAGCTTCAGCTATCAACTTAGACGCAGACGACGAAGCCATACTGATACCTGGGATATATTTAATAGCTCCATTGGCTACATTAATTGCTCTATAGCAATTATCCCAAATACTATTCATCGTGCTAGATACTGTACTTGTATTTTGTTGGCGGGTCAATTGACGCGCATACAAACAAATAGTCTCCTGACCTTCATAACTATTAGTAAAGTAACCTGTCAACATAGGATCAATAGATGCATTAGGGCCGACATAGGCACTACCTGCATTGGAAATACGTCCTGGGGCACCATTTCTATATAAATAATTCACATTAGCCAAAGCTTGTGCCTCCGTTTTATAATAAGCCGCTGAAGTCATAGATGATCTTGGCTCTTCTTCTAAAAAGTCATTACATGCTGTCATCACCAACAGACTTACACATGCAAGAATATATACTATTTTTTTCATTTCATTCATTTTTTTAGATTAATCAAAATGTTAAATTAAGACCCAATGTGAATGTTTTTGCCCTTGGATATGAAAAGAATGTCATATTTTGACCGAATTTATTTCCATCTCCTTGAGAAGTACTTTCAGGATCGTATCCTTTAAAGTCACTTGAACAAATCAAAAATAGATTATTTGCACTTCCATAAACACGCAATGCAGAAACACCCAAGCTTTTACATATTTGCGGAGTAAATGTGTATCCTAATTGTACCATATTACAGCGAAGGTAAGAACCATCGACAACCCAAGATGAATCTACTGTAGTATCCTGACCCGCATGACCAGAGTTACTCAAATAAATAGCCTGTTGCATAGTATTAGGATTTGATCCATTATATGCATCATAAAGAATACTACTTAAACCATTAGTGATACCAAAACGGTCATATGTAGAGTGATAGAATTGTTGCATAGTCTCCACACCTAATACAAATTGCATATCTACTGTCAGGTCAAAGTTTTTATAAGAGAAGTTGTTAATAAAGCTACCTGTCAAATCAGGAGTACCCTTACCAAGAATCTCTTTTTCAGTAGAACGTTTAGCACGGCCTACCTGATTAAGTTTACATTCTCCTGCTTTATAATCTTCTTCTGTGTAAACACCATATCTTCTATAACCATAGAAACTATTCATATTTTCTCCTACGCGAATAATACTTTCATAACCTCCTACCCAGCTATTAAGCAAGATATCTTCATTATTTTCGCCTAATGCAAGAACTTTATTCTTATTATAGTTTAGATTTAAAGTAGTACCCCAGTTAAAATCATTCGTTTTTATAGGTGTTGCATTAATCATTAGATCTAAACCTTGATTTCTTACCGATCCAATATTTTTAAAGATGGTGCTATAACCTGTAGAAGTAGGAATTGGACAATCCAACAATAAGTCTGTAGTCTTTTTATTATAGTAAGAAACGTCGAAATTCAATCGTTGTTTAAAGAGCCCCAAATCAAACCCTAAATCCCATTGAGCTGTTTTTTCCCATTTCAAATCAGGATTAGCCATTGAGCTGATATAAGAATATGGCGCACGTGCTCCATCAAGTAAGAAAGTTCCTGCCGAAACAGAAGCTAATGATTCATAAGGATTGATTTCAGAGTTACCGGTAAGACCATAGCTTGTATGTAACTTCAGATTACTTATAACTGAGTTATTTGCGAGGAATTTCTCGTTAGATACGATCCAAGCCAAACCTGCTGATGGGAAGAAAGCATATTTATTATTTTTCCCAAATTTAGAAGAACCGTCGTTACGACCTGTAACAGTTGCAGAATAACGATCTTTATATGTATATGCCAAACGTAGGAAATATGAATTCATTGAACGCTTGTTCCAGTCTGATTGAGGTGACGATGGAGTTGTACCAACAGACATATTGTTATATTCGTAAAAATCGTCAGCAAATCCCTCTGTATACATATAATCATAGTCGTAAGTAGTTTGATTCCATGATAGACCAGCCATTGCATTAATACGATGATCTTCCATTACCTTGTTATATGTCAGATAAGTCTCTTCTTGCCAATAAAGTTCGTTTGTATGGCTTCTGTATGCCCATCCATTTGGCATAGATATATTGTTCAGACTTACTGAAGAATAACCTTTAGTTGATTGTTGTTTGCTATCAATACCTAGCTGAGTTTTCAGGTCCAGACCTTCCATCAAATGGAATGTTAGAGCAGCATTACCAAAGATTTTAGTATTATATTTTAATCTCTTTTGTAGGTCTAATATCATTACAGGGTTAGACATTCCTTCAAAACCAAAGGTTTCGTTCATTGTTGAAGACGCAGATGTTGTATAAGCTCCATTTGCATCTCTTACTGGTAACCAAGGCACCATCTCTATCATAGTACGACGAGCATCTTGTCCACCTCCTGTTTCTGGAGTATATTGACCCCATGTATGATTCACCAATAGATTTACAGCTGTAGACAACCATGGCAGAGGTTTTGCATCATATGTCAGTTTTGCATTCAAACGTTTTGCATAAGTATTATTTACTACACCCTGCTGATCTGTGTAATTTAAGAATGCTCCTACAGAAGAGTTCTTTCCTCCTTGCTGAATATTAAACTGGTGGTTATGAGAAACAGCTGTACGCGTTGCTTCTTTTTGCCAGTCTGTATCATATAAAGGATTACCATTAGCGTCGAAATAATTTCTATCAGTAAACCATTTTGAACGATCTAAAGACCAGCTATTTCCTTGATATTTATTCTCATTTTCCAAACCTATCATGAAAGCGTCGGTCCATTCTTGTGCATTCATAGTATCCATATAGCGAGCAACTGAACTAAGGCTGATTGATCCTTGATAACTTACCATAGTACCTTCACCTTTGTTTCCACGCTTAGTAGTAACCAATATCACACCATTGGCTCCTCTTGCTCCGTAAATAGCCGCAGCAGAAGCGTCTTTCAAGACCTCAATACTTTCTATATCATTCGGATTCAATAAATAGAAATCTGACATAACTACACCATCTACAACATATAAAGGATCTGAAGATGAATTTATTGTAGACATACCACGTATAACAACTCTATTAGAATATGCTCCCGGTTGACTAGAGTTTGAGAAAATATTAACCCCTGATGCTTTACCACGAAGATTTTCTACTGCACTAAAGTTTTGAGATTTTACCATGTCATCTCCTTTAGCAGTAGATATTGAACCTGTAACATCTGATTTTCTCATTGTACCATATCCAACAACAACAATCTCATCCAGAAGCGTAACATCCTCAGCTAAAGATATATTTATATTACTTTGACCGTTCAATGCTATTTCCTGAGCCTGAAATCCTATAAACGAAAACACTAGAGTTGCATTAGAATCGGATACTTTGAGTGTATATGCTCCATCTATATCTGTTACAGTACCTACAGTAGTACCTTTAACTGTAACACTTACACCAATAAGCGGTTCTCCATTTGTATCAGTAACCTTTCCTTTTATCGTTTTCCCTTCTTGTTGAGGAGAACTTGAATTGGTGTTATAACTTTCATTCTTGTTAGACAGAATGATATGCGACCCCTCCATAGAGTAGCTAACATTTGTATCTTTAAATAAATCGTTTAATACCTGACTTACAGGCTTAGTGTTAGCATTTACTGATACTCTTTGATTTGTTTCCACCTTATCATTATAAATGAAAAGATAGTCGGTTTGCTTCTCTATCTCATTCAGCACTTTCTCCAATTGAGTATTCTTTTTATTAATTGTAACCCGTGCATTTTGAGAAAATGTATTCTCTGCGTAGATAGAGAGAATGCCGACGAATAAAAGTAACGTCGTGATTTTCATGATTCTAAAAAAATGTTTATTTTTCCCATTTTTAGGTAAAAAGTAGTCTTGAAAAACATTATTTTCCATAGATTTACGATGTTTTAAGTTAATACGATCAAATAAATTGTATTGATTTTTTTTTCGAGCCAGTAGGTATTGCAGTACCTATTGGCTTTTTTTACAGTATACTCCGCTAGGAATAGCTCATAAGCATTTGGTTTTAATAAGGTTAAACATTAGTTGTATCTACTTAATATAAATAATATGCCTCTCTGTATCTCTATTATATACGAACTTCACATCTTTTTGTAATACGCGAAGGGCATAATCCACCCCATCGATAATTCTGAATTTGCCTGTATATATAAGATTACTTATTTTAGGATTTTCTATAACAACCTTTACATCATATACTTTCTCAAACGACTTCATTATTTGATAAAAAGGCTCATTCTTAAAACTAATCAAACCTTCCTTCCATTGGTATGCACTAAAGTCATCAACAAATTCGGCCTGTAACTTTCCGTTACGGAGCAAAGCCTTATTGTTAGGAGTTAAAATTAGTATCTGGGAGGGATCTTCTGTTACATTGACTTTTACTCTGCCTTCCATAAGCACAGTTTCGAACTGAAGATTATCGGAATACGCCAACACATCAAATTTTGTACCCAAGGCTTCTACTATTCCATCTTTAGTCTTAACACGAAACGGGGCATCCTTATCTTTTGCAACATCAAAGTATGCCTGACCATCTAAAATGACCAGACGTTCTTTATCATTGAAAGAAACCGGATACTCAATTCTGGTTTTTGCGTTTAACCAAACATTAGTCCCATCAGATAAAGTAAGATTCAATCGTTGACCGGCTGGAACAGAAATGACTTGATTTGCTATAAATCTATTGGGTTTATTTATTTGTGTGAAATAAAACCAACTACCCAATAAGGTTATAGTGACAATTGCTGCAATTTTAAGAAACTGAAAAAGATAGGTAGATCGCCTTGAACTAATATTAAATGCAGTATTTACTCCGTTTTGTTCAACTACTGAAACCTCTGTATTCAGGAGTATTGCATCAAATAATCTCCGCTCTTCAAGGAAACGCTTTTCGTTCTCAGTAGAATCGGCCAGCCATTGTTTTATAGCCGTTTCCTCTTCTTCTGTAGCAAATCCTTCAAAAAATTTGTAAAGTAATTTAAAATCCATTTTTTCTACCATCTATATAAACAACAGATAAAGCAGGAACGTCCCTAGTGAAAAATGAAAAAAAATTATGCAGAAAGCAGAGTCATAATAAAAGTCATATAATCTTTTAATCTTTCACGCAAAAGTGATAACGCTTTAGTTATATGAAATTCAACACCTTTGGTAGTAATATTTAATTCTGCTGCAATCTCTTTATGTGACCTATTCTCATATCTGCTCAACCTAAAAACTTCAAAAGTTCTTTCCGGCAGGGTAGACAATGTGTCGTTTACTATTTTTTCTACCTCGAACGAAAACAGTTGTTCCGGATTACAGGCCTCAAGCGTCATAATACGCATCTGCGTTTCCCATACAACATTACTTTGTATATTATTGTATGCTTTATACCTCACCTCATTATGCTGTATATGATTGAGGCACCTATTTTTAATTATAGTCAGCACATATGCAGGAATATTAGAATCAGGAGGAAGGTTTTCTCTATTTTCCCAATAGACCATAAATGCTTCCATAGTTATATCTTCTGCGACTACTAAATCCCGAACATAAGTATTAGCAAAACGGACAAAGCGCAAACGATAATTCGCAAATAAATCATTAAAAAAACGAACATCAGAAATTCCTGTCATAGATTAGATGGTATCAAGCTTCCTAAACACATAAAACAAATTGATCCTATTAGAATCAACTGCCATTATTCAATAAACAAGCCCAAACTTATAGAACAATCTAAAAGTCCATTTTACCTACCACCTATATAAATAACAGATAGAAGCGAAGTATCCCTAGTGAAAAACTAAGAAAAAAAATCATGCTGAAAGGAATGTCACAATAAAAGTCATATAGTCCTTTAATCTTTCACGCAAAAGCGACAATGCTTTAGTTATATGAAATTCAACACCTTTAGTAGTAATATTTAATTCTGCTGCAATCTCTTTATGTGACTTATTCTTATATCTACTCAGAGTAAAGACCTCAAGAGTTCTTTCCGGCAGGGTAGACAATGTGTCGTTTACTATTTTTTCTACCTCAAACGAAAACAGTTGTTCCGGATTACAGGCCTCAAGGGTCATAATACGCATCTGCATTTCCCATGAAACATCACTTTGTATATTACTGTAAACCTTAGTGCGCACTTCATTATGTTGCAAATGATTGAGACACTTATTCTTGATTATTGTCAATATGTATGCAGGAACATTAGAGTCTGATGGAAGATTCTCCCTATTTTCCCAATACGCCATAAAAGATTCTGTTGTAATATCTTCTGCAATAACTAGATCTCGAACATAAGTATTTGCAAAACGAACAAAACGCAAACGATAGTTTACAAATAAATCATTAAAAAAACGAATATCTGAAATTTCTGCCATAGATTCGACGATTTCGAGCTTCCTAAGCACATAAAATTTAATCGATTCTCTTTAGAATCAAATCCGCTAAACAATATATCACCACATAAAGTTCAATGTAAAATATGGATATGCTGAGATTTTACACCGACAAGGCTATATGCGTATTATCACTATAACATGTAATGAGATAATTACAGCACAAAACTAGATTGCAATGCCCTAATTAATAAATAAACAAAAGCCGTAAGATTTTGTTCTTACGGCCTGTTATTTTATTCTGATAAGATATTAAGATACTCTCAACGATTTTCCTAAACGCAATGTGGTTTTTGGTGTAATACTATTCAATGAACACAGTTTAGATACTGTTGTTTTATATTTACGTGCGATCGCACCTAATGTATCTCCTTGTTTTACCCGATGGTAATTTACTTTTCCCGATGCGTATTTATTCTTGACATTTGCTTTGGACCTAGTAGCACTTGAAGCAAGATTATTCACGTTAACCCCTTTCGAACTCCGACTGTAACTACTTGCTGTAACTGTATAAGTATCTTTATGGCATACTTTATTTTCGAAGTCAACAATATTTATTGGGTTAATTGGGTTTCCTAGGAAACGAAACTCCAAATGTAGATGCGAACCAGTAGAACGGCCTGTATTACCTCCTAATGCAATCGGATCACCTGATTTAACCACATCGTCCTCTTCCACTAAAAATTTAGATAGATGCCCATACACAGTTTCTAAACCATTGGGATGACGAATTGTTAGATAATAACCATATCCACGGCGTTCGTATTGCTTCACACGCACTTTTCCGTCAAATGCAGCATAAATAGTATCTCCAACTTGCACTTTCAAGTCGATACCATAGTGCATTCTACGACGTCGGGGACCAAAATTAGATGTTACATGTCCCATTGTTGGCATTGTAAAATTGGCCAGATTAACCTGAAATGTATCCGGAATATTCTCTATTGAACGATATGCATTTACATAACGATTATTCCATATTCCTCCATAAAGATCTTCAGCAGGAATTTCATCTGCCGACAACACTCGCTCTTCTTGTATTTCTTTTAAAATAGATAGGTCTCTTTTTATTTTTATCCCATCGGCATAGAGATCATTTCCTGCGGATCTGCTATGGCGTTGTTTGTATTTTAATTCGACTCTATCAGCATTAGTTTCTGAAGAATTAGTCTTTTTTTGAGCGAAGCCACTCATTGGTATAAAAAACATTGCTGCTAATGGCAATAGTTTTATTCTTTTAAAGGTTACGGTCAAAATATTTTTACTTTTTTGCATAATATAAATTAGATCTCGTCACAAGCATATAAATGTGATAGCGTAGATAGTTTATAATCAAAAATCTCTTCATCTTTAAAAAATCTTTTCAACTCAACTCTCGCTGATTCTGATGAATCGGAAGCATGAACAATATTCTCTTGAGAACTTATAGATAAATCTCCTCTAATAGTACCTATCGCTGCTTCACGACCATTGGTTGCTCCAACCAGATTCCGGACTACAGTAGCAGCGTCAATCCCCTCCCAGCATTGGACAACAACAGGACAAACTTCCATTGAAGTTTTTACTCGTTGAAAATACGGTTTATCTTTCAGATGGGCATAATGCTCATTTAAAAGGGTATCAGTCAATTGAATCATTTTCATTCCGGCTAAACGTAATCCTTTCTTCTCGAAACGGGAAATAACCTCACCCATCAATGTTCGTTGAACACATGAAGGCTTTAAAATAACAAGGGTTTTTTCCATATTACGCTTAAAAAAGTTTCGATTTTCATTTTTAAAACCTTCAAATATAGAATTTATTTCAAGAGTTCACAAATAGCCACCTGCGAATTAAGGACTATTTAACATGATATTAGATATGTTTAAAAACAGTTTTTCTTTAAAGAATCAACAAAAGCCCCCAACAAGAAGCCCATTCTATCAACATTACAGCTATTATCAAAGCAATTCAGGCCAAAGCAGAAATAAAAAGTAAAAATACATAAAGGGATAAGGCTCAAACATAAAATATGCTAAATAAGGAAAACAACCTTAATAAGGTGTAAGATATATCATAAGAATAGCTGCCAATAACCAAATTAGATTACGAACATAAAAAATGAGTTAGAGATTGTAGCTGCTTTTATGCCGCAATCTCTAACTCATTTTTTGTATTTTATACTACTAATTAATCTTTAAACATCTCATCGAAGTCTACGACTTGTTTTCCCGGCAGTATTTGATTAAGAATAACTCCTATAATAGAAGCCAATGCCATCCCTTCCAGTGAAAATACCTTACCTATGTGAATAGCTGCACCACCGATACCGATTACTAAGATAACAGATGCAATAATAAGGTTGCGCTTACGGCTAAAATCAACTTTATTTTCAACCAACATACGCAAACCACTAGATGCAATAATACCGAATAATAATATTGACACCCCACCCATTACAGGAGTAGGAATGGTGGTTAACAAGGCGGCTATTTTACCACAAAAGCCAAATAAAATAGCAAATATGGAAGCTCCAATAAACAGATAGATACTAAATGCACGTGTGATGGCTAGTACACCAATATTTTCACCGTATGTTGTCACCGGAGGTCCACCGATTGCTCCTGCTATCATTGTTGCAAGACCATCACCCAACATTGAACGATCTAGCCCAGGATCTTTTATCAGATCTTTATTTACAACTTTACTTAGCACCAACTGATGCCCTATGTGTTCAGCTATAGGTACAATAGCAACAGGAACCATCATCAAAAGGACCCGCCATGTAAATGATGGCGTATAATGCACGAATGGAATCTCGAATGGAGGTAATTGTACCCAGTTTGCATTTATAACAGGTTGCAAATCGACAATACCAAGTATTAGAGAAAAAACATAACCACCAATAATACCGACTAGTACTGGAATAACGCTAAGGAACCCTCGTGTAAAAATTGCGGTTAAAATTGTTATAGTCAATGTTACTAGTCCTACTAATACATAAGTAAGGTCATAATCTCCAGCAGGATTATTTGTTGACATATTTACTGCTGTAACCGAAAGCCCAAGCCCTATAACCATAATAACAGGACCAACTACAACAGGAGGTAGTAGTTTCATCAACCAACCTGTACCAGCCTTTGCAATAATCAACGCAACAATAGAATAAGTAACCCCTACAAGGAAACTTCCCACAAGAAAGCTACCTACCCCCACACCCGAAGCAGGGTCTAACTCTAAAGCTTTTACTGCGATAATAGGGTTAATAAATGCAAATGACGACCCAAGATAAGATGGAACCTTACCTTTAGTAATCACAATAAAGACCAATGTACCTATACCACTTGAGATCAGAGCAACAGCCGGACTCATTCCGGTTAGAGCGGGCACCAGAACCGTTGCACCAAACATCGCAAACAAATGCTGTATACTCAGCAATAGCCATTGAGCCGGTTTCGGTTTCTCTTTAATTCCCAATACTACTTTTTTTTCAACCTCTTCCATTCTAAAATTTGTTTTTCACATTATCAACTAAGCATAAAAAAAGCCGAAAAATAAATATCGGCTTCTGTATAAATATATTAAAGATGTATATTCTTAGACTTTCTTCTGATTAGAATGTACGCTCCACTACTTATCATAACTAAATACACTAAATAGTCTGCTCTCAAATAGCCGGAAATTTTCTTTTCTTTTTTACGTCTTTCTTTTTCTTCAGAGTTTTTTTCTCTGAATGCTGTTCGCATTCCTTCTCCGCTGGGCATTAGTTCCGTTGCTGCTACATGTACACCTGTATACACAATTAAGAACATTATCAATATAAACCGCATCATATTCACGCTTGTTTGTATAGCCCTTGCATATGCTATTCTTCTAATCGGGGCCAAAGTTAATAATTATTATGTATCTTTTGATAGAATAACCCAAGAGATTTATTTATTAACATTTAAGCCATATTGTAGCTAAGGCTGAACATCTTACAAGATAACCTAAGCACTTTAAATATCGTTAATATTCCGTTATATTAATCAGAGAAAAACTTTAAATTCAGAATATCCATAAACAAAAAAGCCTTCAAGATAAATTTTCTCAAAGGCTCTTTTTATCTAGTTTATTCTACTGACTTCTTTTATTCCTTTCACCGTTTTCAGTTTTTTCACTAGCCCATTCAGCATATCCGTATTATTCAGAACTACCGATATATTTCCATGAAACAGCCCATCGTTAGAGTCGATGCTTATAGAACGCATATTGATCCCTGCTTCTTTTGCAATAATAGATGTCAAATTATTTATTATGCCAATATCATCATTACCAATTACACGCAAGGTTACTGTATAAGAAGAGCCCGATTTTCCCGACCATCTGGCCGGAATAACCCGATAACCAAAACGGGAAATCATATCATGGGCATTAGGACAATTACTGCGATGTATTTTTATTCCTTGCGAAGACACAAATCCGAATATCTCATCTCCGTATATAGGATTACAACATTTAGCTAGCTTATAATCTACTCCGGTAAGATTCTTATCCAGAATAAGTTCTTCACGACTGGAGACCTCTTTTGTTATATCCAAATTTTGAGGAATATATTTCTCTGCACTTACAGCTTCATACCTTTCGTGTGTTTCAGAATCTTTCTTTTCCAGTTCTAAATACTGATCTATAACTGTATTTATGTCCAGATTTTCCTCCGCTATTTTAATATAAAAATCGGTAATTGTCTTAAATCCCAGTTTTTTGATCAGACGCATCATAACGGATTCATTTATCTCGATTTTCCGATTTTTGACACGCCTCTTCACCATCTCTTTGGCTATCTCCACCTGTTTATTTGCTTCTTCCTTGAGGCTTTGACGTATTTTGTTTTTAGCCTTCGAAGTAGTTACAAAACCAAGCCAGTCTTGTTTTGGAGATTGATTAGGTGAAGTTACAACTTCAATCTGATCTCCATTTTTCAATTTATGACGAATAGAGACATTCTTTCCGTTTATCAATCCTGATACACAAGTAGAACCTACACGAGAATGAATAGAAAATGCGAAATCAAGTACTGTGGCGCCATACGGTAGCTTATGCAAATCGCCCTTAGGCGTAAAAACATAAATTTCATCATCATAAAGATCCAGTTTGAAATTCTCAAGTTTTTCCCCCGAATCCATACTATTATTCTCAAGCATTTCGCGCAGTCCCGCAAGCCAGTCATCCATTTTTGATTGGCTCTTTACTCCTTTATACTTCCAATGCGCAGCTAATCCTCTCTCTGCTATCTCATCCATACGACGTGTACGAATCTGCACCTCAACCCAACGGGATCCGGGCCCCATTACTGTGGTATGTAAAGATTCATACCCATTGCTTTTAGGGATAGACAGCCAGTCTTTCAATCGCTTTGGATTAGGTGTATACATATCCGTAACAATAGAATATGCCTGCCAACATTCGGCCTTTTCTTTTTCTAATGGAGAGTTAAGAATTATACGAATTGCAAATAGGTCATATATAGATTCAAAATCTATTTTTTGTTTCTTCAATTTATTATTTATCGATGAAATAGATTTCACACGTCCTTTGATGTCATACCTCAAATCTGTTTCTTTCAGTTTTTCATCAATCGGAGCAATAAACTCTGCGATATACTTATCACGCGATGCCTTACTTTCACTTATTTTAGCCAGAATATAATCATATGCCTCCCTGTCCGTATATTTGAGATAAAGATCTTCGAATTCTGTTTTTATATTGTACAATCCTAATTTGTGAGCCAAAGGGGTATAAAGGTATGAAACTTCGACAGCAAGCTTCATCCTATATTGCTCGTTGTATTTCTCGGCACATCTGATTTTGTGCAAACGACTGGCTATCTTAATCAGAATCACCCGCATATCTTCAGCCAAAGAAATCAAAAGTTTGATATAATTGTCCGATGCTATCGCAGACTCGTTCATCTCCAATGCATTCACTTTTATCAAGCCGGATACTATATCTGCTATATCCTGACCAAAGAGCTTTTGTACATCGGTTATAGATAGAGACTTATGGACGACCGGACGATAGAGGATCAATGCAATAATAGAAGCACTCTTCAAACCGAGTTCTTCCATCAATATAATACATGTACTAACTGTAAGGTCGGTAATACTACCTACTTTTTCATCTTTATAATAAACTCCTTCGCCCATTGCTTTCTTTACAACAGGTCTCAGTTTTTGTAAATCTTCGGCTGACAATGTAGTTTCCAACCCCTTCATCAGCCTCTTAAACTTCGAATAGGTCAATCCATTGGCATTATATACCGGGTAGTTGTTATTATCCATCGCCTAAAAAATATAATTATGGGATAATACGGTTTCTGAAAATTACCTGTAAAATTAATTCTTTTCTGATAGTATTACATCCTTTTCACTATTGATGTTTCTATTTTTACTCATTTTAAATCTTCTGACTTATATAAGAGAATATAATTGTCGCGAAAAGAGTTCTTTATTTTCTCTAATAATATTTATGAAAGAAAGTTAATTTAGAACAATATATTATCGAAAATCCGAGTAGAATGAACTATTTAGTCGGAATTAAAGAGTATTTTCACACCGGAATTCATCCTCAACAAAAAAAGAATCTACTTTAATCCAGAATAAGAAAAGATATATTATTATATGAAACCTAACGATTACGCTAAATTAGAAAAAGATTACAGTTTCAAGATGAGCTACTTAAAAAATACTCAGTGGTGGAAAACAATATTAATGCTTCCTCCTGTATGCTTTCTTTTTGTTGGCTTAATAGGAATACTCTATTTATTTAATAATGATATGCTTGTTTCATGGTATATCATACCCTATCTGATTTTCTTCGTCATTGGTACTATCTGGCTAAAAACGATGAAGAAACATCTCCAGAAAACGATGATGGCTACCGAAGGTTCATTTCATATATGTCTGGCAAAACCAATCGGAGAAAAAGGAGGCTATGTATATACAGTTTTTGCAAATAATAGCCGTCGGCACGACAAATACAACATTATAAATTTAGCTAAAGAATTATCTTTAGATGATATACTGGACAAGCACAAAGAATCTTTCAAAAAGAAATCTATATTGATACATAATGAAGATAATGATTCTGATTTCTTTATCAGAGCCTTCTTCAATAATGACTTAACAAAGCGAAATCCCGATTGGCGTGAAGACAACTTGTTCCCGGTATTATATATCAATGATAAGGACACATTTATCGTAAAGAAAAAAGACTTAATTTGAAAATATATCATCTATAATTAAATAGTTATCTTTGCACAAAACAAACAAAACACATGAAAATTCTACTAATAGGCGAATATAGCCGGGCACACCTTACTCTTGCTGAGGGCCTACGCTCTTTAGGTCACGAAGTATTAACCGCCTCGGATGGAGACGGATTTAAAAATTATCCGCGTGATATAGATCTGAGTCGTAAAAGCTCCGGTATAATAGATACATTTACAAGCCTGATGTCGGTGCTCGATAAATTCAAAAAATTTAAAGGCTACGATGTAGTACAACTCATAAATCCGTGCTTCACCACACAAAATGTACGTGTGAATAACCATCTATACAAAAAGCTTAGAAAAAACAATAAGAAAGTTTTTATGGGAGCTTTTGGAGATGACTCCTATTGGGTAGAAGCTTGCTTAGGAAACAAAATATTCGACTACTCGGAATTTTTTGTTGATGGAAAACCAATAAATGTAGACTTCAACCAACGCTTTATCGACAAATGGATAGGCACGCCTCTTGAATCCTTCAATAGGAGCCTGGCCCAATCTGTAGACGGTATTGCTGCCTGCTTATATGAATACTACAAAGCTTACGAACCTTATTTTGCGAATAAGGTAAAATATATCCCTTTACCGATGAATACTGCCGAGATTGAATTCCAACCAATACCAGAAGAACCTGAAAAGGTCAATTTCTTTATTGGTATCAACAAAGTAAGGGAGAAATTTAAAGGTACTGATGTTATGGAAAAAGCCTTGGAAAGGATTAAAGAAAAATATCCTGATAAAGCAATCGTTACAAGGGTGGAATCGGTTAGTTACGATGTATATCAACAATTGATGTCTCAAGCACATGTGGTGTTAGACCAATTATATTCCCATACCCCTGCCATGAATGCACTATTGGCTATGGCGCAAGGCAAAGTTGTAGTGGGTGGTGGTGAACCGTACATCTACGAGCTGTACGGAGACACATCCAATCAGCCGATAGTGAATGTACACCCTCACGAAGATGATGTATTTGATAAACTGGAATGGCTCATATTGAATAAAAAGGATATTCCTGAGATTTCAAGAAGAAGCCGCGAGTTTGTAGAAAAGAATCATGATTATGTGAGTGTTGCAAAAAAGTATCTGGATTTTTGGAATAAATAGATAATAAAATAAGAAGAGGTAACTTCTAAAGAAACTACCTCTTCTTATTTTACGTTTACCACTCGCTAAACCAGAAGCTCACTTATAATCTCTTCTTAGCCTCATCCCACAAAGCATCCATTTCGCCCAAAGTCATATCCTTCAACTTCCTACCCTGACGTATAGCTTCCTGTTCAATATAATTGAAACGCCGAATAAATTTCTGGTTGGTTCGTTCCAATGCATTATCTGGATTTACCTTATACAAACGGGCTGCATTGATCATACTAAAGAATAGGTCTCCAAATTCAGCTTCCATTTTGTCACCGTCCATATTTGATATTTCAGCTTTAAGCTCCAAAAATTCTTCGGATACTTTATCCCATACATCTTCTTTCTTTTCCCAATCAAATCCTGCATTACGGGCTTTATCCTGTATACGGTGAGCCTTTGCAATAGAAGGCAATGAAGAGGGTACCCCTTCTAATACTGTTTTATTTCCTCCTTTTTCTTTCAGTTTTATCTGCTCCCACGATTTTTCTACTTCACCTGCCGTTTTTGCAGCGTCGTCCCCAAATACATGAGGATGCCTGAAGATTAATTTATCGCACAAAGTATTGCAGACATCAGCAACATCAAACGCGTCTTTTTCCTCTCCTATCTTAGAGTAAAAAATTACATGTAAAAGGACATCTCCAAGTTCTTTTTTTATTGCTTCATCACTATTTTGTATAATTGCTTCACATAGCTCATAAACCTCTTCAATCGTATTTGTACGAAGGCTTTCATTCGTCTGCTTTGCATCCCAAGGACATTTCACCCGAAGTTCGTCCATAATATCGAGTAAACGCCCGAAGGCCTGCAATTTCTGTTCTTTTGAATGCATAATTAAATCTATTAAGAGAAAAAAGCAGATTCTTTCAAATCTGCTTTTCTATAGTTATTAGTTATATAAATTATTTTTGCTTTTTAAAATTATCCCACCCTATAT
>NZ_JAEPKU010000214.1 GCF_016652235.1 Dysgonomonas sp. Marseille-P4677
GAAATTTACATCCTCTTTGATTTTTATTATTCTTGAAATGTACTTCACATTTGATTGAAGTTCTTTTGCCAGTTGTGTAATTGTATAATCAGGATCGCAGAAAGGTTCTTTTTCGACAAAATAATTCAGGATATTCAAATATAGTTTATCAAGTTTATCCGATTCTAATTCTTCCTCTTCGATGTAATTATCTATTTCGTCCACAGACTCTCTTTCAGCCAAGTGAATTTCTCGTATAAGGTTTATTTTATTTAAATAATAGATAAAGAACAGGATGAAGCTTATACTCAGTACAATAGTCATGATGTTTATAACCATGAGCTGCTTCTCGGTTGGGCTATGAAAATATTCTTTTGGAATAAAAGAGCCTACAACGAAGACAGAACATATAAGTACTAGGACATAGATACCCCAAAGAGCAACTGTCTTTCTTGAGAAAAATATCATAGCTGCAATAGGAATGATACTATACCACATAAAGGCTGTAATTTGGCCAAAGATCCAGAAATATACCATGTTGGCATACAGGAAGAAAGAGAGGTAAACTAGATAATAAGGAATTAAAATCTTAATGGACTTGTAGTCTAAACTATATGGTATAAAAAATAAAAAGATATGCGCTATCGGACATAGGCTAACAAAATAATTCAAAGGTTCGATATTTTCATAAATATAGTATACCGCAAATAAAGACGATACTAATATAATTGAATAAAAATATCGAATACATACTTCTTTTAAAATCGTATCCTGCGACTTATTATACATGAGCCTTTATAATGATATTTTCGGTCCCAATTACGAAGACCGTGATTTCCCGTTATTTATTATTGCTTCAATCTTTTTCGTGTGCAAATTTAATTTTATTAATACAAAATACAACCATCCACATGTGTTTTTTTAATATATAATATAAAATAATATCCCCCGATTCTGAGTCTTCTCAGATTGTAGAAAGGGGGGATACTAGCACAAACATTTTAATAATAAATTTGAATGTTCGAAAGAAACATAAAGTCAGACCATCATTTAGACTTTAGTTTATGAAATTATCTACTTATCTTTCAATGACGGCCTTTTTAGTTCTTTTCATGGACTCTAATTTGTAATTATTTTGTATTTATACCATTAAATTCAGACTGCTGAAATGCCCAGCATAAAACATTTGCAACAAAGCGTGCATTTTCTACGTATTTACGGGTAGAATTATTTCTTCCATACAGTTTACTGATCGGTCTACGGCTAGCATCTAGCGCTACAGGATAGCTGGTGTCACTAGTTCCTCCATTTCCGGAACCTAAACCTCCGTCGCCAAACCATACTAGATTATAATTTTTGGCTTTGAAACCCGATATTTGACTCTGATTCCCGCTTGTAGAACTAGAACCACTATAGTCGTATGATGAAAATGACCATTCGATTTCTGATGGAGGCAGATAAGTGAAAGCATCGCCGCAACAACCGTCTTCGCCTACATATTTACCTCTTAAATCTCCAAACGGCCCATTAAGAATCATATCGTCGTAATTAGGTAATTTATATAAAACACCTCCGCCTGCAACATCTTCAACACCCCAAGCTGCCGCATCATCAAATAGTTCTTGAATAAACTTACCCGGAGCTCCTGAATTGTGGTTGAACATATGCTCATTATACATAATCACTACCCCTCCCTTTTTTACATATTCAGCCAACATTTTTCCTGCAGCAAAGCTATCATTAGCTGTAAGGTCCGCATTGTAAGTAATAAATACTATGTCTACAGGTTTATCCAAAGGATTGGTCGGTTGCAAATGGTTTTGTAGAATAGAGGTTGTTATTGAGCCGGTAGTCACTCCTATAATATCAGGGTCTTCTATTTTGAAAGTGCTGCTTTCGAGCGTTCCAAAATTTCCGGAATAAGTGAATATGTCGGCTGTTCCTCCTGAACCAGCATTCCCGTGTAGGGCTCTATCTGATGTACCAAGGCTCAATATCCGTTTTTTAGGGATTACAATCAGTATATCTACATCACAGTTTGTGGATGTTCCTCCTATCGAATTTGTGGTAAGAGTTATCTTTTTTGTTTTAGTCGATTTAGGAATTCCCTGCCCATAAACTTTTATTGTCTGAGGGCCTATGGATGTAAACTCGCCGGTACCATAGAAAGATATACCATCGACTGTGTTGGATGAGATAGAATAGCTACCGGTACTATTAACATAAATACTTAGCTCAAGATAATTAGTATTCACATTTAGCGGTTGATTCACCTTATATATTCCCTTGACAACAGTAGAGCTACACAAAAGATTATAATCTGCAATATTACTTGCCACAATGACAGGAGGTTTACATGTAGGATCTATTTCTTCACCAAAATTTACTAGGGTAATGTTGTCTGTTCCGGCTGTTTGTGGTGTTCCCTGAGCGGTAGCTATAATAGTATATTCTCCCGCAATATGGAATTCTCCCGTAGCCAGAAAAATATAGTTATTACCTGTAGTTCCCATAATGTTATAACTACCCGGTTTATTGACCGTTACCTTTATTTCGAGATAATTGCCACTGGTCATACTTTGTCCTTCAACATATGATCCCAACACTTTGATGTTGCTACAAACAATTGTTAAGTCGGCTTTACCCATCGTTTCTTCAATCTTTTTCCACTCTTCTCCATTCCATAGATAAGCGCCGGCTGCTAAATTATTGCCGCCGATGTGATATACCATTAATCCTGTGTGAGCCGGTTTTTGAATATTCTCGTAATCATTGTTGCCTTGAAGTGCAGAGTCGAAAAACGGAAATAATTCGTTACGATCGACTAGGATCACTCTAGGTAATAGAAGGCCTCCTGTGGTGGAAGTTTCTCCGCCATAGGTTGCCGCTTTCTTATCTTTTATTTCCAATAAAGCGGCCTTTTCGGGAGGAGTATTACCCCCAATTGTAACTTGGGCATACATTGTCGGGCTTATCCAGATAATTGCTGTTAGTAGCAATAATTTTAATGTTATTCCAATACAAAGTCTTTGTTTAAAGTTTGGCTGTCGCATGTAGTTTCTTCTTTTAGTTTATAGATAATCAATTACTCTATACCTTTACAATAAAATGTTAAAGTTCGTTTCCTTTTATTCTATTTATTCTATCTACAGTTATTGTATGGGTCTGTAAAGTCTCATTATATTTTTATCAAGTTTCCCTTTTTTATAAGTAAGGATTTTCATAAAAACTTACTGTCTTCTCTTTGCAATATGTATTGCTTTTGTTAGGTACAGAAGATAATGTAGCAACGAAAAATATTAATTAGTATAATTTTATTCTTCATGCACGATGTACTGAACTTTGATGTGTTCTTATAAAATGTTACAAATTTAATTTATACAGTATTGTTAATGCAAATCAAACATAAATAGACCAACATATTTAAGGAAAAAATGTATATTTCTATTTATTTTCACTTTGAGCTATATATTTGATTATTAGTAT
>NZ_JAEPKU010000215.1 GCF_016652235.1 Dysgonomonas sp. Marseille-P4677
GTATTTTATGTTCTTTAATATGTAATGACAATCCATTAATTAGGTATGTTTTCTTACTTTTGTGAAGTTTGAATAAAATTTACTGAAATAAATAAATTATAATATTAATCTTAAATATAATTTTATGTTTAAAAATCATCCTAAAGGTTTAATAGCTGCTTCATTATCGAATATGGGAGAACGCTTCGGATTCTATATAATGATGGCTATTTTAGCTCTTTTCATTTCTTCTAAATTTGGTTTGTCAGAAGAGACTACCGGTTACATTTATTCGGCATTTTATGCATCTATCTATTTATTGGCGTTAGTAGGTGGATTGATTGCAGATAAGACGAAGAAGTACAAAGAAACTATTTTGGCCGGAATAGTTTTAATGGCTATAGGGTATTTGATCATTGCAATTCCTACCCCTACACCTGTTCCAAACTTCGGATTGTATCTGGCTTTAACTTGTCTAGGACTTTTTGTTATTTCATTTGGAAATGGGTTATTTAAAGGTAATTTACAAGCGTTGGTTGGGCAAATGTATGATAACCCTAAATATTCGGATAAGAGAGATGCCGGATTTCAGATATTCTATATGTTTATAAATGTAGGGGCTATCTTTGCTCCGTTTATAGCTATTGGAGTTCGTAACTGGTGGTTGAAACAGCATAATTTCGATTATAATGGTTCTCTACCCGAACTGTGTCATCAATACATTGCGCAGGGAAGTTCTATGTCATCAGCTAACGTTACCAAATTGACAGAATATGCAAATGGAGCTGTATTAGATAAAACCCCGGTTACTGACCTTTTAGCTTTTTCTAATAGTTATTTGGATGTTTTTAATACAGGTTTTCAATATGCTTTTATTGCGGCAATTGTTGCAATGTTTGTATCTCTTCTTATTTACAGTATAAATAAGAAATCGTTCCCGGACCCAGCTAAAAAAGGATTAGTATCAGCTGATGCAGCAGCTACAGTTTCGAAAGAAGAAATACAGATGAGTACGCAGGAGATAAAACAACGTATCTATGCTCTGTTTGCAGTTTTTGGAGTTGTTATTTTCTTTTGGTTATCTTTTCATCAAAATGGATATTCACTATCTTATTTTGCACGGGATTATGTGAATTTGGAAATAATAAATATCGACTTAGGCTTTACTAGTATCAAAGGTGCCGAAATTTTCCAAAGTGTAAATCCATTTTTTGTTGTATTCCTTACTCCATTTATTATGTGGTTTTTTGGAACAATGAAGAAAAGAAGTAAAGAACCATCAACACCTATGAAAATTGCTATAGGTATGGGAATTGCTTGCTTAGCGTATGTTTTCTTGATGGTAGCATCTTTAGCTTTGCCATCTAAAGATACTTTAGCAACTATGACTTCGACTGAAATAGATGCAATGAGGGTTACACCTTGGGTGATGATAACTTTGTATTTTATCCTGACAGTCGCAGAGTTGTTTATTTCACCTCTTGGCTTGTCGTTTGTGTCAAAGGTAGCTCCTCCTCATTTACAAGGCTTAATGCAGGGGTGCTGGTTGGCAGCTACAGCAATTGGTAACTCAATATTGTTTATTGGAGGAATCCTTTATATGAATGTTCCTTTATGGGCATGTTGGTTGGTTTTTGTTTGTGCAACGGGGCTATCAATGATTGTCATGTTGTCTATGGTAAAATGGCTGGAACGGATCGCCAAATAATAACTCTATAAATAAAAAAAGCCCCATAACTCAAAGTTATGGGGCTTTTTTATACTATCTCTTCGCCATCTATTTCCGGAGGCGTATCAATTAGTTCTACTTTATCTTTCTTCTTGCGTAGAGCAATAAGCAGATATAAAATAGTCAGGATAGAAGTTGCGGTCAATAAATATACTCCGCTTCCTGCTTTCGGGAGTTTATAAAATAGATTTAGTGATACAACGAACCCTAGTATACCAGTTATAAATAACAAAACTCTGGCTGTTCTTTTCTTTAACGAAATCCATAGAATAGCAATTATAATACTAAAGAGTGGAATTAAGTATACAGCATAAGTTGTATAAACTGATTCTTTATTTCTCGAAAAAAAGTTTGTCACCTTAGTCAGCTTTTTCTGGATATCAGGTATATCCCATCCTACAATTTTTACTAGGCCCATATCTAACCAGGGCAAAGAAAATGCGACAATGAATAAAATACAAAAGAGTAATTCGAAAGATATGTATCTGTTTAGTTTTTCCATATATAATTATAATTCAATTTCATCAGCAGTAATGAGTCCATTTGTTATACAATAGAAAATAAGTCCTGACACTGTTTTTATACCTAATTTCGCTGTAATATTTTTACGATGCGATAATACGGTATTCAAGCTTATATTAAGTTTATCTGCTACTTCTTTATTTAGAAATCCTAATGCGACTAAGCGGAGAACATCTAGTTCGCGTTGAGATAAAGCTTGAGCTTTTGTTGCCTTTATTGCATGGCTGACTGATATAAGCTCTTGCCAGTCTTCAACTTCTGTATCTGAAAGAGCCTCTATCATTGGCTTTAATATTTTTTTTCTGATTCTGTTTTGTTTCTCAAGATCTCTTTGAAAGCTATCTATCGTGAATATAACAGCGTAACACATATTCTCATTGAAGTTTCCTGATATGTGCTTAATAATAATGCTCTTAAGGTCGGTTAGGGATGCTAAAGGCATATCGCCCTTTACCATTCCTTGCTCTATTTCATTGATTAATTCACTTTTAAATTCGGTAAATAATCTGCTAATAAGTTTAAGTTGTGCATTATTCTGGTCACTCATCGAAATGAATGCATTTAAATGTTTTTCAAGGTTATGCAATTGACCATGAATCAAATATGCATCGGTTTGTTTTATGTATGATATAACCAGTTCTATATCAAATTTTTGTAGCTTTCGTTCGGGGAAGTAATCCTCATTGAGGAATGTATTTAATATTGCGAGGAAAAATTCAGTGTTTATATTGGCTGCATTACAAATGTCTCCAATAGTTTTATCACCTAAGCCTAATTTTATTCCAAAACGGTTTATAACAGGTATCAACTGGTGATTTTCCTCAATGATCTCTGATAATACAAAAGATGAATCTACGAATATCATGTCTAATAGTATTTAGATAACAAAAGTACATATTAAATCTGAAATGTTTTTTCTAAATGCTATATGAATATTAAAGTTGTGGTGATAATCTATATTTATGATCTTCAAATGTTATAGATTTTAATGATGTTCTGTTAAAAACAATTTATGTGAATTATGAGACGTTTTATAAACAAATATCGGATTAAGATTGTTAAATTTGTACATGACACTAAAAACTCTTACTTATGAAAAGATTTCTTTTTACGTCTATATTGTTTACAACATTCTTTTTAGGTGCTGTAAATGCTCAAGATATAAATAATAATATTAACAATCAAAAAACAAAAGCTATGAAATTTGAATTGCCAAAGTTGCCATATGC
>NZ_JAEPKU010000216.1 GCF_016652235.1 Dysgonomonas sp. Marseille-P4677
CATTATTAACTAATATATCAATGTCACCTATTTTAGAGATTAATTCAGGTATTTCACTTATATTCTCCAAATTAAACTCAATACCAAAGCTGTTTTTTAAATTTTTAATTGATGATATATCTCTGGCTATTACTGTAACTTTATAGCCATTCTTTAAAAAAAGTTTAGTCGTTTCTAATCCAATTCCTTTATTACCTCCAGTAATCAATACATGTTCCATAGCTCCATAATTAATTTGTTTAGTCCTGATTTAGTTTGTTTACTCTGTCATTTCTTCTTTGCAACGAAAAAATAGTTTTGAGAGATATTTTCCTGTGCTATGATTTGAAAATCGTTATTCAAAATATTTTGAAATTCGGATATTGAAAAGTATTTCATATATGGAATTACACCTGACCACATTAACGGCGTAAGGAACAGCCTATTTAGAATATTTCTCAATGACCTTTGTTTCAAACATGCTGTTACTATAATAATAGTTCCGTTTGGTTTCAGTAATCCGCTTATATGGTGTAATACTTGTTCAGTATCGGTGAAAAAATGAAGGATATTGTAAGCCAAAACAGCATTAAACGATTCAGTTTCGAGTGTTTTATCAAATATCGTGGCTTGCTTATAGTAAACATTGGTAATATTCAATTCATTGGCTCTATCCTTTGCCATTTCAATCATCTTGGAAGAAATATCTATACCGACAACCTTCGTTACATGCTTTGCTATTTCATTGGTTACTGTTCCTGTGGCACACCCGAAGTCTAAAACCGTGTCGCTATCTTTCAGATATTTCTTTGCATTTTCGACAGGTGCAGGATAAAATAACTTTCCCTGTTTATCAAATTGTTTTGATAGCCGATCCCAAAACTTTGCGGCTCTTTCTTCATTCATAATGTATTAAGTTGAATATTTGTATCTCCTTTTTATAAGGTCTTAGTTATTTTTTGCCATTTCCGTTATCTGTCCTATTTGTATATTGAAAAATATATTTCATCTATAAATACACCATTCTTGTACAAAGCTTTTTTAAAAGTAGCCTCATACTTGAATCCTGCTTTAGTTAATACCGCTTGTGATTGTTGATTTGTACTAAAAGGACGTGCAAATATTCTATAAATATCAAAAGTTTTAAATCCATACTCAACTATTTGTTTGATTACTTCTACCATTATTCCTTGCCCCCAGTATTTTTCAGAAAGCCAATAGCCGATTTCTGCATTTTTTTTATGTATATCTGATTGAGGAAATATACCGATAGAGCCAACAGCTTTTCCTTCAATCTCAATAGCAAAGACCTTTAGAGGTTCTTCTTCCGAGACGTGTTGTATGAATTTTATTCCATCTTCGGGTGTGTAAGGATAAGGAAACCCATCAGTAAGAAATTTTGCTATATTGTAGTTATTAGCATGTTCTACCAAATTATTAATATATGAAAGCTCCCATTTTCTTAATTTAAAATTCATAATCAGTAGCTTATTTTAGTGAAAACAACAGAGACATACTAAACAATATGTCTGGTTTTCCGAGAATTTTAAAGCCATTATTCGAAATAAATTTTTCCAATCCCCTAAAATCATTTTTAGAAACATGTATTTTTGGTTCGATGATTAGTATTTTTCCGTTAGGATTGAGTAAAGTCTTAAGTTCCTTTATTGTTACTTCCTGATTCGGTACTTCATGGAACATATAAAAGGCGAGAATAAAATCAAATTTTTCATTCAGACCAATACTATTTTCTTCACATTTGTGAAGGTAAATATCATATTTTAAACTATTTTGCTTTATCTTGGTTTTCAGTATATCCAACATACCTTGCTGTAAATCCGCAGTAACAACCTTCCCTGTACCATTTAACAATCGGGCTATCTCAATCGTAAAATATCCAGTTCCACAACCAAAATCCAGAACAGACATATTATTTTTGATATAGGGTTGAAGAATTTTTCGTGGATTTTGCAACCATTTTCTAATTGGCATATCCAGCCCTCCAGCACTTTCTACTGGACATACAGATTTTGATTGTACTGTTTTCATATAGCGCCCAAAAGTTAAAATATTCCAGGTACAATTATACTTTAATTTTTCGGATATGATTATAGGTAATCGGATATTTTTAATGTCTAAAATCGGAATGTCTTAAAACAACTATGATTGACTATATATTAATTATATATGCAATTAGGATGTGATTGATTCTAATTATTTTTTAAAATAATAAATATCATATCTAGAAATTCTTAAATATTGAGTTTAAATATATTTTTTCAAAAAACAGTGTAGATATTTCTGTTCAAGCTACCTACACTGTCTAAATAGAAATTAGAAACTTGCTTTACGTTTCTTTACTTCGTCTACTAACTTTGAAAAGAACTTATCCCTTTTACGTTTTTCATATTCCGAAGTAGAGAAATGCCACATTTCCCTACGAAGCTTCAAGTAACTTTCGTAAACTTTACTGTCTAATGTTCCATCTTGTACTGCTTCTATAACTGCACAATCAGGTTCATTCGTATGTGTACAATCCGCAAACCGACATGATCCTGTATAATCCGAGAGTTCCAGCATATCGGTAAGTGAATCAGGGCTGTCAATAGCCAATCCAAATTCCCGAACTCCCGGAGTGTCTATCAAAATACCTGAACCGTTCATCAATACCATTTCCCTACGAGTCGAAGTATGTCGTCCTTTTCCTGTCGATTGACTTATATCAGACGTGAGCAATATCGATTGTTCGCAAAGCGCATTTACCAAAGAACTTTTCCCGACACCCGAAGACCCGACAAATACAACCGTTTCTCCTTCCGATATGGATTCCCGTAATTGGTTTATCGTCTGAGGTTGATGGATACTTGTGAAAAATACGGGGATATGATGAGTAATGTGTTTAATAGCTTCATCTATTCTTTGCCTGTCAAAACCTAAATCGGTTTTATTGAGTACCAATACAGGTTTAATGTCTTCTTCCAATATCTGAACCATGAAACGCTCAGCCCGACGCGCATTGAAGTTATCATCGAGACTTTGTACGATAAATGCTTTATCGACATACGAAGCAATCGCTTGTTTATCGGCAACTGTTCCGCTTTTCTTACGATAGAGTATCCGTTCACGGGGGAGCATATCAACTATAACCCCCTTGTTTTCATCGAATGATTGAAAAATAATCCAATCGCCGACACATGGTAACTCAAAATCCAATTTGCCGAATATCATATTTCCCGTCAGTTCGCATTGAAACATACCATTTTCGGAAATAACTTCATTGCAAGTACGGTTTACAACGACTACCCGTCCATAAGACAAAGCTTTATAATTTGATAGTTGTTTCAGATGGTTTAACTTATCATTCCAACCATACAGGTTTAAATTAATCATAGCTCTATCTTTTTAGCGATGAAAAATGTATAGCCATAGTATTCTTTATACTTGTAGTATAATTCTGCTTCAT
>NZ_JAEPKU010000217.1 GCF_016652235.1 Dysgonomonas sp. Marseille-P4677
AATTGGTACACAGAGGTTAAATCATGGAAGATTGAGCCACTTGGATTAGCTGCAAGACCTATTGATAATCAACCTACTCAACAACATCCTACTCCTGCACCGAAAGTAGATTTTAATGCGGGTGAAGATGATTTACCTTTTTAATATTAATTGAAAATAAATAACAAGATGAAAAAATACAGAATTAAAAAAGAAGCTGAACAATTCTTTTGTGAATCATACAGAGGGCAAATACAGCCATTAGAATGGTTTGTTTCTCGTAATATATCTAAAAAAGCACTTGATAAAATAGAAGATGTTATAATATCTTACGGATGGGAAAAGGAAGGATATACTGATTTACATGGTTGGGGGTCACAAGAAGGTTCACGTGTTAATCTTACTGTAAAATTTCCTCAATCTAGACACGAAGAGTATATAAACATTAAGGAAAAATTCAAGGATATGATGGGCGAAATGCAAAAAGTAGTAGATAAATGGTATAACGAAAATAAATAACAATATGAATCAGAAAATTGAAATTCCAGAGGGCTGTAATGCCATGATAGATTACGAAAACAGGCTTGTTATAATTGAACCTAAAGAGAAGAAACAGGAGTTTAAGAAGGGTGATATATTTTATGAAACTTTTGTTGGTGGACGCTTAGTGGGTATCTTTAATAAAAAAGAAGGTTTAGATGAATACTCTTTTATCGCTAGATTGTTTATCAATACAGATAGGTTATATATATACGATATCGGAACCATTGAGAATAATGCTCGTCTTGCCACTCCCTCAGAACAACAAATACTATTTGACGCACTAGCAAAAGAAGGTAAATATTGGGATGCAGAAGCGTTAGAGGTTAAAGACTTTATAAAAGTGCCTGAGAGCGTGGGGATATATAAAACCGTATCAGATGTTCAGCAAAATAAATACGGTGATAACTTGTGTATTGCATTTAATAATGATAGGCAGTTTCTAGGTTATGACAGCGAAGAAGGTGTTTATATTGTTAGTCATAAAAGAAATTGTCTCGAAAAAGTCCAATGTTACCTACAACCTTGCAAGAGAGAAGATTTAAAAGCGGGTGATACAGTAGGTATAATAGGAAATAATCATTCGTTAAATTCAATGATAGATAATATTGCATTCTATAATAAGGTACTCTCTGATTCCTCATTTGTAAGTATCGTTTCTAAAACTGATATAGAGGTGTACGACGAAACAATACATCCAAATCTTGATGAACATAATTTCTACAAACTAATCCCTATTAAATAACCATGAAAACAATTATGACTGCTATCTCAATATTTCTTTTAGCAATCGTATTTTTAATAATAATATATGAAATATATCAAATTGTCAGAACAAAGGCAATTATAAATATTTCAAAATATTGGATTATGAAATGTGATATGAGGATATACAAATATTCTTGGAACGATCTATTTAAGTTGACAAAACATAATTGGTACGGTTTAAAATATCCAAAAGATTCAGATTATAAATAACAATCAAAACAATCAAATCATGGCATTTTTTAAAGTAAAAGCGTCTTATAACGCAGAAAAAGAAAACGGTAAAGTAACAAAAACAACTCGTGAATTTCTAGTAGATGGCATCCTTTACGGCGAAGTAGAAAAAAGGGCAATGGAAGAAATGATACCTTTCTCAAAAGACGGTGACATCATGCTTGTAATTTCTCGTTATCCGCTAAAAGAGACTGTTTTTAACGGCGGTGATAAGTATTTCAGAATACAGCTTATCTATGAGATATTAGATCCTAAGTCTGGAAATGTAAAAGAGGAAAAATATCCTACACTCGTACAAGCTAATGACATCGCAGAAGCACAAATGAACCTTATCGAACACATGAAAGGCTCTATTGCTGATTATAAGTTTGGTAAGGTAGAAGCAACAAAGATAGAAGAAGTATATTTCTATAATTAAATATTTACTAAAAACGTAACGTTGTTTAAAAATATAGTATATATGTTTACGTAATGTGGAATTTATTTTTTATCTTTACAAAATCATCATCACGGGTATTTTTTTTATCCGTGATGGTAACTAAAGTACAATAATTATAAGGTATGAGAAGTATAAAGTTTAGAGCGTATCAAAAGAACGCTAAAAGAATGCTTCCAGTTGTTAATATTGGTTTCGATTCAAATGGAATAATAGAATCTGTAAGTGTAGATAACAACGGATGCAATGGAGAATATAACGTATCACCAAGATTGCACACTTTTTATAAAGGTGATAATATTTACAACTTGGAATTACTCGAATTGATGCAATTCACAGGTTTAACCGACAAGAACGGCAAAGAGATATACGAGGGGGATAAGGTTATTCATCCTGTATATAGCAAATCTACAATCATTTATTCTCAGAAATATTTAGGTCTAGCTTATGAATATATCCATTATTTCAACGAAGGAAATATAGGTGAGCCAATGCATGAAGTTCGGATTTGCCCATTGTGTGGAGATATTTTTCTAAAAGATTTAGAGTTAATCGGTAACATCCACGACAACCCCGAGCTTCTTAAATAATTTTTTTACACATTTAGTCAACTAAAGTACAACAATCAAACAATTATGAGCAAGATAAAACAACGAAAAGAATTAATGCAAAAAGTGCTTGAAAAGTGGAATCAAACAGATATTACACATTACAGGCTTTCAAAGGAAACAGGTATAGCAGCAGTAAGCCTTCCGAGGTATAAAAGTGGTAAGAACCTACCGACATTAACAACGGTAAATATACTGTATGAGTTCTTCTATGGTAAGCCTGCAAGCGTTTTAAACAACCTAGAAATGCACGAAATACGAAGGGAGATAAAGAGTATCCAAAAGAGGGTAAAAATGCTTTCCGAGAGGCTTAATGTATGCGAAGAGGTGAATTAGTGGTCTAATGATTTATAACATCTCAAATCGATTTAAAATGCCCTGTATAATTAATTGACATAACATAGTCAAAATGGATAAGAACGAAAAATTATCAAACTTCATTCCTATAAATCGTGACTTTTTCGAGCATAAACTCTGGAAAGAAAAGAGGGTATTCTCTAAAGCAGAAGCATGGCTTTATGTTATTAAAGAAACACGCTTTGAGGATTCTGAGGTATTGGATGGTAATATAACCGTATCTGTAAAAAGAGGACAGTTATATAATTCTTTTCGTTTTTATGCCGAAGCGTGGGGTTGGTCTACTAAGAAAGTTGGCAATTTCTTAAATTTTCTTGAAAAAGAGAAAATGATAAAAAAGGAAACGGTAAAAGAAACAGGTCAAACGCTTATAACTGTTTGTAATTATGACGTTTATAATAAACCAAAAAACGAAGTAGAAACACTAGAGGAAACAGCAAGGAAACAGCAAGGAAACAGCAAGGAAACAAAATCTAATAATATAAAGAAAGATAATAATATTA
>NZ_JAEPKU010000218.1 GCF_016652235.1 Dysgonomonas sp. Marseille-P4677
TCTATCCATGGGCCTGCTATATGTATATTACGTAGCGATGAGCGTACATCCAGAAAGTAATTAGTTGGAAAGTCTACCCCTTCCTGAATAATGCGTTTGAACTCATCCGTTTGAAATAAACTCTCTTTTATATGGAAATGATCCGAAGAAAAAGCCATTTCTTGTACTTTTTCTTTGCCTAAGGAACTTAAACATTTTGCTGCAAGTAGCTGCCTTATTTTGTCAAAACCTATCTTAATTTCGAAATTTTCAGGGTAAATCACGCTGTATTATCTTTTATTTAGATACAAAGATAATGATTTGGGCGATAGTTAATATTATTTGTTTTCAAGATTTATGGCTTCTAAACTTTGTGAAACAAAAACAAAATTGTAATTTTACAGCCGAAATAACGATGAAAGGTAATTGACAAAATTAAAAATTCAAGAGGGATCTCATTTATTAAGTTAAGTAGTTTACAAAAAACACAGAATTAATCTTATAATAAAAGCATACTGTAATTAGACTGTCAATAGTAATTATTATTTGGCGTATCGCTCTTGTAGTGATTTTTCTGATTAAAAATGATTTTATTATTTGTTCCTCTGATGACTGTATATATAAAGCCAATGCGGCAGAGACACATTCGGATATATTGGGCATTTATTACTCCGACAATGGTTCTTATTGTTAAATAACATTTCTTATGCTATTGCTTGTGAAAGTGATCCTGGAATTGGCCGTTGAAGTATATCTCTGAAGCATTGGTCTTTATGCTTTTATAAAATTTCTTTTTTTTGAATAAGAATAAGATAGGACTCTATCCTTATTTTTTTTGCTGTTTTTCTTTTTATATTCATTCTAAATAATACTCGGAAAAACTTATACATTCTAGTGAAAAATGCGCATCTTTGTACTTCAAATTAAAAATAAAAAATATTAGATATGCTTTTGTCTGATCTGAAAACAGGTGAGAAAGGGGTTATTGTTCGGGTTAATGGTAGCGGGGCTTTCCGTAAACGCATTCTGGAAATGGGTTTCATTAAAGGAAAAACAATAAAGGTTATATTAAATGCTCCGCTTAAAGATCCAATCAAATATAAAATAATGGACTATGAGGTTTCTCTACGTCGTAGCGAAGCCGGATTAATAGAGGTCGTTTATCCAGATCTGAATAAAAAAATAGAGATTTCTTCTATCGGGGAAAGTTCTAATTCAGAATTTAATGAGAAGCTGAATCAAGAGTCAGTATTATCAAAAACAAATAAAATAAGCCATAATAATAAAAAGATAATAAGGGTTGCTCTGGTTGGTAATCCTAATGCTGGTAAAACATCATTGTTTAATATTGCTTCAGGAGCTCATGAGCATGTTGGTAATTATGGAGGGGTGACTGTCGACTCGAAAGAAGGTCGTTTTAAGCATGGAGGCTATATTTTTAAAATAGTAGATTTACCCGGAACTTATTCCCTATCTGCATATACACCGGAGGAACTTTATGTAAGGAAACATCTTGTTGAAGACGAGCCGGATGTTATTGTGAATATTGTGGCGGCTTCTAATCTGGAGCGTAACTTATATCTGACTACAGAATTGATTGATATGGAAGTACCTGTTGTTGTTGCTCTGAATATGTATGATGAGTTGACCGAAAGTGGTACTGAATTTGATAATAAGAAGCTTTCGAAAATGATTGGTATACCTATGATTCCTACAGTTGCCAAAACTGGAGCCGGAATAGGCGATCTTTTTGATGCTGTTATTCGTAGATATGAAGAAGTGGAGCCGGTTGCGCGTAGGGTGCACATATATTATGGAAATACTGTCGAGAATTCTATCAGTAAACTGAATATACAAATTGAAAAACAAAAAGAAGCCTCACTTGTTTTTCCCCGCCGCTATATTGCAATTAAATTATTAGAGAAAGATAAAGATATAGAAACTTACGTGTCGACCTTTTCTAATAACAAAGAATTGTTTGAAGTAAGAGATGCTGAAGTTAAGTATATAGAAGATACATTGAAGGAAGATACCGAATCGGCTTTGACCAATGCTCGATATGGATTTATAGCTGGTGGGCTGAAGGAGACGTTGAAAGAGAAAATCAACGAGTCGGACAAGACCCGGATAATAGATTCGATTGTAACCAATAAATATTGGGGCTTTCCTATTTTCTTCTTTTTTATGTGGGTAATGTTTGAATGTACATTCCGATTAGGGGGATATCCTATGGAATGGATAGAAAATGGAGTCGCGCTTTTGGGTAATTATATACGAGGTGTCATGCCTGAAGGAATGCTTAAGGATTTACTTGTAGATGGTATTATAGGAGGAGTAGGAGGGGTTATAGTCTTTCTACCCAATATATTAATATTGTATGCTTTTATTTCTTTTATGGAAGATTCCGGTTATATGGCTCGTGCCGCTTTTATAATGGATAAAGTGATGCATAAAATGGGATTGCATGGAAAATCTTTTATACCTCTGGTGATGGGATTTGGATGTAATGTGCCGGCAATATTAGCTACACGTACTATAGAAAGTCGTAATAGTAGGATGATAACCATGCTTATCAATCCGTTTATGTCCTGTAGTGCTCGTTTACCTGTTTATTTGTTATTTGCGGGAGTATTCTTTAAGTCATATGCCAGCTTCGTTTTATTTGGTCTTTATTTTAGCGGTATATTGATCGCTGTAGTATCTGCCAGATTGTTTAAGCGGTTTTTATTTCCTAAAGAAGATACACCTTTTGTTATGGAACTCCCTCCTTATAGGATGCCTACGTTGAAAGCGGTCTCGATACATATGTGGGACAAATCGCGGCAATATTTGAGGAAGATGGGAGGGGTGATTCTTATAGCCTCAATAATTATTTGGTTCTTAGGCTATTTTCCTCGAGATAAAGAACGTGAGGCGTATTTTGATAATCAGATATCAGAGGTATTAACTCAATCAAACAATAATTCTATAGATGTTAGTGAAAAAGAGTCTTTAATAGGGGATATTGAGGATCAAAGAAATATTTTACATCAAGAGGAATCTTATATAGGGCGTGTAGGGAAGGCTATTGAACCTATAATGCGGCCACTTGGTTTCGATTGGAAAATAAGTGTAAGCCTTCTTTCAGGAATGGCGGCAAAAGAGGTTGTTGTAAGTACTCTGGGAGTTCTCTATACTGGAGATCCTGAAAATCAGGAGTCGTTGGAATCTCGGCTTGTCAGTGAGACTTATGCAGATGGAACAGATGTCTTTACTCCTTTGGTTGTTGTCAGTTTGTTACTTTTTGTGCTCATTTACTTCCCATGTGTCGCTACTATTGTTGCTATAAAAGAAGAATCAGGTTCATGGAAATGGGGGCTTTTTAGTATTGTTTATACTACTTTACTTGCATGGATTGTTTCATTTTTAGTTTATCAGATTGGCAATATGCTATAGATATACAT
>NZ_JAEPKU010000219.1 GCF_016652235.1 Dysgonomonas sp. Marseille-P4677
TCTTTATTGAATTCAATAAAGATGCTTTTTAATAATCCATATCATTTTTTCACAGTATCATTTTTTCTCTTTTTATATAATATATAGAGAATTCCTAACAAAGCTAATATTATAAATAAGTTTGGTTCTGTCATCTGTTGTGTGGTATCATCCAAATCTAGAGATCTGTTTCCTCCCATAACTTGCTCTTGCTTCTTCTTTAATATTGCTTTTTGAGCTTCATTTTCTACTACAATATAAGATGTCAGTGGACTCATGATTTGTGATTTGAAACTGTTTTGTAGTAGTGCCAACCATTCTTTATCTGCTGTTTCTGGGTATAAAGTCTGTAGCATCCATTGAGCCTGCATCAGCAAACCGGCTTCCCAATTCTTTTCTTCTATTTGGTTTTTATCTAGTGGTAACGTTTTGTTTTTAGTGTTTAATACGATTGAAGGCTTGTTGTCGTCTGGTAAATATTGTAGAGGGTTGCTAAGTCGTGGCCAAACTTTTACATTCTTGTTTGGTAACGCCGTTATATAATCATTGATTATATGGAGTCCCCTTGAAAAAGTATGCGATTTTAAACTATCATTCTTCAAAGAATAAAACAGATCATTCTCGGGATAAGTAAATCGCATATTAGCAAAGTCGTTGTATAATATAGCATTTTCAGGATTATCACTAACAACGATTATTACCGGATAGCTTTCGCTGGGATTTGTATAAGAATCGAATAATATCTTTTTTATTGCACGGTCTAAAAAGAATCCGCCATCGAAAACAGTTTCTTTGATATCTTCTTCCCAATTATTTTCCAGAGGGAAAGTTTTTACATAAGTATTTGTTAATGATATTTTAGCATTATTCTGTTCTATGAGATTGCGATCTAATAGGTTGTTTATCTCTTTAATATACTTTTCAGCTTTGAAACGATTTTTATCACCGTTTTCGTTTTTATAATATTTTGAAGATGTAAGTGGGTCATAATCTGACGATGTATCTATTATAAAATGATAATATGGCTTTCGTCCTATTGTTTCCAGTTTCTCTTTTTCTTCTGCTGATATGTAAGCAACCTCGCCTTTATCAACGCTTGAATTATTATTGGCTTGTAATGTTTTATCCCCTAGGTCTAATATATGACCATCAATATTTATAGAAACAGGTTCTTTGTGTATAAATTCTATTCCGGTATATCTGGTTTCACCTTTTTGAAAAGGAAATACTTTAAATTCTACACGATTCCCTGCCAGATATCGCAATAACCCCGGATCTCTATTTGTATTCCTTATCTGGTTGAACACCCATGTCGCAGCTTTCTTTTCGGCCAATATTCCTTTTTCTTTAATACCTTCTACATATAGGTAATAATCACTGATCCAGCACCCCGTAGGGAGATCTATTTTTGTTATATATTCTGAATTCCACAATGATGTATTTCCATTTTTTATGGATAGATCAATCTTACTTATCCAAGCTTTCTGACTGCTATCATATTTACTGCTATGTTTGATATCGGTTATTTTTATGTCTGTAGTGTCAGAAATTGCAAAGGTCCTTTTTCTTGGGTTGTTGGCTTCCTTTCCATAAAATAAATCTCGAATTAGTGCTTTCTTTGTTTCTGAGATATTCAAATTGTCTAAAACGAGCCATTTATAGTAACTGGATAAAAATGGGGTTGAGTTGTATAAGGTTGTACCCCTTCTATTTCCTTGGTTTTCTATAATGTCTAAAGTTTTCGATATTGAATTCTTATTTAATTTATATTCTTTCGTGTAGTCGGGACTATATAAATACTCTAAAGTCGTATGTAACACATTACGGTCGTATCTATAGTCGATGGTAATGGCAATAGGCAGGATAGATATGCCAACTATTATGATTGTGTATAGCAAGTATTTATTATATCTTCTTTTCAGAAAGTTGAAGTCTTTTACAATCGTATTTAAGTGGATCGGGAATAAAAATAAAGGAGTAAGCATCAAGAATCCTGCCCCGAATATAATAATGGCAAAAATAGATATAGGTAAAAATGGCATCATTATAAGGAAAAAGTAGAGTGTAAACATAAATGTGATGCAACGTCCTGAAAATAAGAATAGCCTAAACATTTTATTATCTGTCGCAGGTATACATATTAATATCCCGTTTATTATTGCTATAATATAAAACCACTCGCTAGAAAAATCGCCAAAAAGATTATCCGCAGTATTATTAATTATTAGCCCTAGTATGGGGAAAATGATAGCGATAGGTAATTTCCATAATAATTGATACTCTTCAAATATATTTCGTCTTGATATGAGTATATATATAAAGCGTATAAGAAAGAAAATGAATAGGACTGTTGCTATGGCTGTAAATATCAGAAATAGATTTTCTATGCCTAAATCTATACCATCCCATATTGGTAATACTACCATAACCAGGATATAGAATAAGAATGGTATAGACACAGCAACAGCAATGTTTTGCCATGCTTTTTGTTTGTTTGCGTGTGGTGTTAATATAATGACTGATGCAAAGATGGCATGTATAAGTGTAGGCATGAGACAAATACCTACATACATAAATAAGTTTCCCGAAATCATCCAGTCGGGGATGCTAAATGGAATTATATCATTTGCATTACCATAATATGTATATATGAAGGAGATATAGGCAATGAGTGAAATGATACAATAAACTATGTCAATACGCTTTCGACGTATCATTTGTACAACGGCGTATCCTGCATTGCATATTGCCATAACAATGATGGTAATAGTAAATATCTTCCATAAATAGATACTTTCTTCTTGAAGTAAGCTCTTGATGATTTCAAACTCGCTCCATTCTAGGAATAGTAATAATACAATAGGTAAGGTGTTAATCAATAATATCCACTTCGGATTGAGTAGTTTTTTCATAATTGTGCCGGATTTTATTAACGATGTAGTTAAGCGATATATATATTAAAATTAAGAACGTCAGATATACTAAAATACCTTCCATTTGATGTATTCTTTCTGTTTCTAATGTAGTAATGGATGTTGTTTTGCTATCTATCATTATCATATATCCGATTATTCTGGAGGTATTAACAAGCGGAGTTGTTATATACGATAATAATAAGGCTAAAGGTATGATTTGCCTTTTTTTTATAATCTCAGATTTGAATAAAACAAAAGTTGTAATGAGGAAGCTTATTAGCCAAAAGTTATATCCCGAACAAGATTTGTTTATAACTATATTTAACTCCGGATAGAAATAACCATTTGTTGGGTTATAGATAGCTTTTGAACCCGAAATAATTTCTACAATTTTATTAGTCGGAGTAAGTAGGAATCGCATAAAATCTGTATCGAGGTAAGGATATACTAACTTTAAACCAATAAATATGGCGAGACAAACTATTATAAAAATATAATTATTTTTCATATT
>NZ_JAEPKU010000220.1 GCF_016652235.1 Dysgonomonas sp. Marseille-P4677
AGCCTATATTAATGTTGACGAAATTTTTTCTAAAATGCCTGAATTAAAAGAAGTAGAAAATAAAATAGCAACAAAAACGGAAGCCATAAGAAAAGCAATAGATAATATGGAGTCTGAATTCCAAAAGAAACTAAAAGAATTCGAGGATAGCTCCACACAGAATTTGCCAGAAGCTGTTGTATTAGACCAAAAAAAACAAGTGCAAGATTTTCAGGATCGATACCGCACTTTTGTTCAATCGAGTCAGCAAGAGTTGGAGAAGGAACAAAATAGCCTCATGGCCCCATTAGAGCAAAAATTAAGAAAAGCTATTAAGGATGTAGGTGATGAAAATAATTACAGTTTGATACTGAACTCAAATACAATATTACACATCGGATCTGATGTTACAGATGCAAATGGGTTGGTAAAGGCTAAACTAGGAATTATCAACTAATGATATATCTTCCAAAATCAAACGGGATTCAAATTGCATTTGAATCCCGTATTTGTATAATATTATAGTAGCTATTTAGACTACAGATAAAATCAGATTTTAGCCATATTCCTTTTAATAAATTTATTTAGAGCCTCTCCCTTCAACATTCCATTAGATAGTAGAGCCAAATCAATCAACTGACGTATATTAGCGCTTTCTGTAGCATAAGCACTCACAGCCTCTTTATCCTTACCATCTATGTCCATCATTATTTTTTTTATCAATGGATGTTCAATATTAAGGACCAGATTATAACTATTAGGCATCTCGCCATAAAAACTCATACCTGTCTGCATCGCTGACATCTCTTTCATACGGCGCATAAATTCATTCTGAGTTATTTGTATAGGTTGTTCCTTTTCGTCCAAGGCTTTATAATCTATAACAAAATCTGTCTTATCCAATTTAGGTAATTGGGAAGAGAATGCTTCGCTCAATTCTTCTTTTTGCTTGTCAGTCAAATTAACTTCTTTACTTTCTTCTTTAGAAATTAAATTATTAATAGTATCACTATCGACTCTTACAAAACGACTCTTCTCCAGTTTTTGTTCTAGCATACCAGCTAGGTGCACATCCAACTGTCCGTCAAAAAGAATTACATCATAGCCTTTATCTATTGCTGTACCAATATACGAATATTGCTCATCCTTGTTACTCGAATACAGATAAACCAATGTCCCATCTTTATCGGTCTGATTAGAAGATATCAATGTTTTATATTCTTCGAAAGTAAATATCCTACCGGCAGTATTCTTTAACAAACAGAATTTCTGTGCACGGTCATAGAACTTATCATCGGTAAGCATTCCATACTCTACAAATAATTTCAAGCTATCCCATTTTTCTTCAAACTGAGTCCTATCATTTTTAAAGATTTCCTCAAGACGATCAGCAACCTTTTTAGTGATATGGTTAGATATTTTCTTTACATTATGATCACTTTGCAGGTATGAACGTGATACATTCAGTGGTATATCAGGTGAATCTAAAACCCCATGCATCAATGTAAGAAATTCAGGAACAATACCTTCTACCGAATCAGTAACAAATACCTGATTACTATATAGCTGGATTTTGTTGCGGTTCATATCCACATTACTCTTTATTTGTGGAAAATAAAGAATACCTGTCAATTTGAAAGGGTAATCAACATTAAGATGTATCCAGAACATTGGCTCATCTGAGAATGGATATAATTCTTGATAAAATTTCTTATAATCTTCATCCTTCAAATCGGATGGTTTACGTGTCCAAAGAGGATTTGTATCATTTATTATATTATCCTCCTCAGTATCAATCGATTTACCATCCTTCCATTCTGTTTTTTTTCCAAAAACAATTGGTATGGGCAGGAAACGACAATATTTCTTAAGTAGTTTATCTATTTCAGATGTTTCCAGAAAATTTTTATTCTCATCATCTATATACAATATAATATCTGTACCCCTCTCTGGCTTTTCGGCTTTCTCGATAGTATATTCAGGTGATCCATCACAACTCCATTTTACAGCATCAGCTCCTTCTTTAAAAGATTTTGTTATTATTTCAACTTTCTTCGAAACCATGAACGAAGAATAAAAACCTAATCCAAAATGACCAATAATAGAGTTTGCATCATTTTTATATTTATCCAAAAATTCGTTAGCTGAAGAAAATGCTATTTGATTAATGTATTTGTCTATTTCCTCAGTTGTCATACCAATACCTCTATCAGAAATAGTTAACGTACCATTATCCTTATCGATTTTAACAGATACTGTTAACTCGCCTAATTCCCCTTTAAACTCACCCAAAGAAGCATAAGTTTTCAACTTCTGAGATGCATCTACGGCATTAGACACAAGTTCTCTTAGGAATATTTCATGATCACTATATAAAAATTTCTTTATAATTGGGAATATATTCTCTGTTGTAACCCCAATTTTTCCATTCTTTTGCATATATATAATAATTTAAATTGTATATTTGTTGTTGTAATTCTCACATGACAAAATAAGTGCCAAAGAGCTTGGCTATGACAATTTGTCGGGCATCAAAAATAAAATTTTATATACCTTCAAAATATATAGATAAAATTTATAATTGATACGACACTGGATAAAAAAAACTGAATAACTGTACATCAACGATTTACACTAAGAAAAAAATAAAAAATTTCACATCTAAACAACACCTATTTTTTCTTTAAGTTAAACTTAAAAAAAGTATTTACATTTGTTACAGCAACAGGAGATAACTATAAAACGTTATAAATATAAAGACCTATTGAACTATAATAAACAAATTTAAGCCAACTTAATACACTTATGATGATGGCAACACTAGATAACAATAAAGGTTTTGAAGACAAGTTGATAGACTTGCAAAACAATATGATGAACTTTGCCCTTACTCTAACGTCAAATAGAGAGGAAGCAAAAGATTTACTACAAGAGACAACGCTAAGAGCTTTAGATAATAAAGAAAAATATTACGAAAATGTAAACTTTAAAGGTTGGGTCTTTACGATAATGCACAACATATTTGTTAATAATTATCGTCGTGTAGTTCGAAGTCAAACAATGATAGATCAAACAGAGAATTTATACCATTTGAATATGCCACAGGATTCAGGATTTGACACCCCTGAAGGCGCATACACTGTATCTGAGATCTCCAAAGTTATAAACAGTTTTACTGATGAATACAAAGTCCCATTTACGATGCATGTATCAGGTTTTAAGTATGAAGAAATTGCTCTACAACTAAGCCTTCCTATCGGAACAGTAAAAAGTCGTATATTCTTTGCAAGAAAACGTCTTCAAGAATTACTTTCTGACTATAAATATCAAGACAGAGAATAATTACAATATAGCTATTACAAAACTTTTCTAAAAAGAAGCCTGATAACTCAGGCTTCTTT
>NZ_JAEPKU010000023.1 GCF_016652235.1 Dysgonomonas sp. Marseille-P4677
CATAAAATACTATGTCTTCTCTTTTTATGAAAATAAGACAGTTTTATTCTTATAGACTAACACTCTACGGGTAAGATGATATTCTATAGCATGAGATAATACGATCTTTTCCAAGTCCTGCCCTTTTCTCACTAAATTTTCTATACTATCACGATGCGTTATCCGGGTAATATCTTGCTCGATAATAGGCCCTGCATCAAGCTCTGCTGTTACGTAATGGCTGGTTGCTCCAATAATCTTCACCCCTCGTTCATAAGCGGCATGATATGGCTTCGCTCCCACAAAAGCGGGCAAAAACGAATGATGTATATTAATTATTCTATTGGGATATGATTCTATAAATTCATCTGTTAGAATTTGCATATAGCGGGCCAGAACTATAAAATCTATATTGTTTTCTTTCAGGAGAGCAATTTGTTTAGTTTCAATCTCTTCCTTATTATCCTTATTCAGTTTCAACACATGATAGTCAATTCCAAATTTTTCGGCAACCCACCTTAAATCTTCATGGTTACTAATAATCAGAGGAATCTCAACCTTCCATTCACCCGCTGTGTAACGCGCCAATATATCGAATAAACAATGTGACATTTTAGACACAAAAACGGCCATACGTGGTGTATAGTCGTTAAAATAAAGTCGAAAAGTCATCCCATATTTATTTGCATACATTGTCTGAAAGTAGTCTGCTATTTTTTCTCTTGGGATAATAAAATTAGTCAGATCCCACTCGACACGCATAAAAAAAGTATTCTCCTGCTTATCTACATGTTGCTCAAGATTAATTATATTACCACCATTCACATTTATAAAATCAGTAACAGCCGCCACCAAACCAGGGCGATCTGGAGACGATATGAGGATAATTGCGTGAGCGTTATTCATTGTTATATTTGTTAATCTCCCGGAGACTGTTCCGGAAATATCTTTACTTTGGTTATTTTATTTTCTTTAAAGAACACACCAATTCCAGCCCCATAATTGACTTTCGGGAAATCTGCATCAGCAAATCGAATTAACCATGTCTTATCGGGAAAGAAAATAATATTAGGAAATTCAACGGGAAAATCAGACAATGATAATTCCTGATATTTACCAATTTCATCATCAGTTATACCAAAACTAAAAGGATCAACCTCCAGTTCGGCTTTTATAGATGCAGTAGCTTCTAATAAGTATTTATCTATATTACTTATGATTGATTCTATAAATAGGAGGTCAAACTGATTCAGATCATCTTTTCGAATAGTATCTCGAGATACTAGTTCGACCCGAATAGGCTCCGCATATGTTATTGTAGTCTTTAGTTCATCTTCTCGAATCCAATACCAAACACCTGTAGGGATACCTTCTTTTACTTCTTTCCAACCCATTATAAACCTAATCCTCTTCAACTACAAGATTATCAATAATAAACTCTTGTCTTTCAGGTGTATTTTTCCCCATATAAAAATTGAGCATATTATTGACAAGGTCTTCTTTTTTCATCGTTACACGATCCAAGCGTATATCTTTACCAATAAAATGGACAAACTCATCCGGTGAAATTTCTCCCAACCCTTTAAATCGGGTTATCTCAGGATTTGCTCCCAGTTTACTAATCGCATCCAATCGCTCTTCTTCTGTATAACAATAAATAGTTTCTTTCTTATTACGAACACGGAAAAGTGGGGTTTGTAATATATATACATGATTCTTCTTTATCAGATCGGGAAAGAACTGAAGGAAGAAAGTAAGTATTAACAAACGAATGTGCATACCATCGGTATCGGCATCAGTTGCTACTATTATTTTATTATAACGTAGTCCATCTAATCCATCTTCTATATTCAATGCAGCCTGTAGAAGATTGAATTCTTCATTTTCGTATACAATTTTCTTGGTCAAACCAAAACTATTCAAAGGTTTACCCCGAAGACTAAACACTGCCTGTAAGTTAGGATTACGACTTTTTGTAATAGATCCACTAGCAGAATCCCCTTCTGTGATAAAAATACAGGTTTCATCCAGATTATCTCCTTTTGTATCATTGTAGTGAATCCGGCAATCACGTAATTTCTTATTATGCAGGTTCGCTTTTTTTGCACGCTCACGGGCTAATTTTGTCACTCCTGCAATAGCTTTACGTTCTTTCTCCGACTCTAAAATCTTTTTAAGTAAAGCTTCCGATGTCTCTGCATTTTTATGCAAAAAATTGTCCAGCTCTTTCTTAAGAAAATCTCCTATAAACTTTTGTACAGAAGGACCTTTTGGTCCCATATCTTTTGATCCCAGTTTTGTTTTTGTCTGGGATTCGAAAACAGGTTCTTCAACCTTTATACTTATAGCAGCTACTATTCCACTACGAATATCGGCATAGTCAAAATTCTTATTATAAAATTCCTTTACCACACGTGATAAAGATTCCCTGAAGGCAGATTGATGTGTTCCTCCCTGCGTTGTATGCTGTCCGTTGACGAAAGAATAATATTCTTCCCCATACTGATCGGTGTGAGTAATAACCACTTCGATATCTTCATCTTTCAGATGAATGATCGGATAAAGTGGTTCGGAAGTCATATTCTCATTTAAAAGGTCTACCAGACCATTTTTTGAATAAAACTTTTTACCATTATATATTATTGTCAAACCTGTATTGAGGAATACATAGTTCTTCAGGAGACTCTCTACATAATTATCTCTAAAGTTATAGTTAGTAAAGATTGTATTATCTGGTATAAATTCGATAAGAGTTCCGTTTTCTTCACCTGATGATTGAATCTTATCTTCTTTAGTTACGATAGCCTTGCTATATTCGACCGACATAGTTTGTCCTTCACGAAAACTTTGTATATGAAAGAACGATGAAAGCGCATTTACGGCTTTAATACCGACACCATTCAATCCTACTGATTTTTTAAATGCTTTAGAATCGTACTTTGCACCTGTGTTCATTTTTGAAGACACATCTTTCACTTTCCCTAGGGGGACTCCACGTCCGTGGTCACGTACTTTTACTACACCCTCTTCGATAGTAACATCTATCGTTTTACCAAACCCCATCATATATTCATCGATAGAGTTATCCAGTACCTCTTTCAAAAGTACATAAATACCATCATCGGCTGATGTTCCATCACCCAATTTACCGATATACATACCCGGACGGCGACGAATATGTTCCTGCCAATCGAGGGTTTTTATATCATCATCGGAATAATTTACTTCTGGTAGCTTGATCTCTTCTTCCATAAACGTCTAAAATCTCTTTTAATAAAAATGCATTGTAAAATTATAAAAAATTCTTCGGAAGAAAAAGTCCTCAACTTAGCGTGTCTTTTTATCGAAGCTGTTTTATATATGCTCTACGCTTCTTATGATTTTCGGCATTAAAACCATCCCATAATGAAGCGACTTTATTATTCATTTCCAATTCAGGGTTAGATTCTGCAAACTGAAATCCACATTTATAAGCCGATGGAATAAAATCATTAAATATGATTGCATTTACACCTTTCCCCTGATATTCAGGTGCTATACCTATCAGAAGAAGATCTATAACAGGATTTTTCTTGCTTTTCAAATCCTTAAGTAAAGGAAGCCATCCAAATGGGAACAATTTACCTCGCGATTTGATCAATCCACGTGATAAACTGGGCATTCCGATTCCAAAACCTATAACTTCATCTGTTTCTTCTTTTATAATGATGGATACAATATCCCAACGTAAAAGAGGAACATACATCTTGACATAATGATCGATTTGCCTTTGTGTCAAAGGCGCAAAGCCATAAAGTGGTTTATAAGCTTCATTCATCAGTTTGAATAAGCGAGCTACATACGGGCTGATTTGCTTCAAACTTTTGAATTTCAAAACCTTTAATCCATAACGTGTCGCTATCATGTTGGCAATACGCTGATGTCTTTCGGGCACTGCGCTAGGCACAGGAATCCTATATTCATTCCAATCAGCTTCTTTTTCAAAACCCAGGCGCTCAATTTGAGTTACGTAATATGGATAACTATATTTAGTCGCCATTGTACTTACCTGATCAAAACCATGTATAAGCAATCCTTCCGGGTCAAGATCGGTAAATCCCATAGGCCCTACTATGGCATCCATTCCTTTCTCTTTTACCCATTTTATAGCTGCAGCGAATAAAGAATCGACAACCTCATTGTCGTCTATAAAATCGACAAAGCTAAAACGAGCATGCTTCTCGTTCCAAACTTCATTAGCTTTACGATTTATTATAGCAGCTATTCGACCTACGATCTTATCATCTTTGTAGGCTAAAAACATTTGCATTTCACAAAAGTCAAATGCCGGATTCTTCTTTGTGTCCAATGTATCCATCTCATCCAGAATAAGGGATGGTACATAATAAGGACAATCTTGATATAACTTAATAGGGAATTTGACAAAAGCTTTTTTCAGAGCTTTATCATTTTCATCAACTTCTTTTATTAATACAGACATACTCTTATACAGGTGTTTCTATTTTGGGCGTAAAGATAATATTTTTAGTTATAACTTATAAGTTATTAAATACAGGCGGGATCTTGTTTTTATAAATTTTAGAACAATTTATTACCATATCAGTTCATTTTCCGACACAATATAATCCATCTTTACATCGTTAGCTTCTACCGGAATCTTATCTAATAATTGAAAATCGAAACATATCCCTAGCTTAGGTGCTTTCAGTTTTGTAAGAAAACGATCATAGTATCCTTTTCCTCTTCCTAAGCGATTCATATATCTATCGAAAGCAACACCGGGAATAATAATTAAGTCAACTAGCCTATAATCGGTAAAATTATCCCCTATCGGCTCCATAATCCCAAAAGATGATTGCAAAAAGCCTGTAGTCTCAGCATAAGGTCTAAAAACAAGATTATCAGACTCGACTACCGGAAGGTAAAAATTCTTCTCAGAAGACCATTTGCTGATAAATTCAAGAGTTTGCACCTCGTCATCAAAATTATTATAAATAAAAACATTCTTTGCATCCTGAAATACCCCAGTCAATTCTAATACTGACAAAACTTCATTCGATCGATTATATAACTCGTTCGAACTATAACCTTTTTTGATAGAAGATATTTCTTTCCGTAACTTACTCTTTTCCTGTTGTATGTTATTCATTATTTTTGATATTGAGGTTAAAAACACCCCTTTACTCATTTAAACGTAAATAGAAATAATTGACAAAAATACACTAGTTAGACAATATTATCCTATTTTTGAAGCTTAAAATAAAAAGGCTTAAAACAATTTTAAGAAAACTACCCCTATGACTACCTTTTCTAGATTCTTTCAGAAACCTATTTTTTACGACAAACGACTTATTTTTACTCTATGGATAGGAGCTGCACTATTTGCAGGAATAAGTCATATAAGCAAAGACAATAATTATCAAATATTCAAACATGTATTCTATAACACAATAGAACAGATAAATCTTTATGCCGAATACCCTGAAAAATATTGGGATACAAATCATTACGGGCCTTTCTTCAGTATCATCATAGCACCATTTGCCTTGCTACCTGATTATCTGGGCATTCCCTTATGGGAGATGTTTATAGCTGCGACCTTATTGTTAGCAATATATAAACTACCAATTCAGTGGAAAGGAAAAGTTATTATCTACTGGATAGTAATACATGAGTTATACGTAAATGCAACCAATAGCCAGACAAATACACTGATTGCAGCTCTAATTATAGGCACATTTATTTGTATCCGTTCAGAGAAAGACTTTTGGGCTGCATGTTTTATTATGCTAGGCCTATTTATAAAACTCTATGGTATAGTTGGTCTAGCCTTCTTTTTCTTTTCCAAAAAGAAAATAAAATTCATAGGCTATCTACTCCTGTGGGGTACTATATTTTTTATATTGCCTATGTTGCTATCTTCGCCTCAATTTATTATACAAAGCTACTTGGACTGGTACGAATCACTCGCCCTCAAGAATGTCTTAAATACAGCCTCTGCATACCAGGATATATCAGCTATGGGTATGATAAGGCGAATATCGGGCATATTAGAATTATCTAACATGATAATGCTCATACCGGCGATTATTCTTTTCGCACTACAATATATACAAATTAAAGCTTATAATAATCCGATCTATCAATTTGGGCTATTGGCGTCTACATTAATGTTTGTAGTTCTATTTAGCAGCGGATCTGAAAATAGCACTTATGTAATAGCCACATCAGGCCTAGCCTTTTGGTTCATTCTTCAAAATAAACCATATAGTAAATATATAATCATCCTTTTTATCATCACTTTATTTATCACAATTGGAGCAGGATCTGACATAATGCCGTCATATGTAAGAAAAGAAATAATAAGACCTTATGCACTGAAAGCATTACCATATCTTATAGTTTGGTTAACACTTGTATACCAACTTATAACATTTAAAAGAACAACTAAAGAAACTCTCTCTAACAAATATTTAATCGAAGAGTAAAATAAAAAAAGCCGCTTTTTTAGCGGCTTTTTGTTATTTAATAATTACAATAATTTATTTATACCTCTCTTCTTTAATAGCGTCAACTGTCGCTTTATTTGCCTTTATCAAATTAAGTGCCTCCTTTAGAATAGAATCGTCTTTTTGAAATATCGAATAAAATCCCTCTTCTCCATACAAATTCCGTATTATAAATGATGCTATCTGAGTTTGCAGAAGTTTTCTCGACTCTTGAATAAGATATGGTTGACGGCGTATTCCTTTGCCATAAGCATACTCTACTAAATTATCTACAAGTGGCTGGGTTGCTAAAAACCTTTCTGCTTCCTGCCATGTTTTATATTTTTTGAACAACTCTCTATTTTGTTCAGTATAAGAGAATGCATATTCGCGCAAAGCTCCACTATTAGCCACCCGAAGATAATAAGAGTTGATGCCTATGGTATCTCGAGGTACAAATACATCAGCAAGAATACCATCATCACCGTATACAGGGCGACCTGAAAGCGTTTGGAATTTAGGAAGATTATCTAATTTTATACTATCGCGATTATCAAATTCACCACGATTATATCTATTCACCAAATCCAAATCATAATCTGTGCGATCACCTTTTTTATAAGCTTTCTGTATACATCTTCCTGATGGTGTATGATAACGGGCTATTGTCAATTGCAGGGCCGATCCATCCCTGAATACATGTCTGCTTTGAACTAATCCTTTACCAAAAGAACGACGACCTACAATCAGTCCTCTATCATTGTCTTGCATAGCACCCGAAAATATCTCACTTGCAGAAGCACTTCCTTCATCAATTAATACCACCAATTGGTTTTCTTTGCAAGTTCCGGAACCGTCAGCAAAAACATTTTCCCTCGGATATGCACGACCTTCGGTATAAACAATCATATTTCCACTAGGTAAGAATTCATTAGTCATCATTATTGCTGCACCCATATAACCGCCTGTATTCCCCTGAAGGTCTACAATAAATGATTCACACCCCTGACTCTTCAATTTTGCAATTGCGGTAATAAATTCGTTATATGTAGTACTACCAAACTTGGTAACCTTTATATATCCTACTTTATCATCTATAATATAAGATACCGGTACTGTTTTTACAGGTACATCAGCACGTGTAACTTCAAATGAAATCAGATCTTTGCTTGTACCTCTTTTTATATCTAGTTTTACTTTTGTATCTTTTTTACCTCTTAGGTTGCGAAAGACTTTTTCTTCATTGAGACCTTTTCCGACAAAAAGACTGTCATTAACATATACCAATCTATCGCCAGGAATTATACCAACTGCCTCTGATGGGCCACCAGGCACAATGTTTACAATAACAACCGTATCGCTTTGAAGCATAAACTCGACCCCAATCCCGCTGAAATGACCTTCTAGCTCATCCCCTGTCAATTCCATATTTTCGGCCGAAATATAAGTTGAATGAGGATCTAGTCCCGCGATAATGGTAGGGATAGCACTTTCCATCAAATCATCTACATTTACGGTATCTACGTATGACTTATTAATATAATCAAATATGGTCTCCAATTTATTACTTCCCGAATTACCTATCCAACCTCGAATAGGACTGAATACAGAGAAAACATTTCCAATAAAAATACCAGCTGCGATACTCAATGCTATGCATAAAGGCAACCAAACATAAATTCCCTTATTACTTTTCATTTTATTTCCCGTCTCACTTATTATTCATTATATATTACATCAATATCTAAATACACAACCTCAATGCCAGCTCTTTCAAGTAAAGAAGCTCCATCACTCCGCCGATATTTCTGACAGTATACAACCCTCTTTATACCCGCTTGTATAATTAGCTTCGCACACTCGATACACGGAGAAGAAGTTACATACATTGTAGCTCCCATACTACTATTGTGCGAACAGGCAACCTTTGTAATGGCATTAGCCTCGGCATGTAAAACGTATGGCTTAGTTTCATTGTTTTCGTCTTCACAAATATTTTCAAAACCGGAAGGAGTTCCATTATATCCGTCAGATATAATCATTTTATCTTTAACAATAAGAGCTCCCACCTTCCGACGTACACAATAAGAATTTTCGGCCCAAATAACAGCCATTCTCATATAACGCTCATCCAAGAGTCGTTGTTTATCCTTTTCCATATGTAATTAAAAAACTAAACCTAATTTATAACCGATAACCCAAACCTAATTGAAACAGACATTTACAGATAAAAGGAGGAGACAAAAAATAGTCTTCTATCCGTTTCTTTTGGCAGGACAAAGATAATCAAAAGTTAATGATATGTTATTATAAGTCTGTTTTTTATCAAGAATACTCACACCCTTATTTAAGCCAAAATAATCTTTTCTACTCCGCTAGATTTGCGATTCAACGCAATTAGAGTAAATTTGCAGACAGAATCATTAATACAAACTGATAAAAAAGAATCGACATATGAAAGATCATAGATTTAAGGCACATCCTTGGCACGGAATCAGTATAGGCGAAAATGCACCTGAGGTTGTAACTTGCTTTATTGAAATAGTACCTACAGATACTGTAAAATATGAGGTGGACAAGGAAACAGGATATCTGAGTATAGACAGACCCCAGAAATATTCAAATATAATACCGGCTCTCTATGGATTTATACCTCAAACATATAGCGCAGACCGAGTAGCAGAGGTTACTAATATCCAACTAAAAAGAAATGATATAGAGGGCGATAACGACCCCGTTGACATATGCGTATTGACAGAAAAAGACATAACACACGGCGATATAATCGTTAAAGCACGTCCGATTGGAGGTTTTAGATTATTAGATCACAACAAGGCTGATGATAAACTCATAGCTGTATTGGAAAATGACGCAATATATGGTTCGTTCCGGGATATATCTGACGTGCCTACGATGGTAATAGACCGATTGAAACATTATTTTACAACCTATAAAGACCTACCTGGAGATAAATCTCCACGTTGTATATTAACTGACATATACGATGTAACAACCGCATACGATGTAATCCGTCGCTCGATAGAAGACTACAACAACGAATTCAGAAATGAAAAGTAAGAACGTCAGGAAAATAATTATACTAACTATTTTTATACTTACACCTTGTTTATGTGTATTGTATGGTTATTTTGAAGCTCGACATATCGTTATTAAAAAAATAACTTTTTCTCACAATGATATTCCTGAGTCCTTTAATGGGAAGAAAATCATTTTTATATCCGATATTCATTGTGACAACTATTTTCCTGTTAAAAAAGTGGCAGATCTTGTTGATATAATCAATGAGCGAAATCCTGATATAATTATCATAGGAGGTGACAATGTTCGTAAAGACACAACATACTTTACTCCCTTCTTTAAAGAAATCAGTAATTTGAAAAGTAAATATGGTGTATATACGGTCTTGGGTAATCACGATCATTGGGAAGACCCACAACTTATACAACAGGGCTTTAGAGATTGTAAATTTTATATTTGTGACAATCAAGGCTATTGGATAAAGGAAGACAATGACAGCATTCGAATTGGCGGAGTCGGAGATTTTTGGGAAGATAAACAGCTTTTAGAAAATACGACACAAGATGTCAAAAAATCAGATTTCTGCATTCTTCTATCTCACAACCCTGATTACATGGAAAATCTAAATAGCAATCTGGTCGACCTTGTTTTGTCTGGACACACACATGGAGGACAAATTACCCTTTTGGGGCTATGGGCTCCTATAATGCCAAGTTCGATGCATCCCGAATATCTTCAAACGGGTCAAAAGTATAGATATGGCTGGAAAGAGAAAGATAATATCAGGGTGTATATTACCTCTGGAATTGGAATGGGAGGTTTTCCTTTTCGTTTTTTTGCACCTCCGGAGATTGTAGAGTTTACATTGAGTAATAAATAAAATAAGAGACTAATAAACGGTCTCTTATTTTATTTATTTGTATAATTGATTATTTTCATCCATCCGTAAAAACGTCTTATTCTTACCGAAATAGCATTTTAATGTATCACTTATGTTGAAAATCCGATAACTATCTTGATATGCCCATGTCCCTTTTACATATACTTTGAACAGATAAACTTCATCCGGATTACTCCTTTCATTATCAGCTGTTTTTTCGTAGGAGATAGGTTCTATATATTCGATCTTAGTAATCGTGCTGTTTTCGGCATCTCTATATTTCAAATGACTTTTTACTGCTTCACCCATCTTATCCAAATCATACTGATAAGAACTGCAAGAAATTAATCCAAGGCCTATGACTATTAAAAATATATACTTCTTCATATCCGACAAAATATTAATGTTTTTCAAATTTAAATTAATAATTCGAGATAATCATTTAATAAAGTCACAAAGAACTTAATTATTCGCGTTTTCTTTTAATCCATTACTTTCTTTAATAAACACATTATAGTTATCAGATCCTGAAGACTCTTCATAGATTACCAAATCAAAAAATTTAACAACACTAATCAGATGACTCATAACTTCAGCTAAAATTATTTCATACTCTGCCCAAACTGTTGTATTTGTAAATGTGTATATTTCAATAGGTAAACCTTGTGTTGTAGGAGATAATTGACGTACCAACAATGTCATCTCATTACTTATATGAGGATGATTTTTAAGATATCCAATACCATATTGCATAAACAGTTCACAATTTGTAATTACATGCTTGTCTAAAGACAGATCGTTCTCAATCCCGTTATTTAATTTAGCAAATGCTTTTTGTTTTGTTTTTATATACCCAGCAAGACTCTCTACTCTTTTAAATTTTTCTAATTCTTCGTCGGTTAACGGACGAATACACTCATATTTAAGATTAATGGCCCGTTTAAATCTTCTACCCCCCGACTCTTGCATTCCCCTCCAATTTTGAAACGAATCAGAGATAAGGGCATAAGTTGGGATTGTAGTGATCGTTTTATCAAAATTTCGCACTTTAACGGTTGTCAAATTTATTTCCTCTATTGTACCATCAGCACCGTATTTGTTCATAGTAATCCAGTCCCCTATCTGCACCATATTATTTGTCGAAATCTGAATACTACCTACAAAACCCATAATAGAGTCCTTAAACATCAACATTAAGATAGCTGATGCAGCCCCCATCGCAGCAAAAAAGGCTGTTGCCGATTTCCCTGTCAGAATAGAATATATAACTACTGCTGCAAAGATGAAAAGCACAATTTGTATTACCTGAAAATAGCTTTTCATCGGTTTATTCTTGAATGCAGGTTTTTCCTGTAAAACATCACCACATGATTTCACTAAAGCCATTATTGTCCAGATAATCATAAATACCAAATAAATATCTGTAACCTTTATTAATGGAGAGATGAGACCTTTAAAATCATAGAAAACAATAGGAATAGTTCCTCTTACAAAGGAATAAGGTATAACTAAAGCCAGATAATGAGGAAGCTTATTATTAATTGTATAGCGAAAAAAGGTAAGCTTTGTGATCCTCTCTACCCGATAAAAAACGAATGTCAATAATTTTCTCACAACAAACTGCAAGACATAGACTGTTATCGCCAAAATAGCTAACAACACTATCAATTTAACATATATAATCCATTGCTCGGAAACTCCCGCCTCGGAAAGTACTTTTTGCATCCAACGGGCTATAACGATTGTTATTGATTCGTAATCTGATTGTAATTCTTCTATGTCCATAATCTCTTTCTTTATGTAAAATATAATGTTTTGCTACAAATAAATTCAGGCATTTACAGCTTTTACTTTCAATAATTGTTTGATAGTTTCTCAAAGCTAGATATTTTAAAGTTTAGCCACAAACCCTATTTAATCTATAGCCGATAAATATTATAAAAAAAGCTAAATTAGCCTTCATTACGATAAGTGGACTTCTATTTATGTGAGTTTATGCTCATCTCATTCTATCATCTTTTCTATAAAAGATGATAGAATGTTTAAATTAATTATGATACATTAAACTTTTTACATCTTATTTTCTTACTTTAGCGTATCTTTATGAAGCGCAGATGAAGAAGAATAATGGAAAAGGGCAAAAGAAATTTTCTATAAAAGACAGATTATTAACATTTAAGCATATATCTAATGGATTCAGGGTATTATGGAAAGAAGAACATAATGCACGCATTCATATTATCACGTCTATTGTTGTAATAATACTTAGTTTTGTTTTGAAGTTATCATTTATGGAATGGCTAATAATCTTAGTATTAATTACATTAGTGTTATCCCTTGAGATTATCAATTCTGCTATTGAAAATATATGTGATTATATTTCACCCGAATGGCATCAATCTATAAAAAAGATCAAAGACCTTTCAGCCTCTGCCGTTTTTTTAGCAGCAATAGTATCTGTTATCTGCGGTATTATTATTTTTCTCCCCAAACTATGTGATTTTATAAAATAAAATTAGACTAATTATAGTTAGATAAATTAAAGACATATTAAATAATGAAAAAAATATTCTATTTACTTGCAATCTCTTTATTAATGATCTCTTGTGTCGAAAAACCATTAAAATTGAATGTAATGAGTTTCAATATTCGCCTCGATCATGCAGGAGATAGCCTTAACAGTTGGCAATATAGAAAAGATGTAGCAGGTAAAATAATAAAAGATAATGATATAGATGTATTAGGTACACAAGAGGTGTTACTTAATCAGTTGAACGATCTAAAAGAAAGACTACCTGAATACACAGCAATAGGTGTAGGTAGAGATGATGGAAAAGAAGCTGGAGAATTTTCTGCTATATTTTATAAAAAGGATAAATTCACAGAAGTAAAATCAGGAAATTTTTGGTTGAGTGAAACTCCTGACATAGCTGGTTCTAAAGGCTGGGACGCTTCTTATGTACGCGTTGCAACATGGGCAATACTAAAAGATAAAGAATCGACGAACAAATTTCTAATAATAAATACACATCTGGATAACGATGGACTCTTAGCTCGTATAGAAGGTGGAAACCTACTATTAGAAAAGGCTAAAGAGTTGGGTAAAGATATACCTGTTATACTCACAGGAGACTTTAATGACACGCCCGATTCTGAAACGATAAAAAACATCACTAATACAAATAGCTCTAAATACTTTAAAAATAGTAGAACTATTGCAGCAGAAGTATCCGGTACAGACTGGACATTCCATGATTTTGGTCGTCTTGCGGAGGATGAACGTCCTTGTCTTGATTACATATTTGTTAGTAACAGAGCATCAGTCTCAAACTTTCAAGTGCTTGCAGACTCTATCAATGGCATATATATATCTGATCATAAAGCAATAATGGCTACAATACAGTATTTTCCATTCGAGTTTTCTTTTGAAATAAATTAAATGTCTTTTCACATTCACCAAATACAATTTAATATGAGGAAATCATTCATTTTATTAGCTTTAATAGCCGTAGTAGGTATAATTAAAGCACAAGGACCTCAAAAGTTACCAATCGATCCACAAGTGAGATTTGGAAAACTTGAAAACGGTCTTACATATTATATCAGGCACAATGCTTATCCTGAAAAAAGAGCTGATTTTTATATTGCTCAGAAAGTAGGATCGATGCAAGAAGAAGACAATCAGGCCGGGCTGGCTCACTTTCTTGAGCATATGGCTTTTAACGGAACAAAGAACTACCCAGGAAAGAAAACTATGCTCAATTATCTGGAAACTATCGGCGTTAAATTTGGAGCAAATGTAAATGCTTATACATCATTTGACGAAACAGTTTACAACCTTTCAGATGTTCCGGTAGTTCGCCAAAGTATTATCGATTCATGCCTACTAGTCCTACATGACTGGTCTGGATTTATCGCCCTGGAGGATAAGCAAATAGATGAAGAACGTGCTGTTATAAAAGAAGAATGGCGCACACGTAGCGGAGCACAATACCGAATTTGGGACAAGCAATTACCTGTAATATTCGAAGGAAGTAAATATGCAGATCGAATGCCTATCGGTAAAATGGAAATAGTAGAAAATTTTCCCTACCAAACACTTAAAGATTATTACAACAAATGGTATAGACCTGATTTGCAAGCAATAGTTATTGTTGGAGACATTGATGTGGATGCTGTAGAAGCACAAATAAAAAAGATGTTTGCCGATATATCTAAACCTGTAAATCCTGCTGAAAGAATATACTTTCCTGTGCCAGACAATGAAGAACCGATTGTTTCAATTGCAACCGATCCTGAAGCTGTAAATACACAAGTAACTTTATTTATAAAGCATGATATTATACCAGCCGAAGTAAAAGAAACTCAAGCCGGATTAGTAGTCAGCTTTATGAAAGGTATGGCTTCGAGGATGCTTTCTGACAGATTAAAAGAAATATCTCAAAAGGCTGATGCTCCTTTTGCCGGCTCATACGCATACGATGGTAATTTCTTTGTTTCTAAGACCAAAGATGCCTGGACTACAATCGCTTTGAGTAAAGAAGGTAAAGTAGACCTAAGTCTTGCCAGCCTTATCAGAGAAAATGAGCGTATCAGAAGATTTGGTTTTACTGATACTGAAGTGGAAAGAGCTAAAGCTACTTTCTTACAAGAATACGAAAGAATGTACAACAACAGAAGTAAAGAGCGTAATGATCGTTATGTACAAGAATATGTACGCAGCTTTATCGATGGAGAAGGTATTCCGGGAATCGAATATGAATACAATTTCGTAAAACAATTCGCTCCTATGATCAATGCTCAGGCTGTAAATGCAATGGTTCAACAGATCATTAACAATAAAAATATTATTATTACTGTTACCGGACCAGAAAAAGACGGACTAAAATATCCAACAAAGGAAGAGCTGATAGCTGTATTCAAAGCTACGGAAGCGGAAGAAATCACACCTTATGCTGAAACAGTATCAAACGAACCTCTTGTTGCAAACCTTCCGGCTTCGGGAAAAGTGGTAAATACCGAAACTGACGCCAAACTCGGAACAACGATATGGACCTTATCTAATGGGATGAAAGTAGTCATAAAAAAGACAGACTATAAAGATGACCAAATTCTTATGTCGGCACATGGATATGGTGGAACATCAATAGTTCCCGATGCAGATATTAATAATGCAAATATGGCATCGATGGTACCATATGTAGGAGGTATAGGCAATTTTAGCTCTACTGATCTTAAAAAAGTTCTTGCTGGAAAATCTGCATCTGTGAATGCAAATATATCATCTTACACGCAAGGATTTAATGGTTCGTCTACAATCAAGGACATCGAAACTTTGCTGCAATTAACCTATCTGTACTTTACTTCTCCACGAAAAGATGAAGGGGCTTATTCTACTATTATGGATATGGTAAAGAACCAATTGAAAAACTTGAGTGCAGACCCTTCTTTTGTTATGGGATTAGAAATATCAAAAACAATGTATGGAGATAATCCTCGTATGAAAGAGATGACTCTTGAAGATGCTGAAAAACTTAATTATGATCGTATTATAGAAATTTATAAAGAAGTATTTGCAAATCCGGGATCATTTACCCTAAATTTTGTAGGAACCGTAGATGAAGCGACTCTTAAACCTCTTGTAGAACAATATCTAGCCTCACTCCCATCAGGAAACAAAGATGCTAAATATAAAGAATTCAATGCTACAATCTTAAAAGGGGATAAAAAAAATGTATTCGAACAAGAAATGAAGACTCCGAAATCTTCTGTATTCGAACTATATAGCGGAACATTAAAACGCAATCAGAAAACTCAGATATCTTTATCTGCATTAAAACAAATACTAGATATAGTCTATATGCGCACTATAAGAGATGAAGCCGGTGGTACATACGGAGTTCGCTCACAAGCTTCGATAAGTCGTATACCTGACGGTCAAACTAAATTGCAGCTGACTTTCGATACTGATCCCGATAGAGTACACACAATTTCACCTATTATCGACCGTGAAGTGAAAAACATAGCCGAAAATGGGCCGGAGGATGCCGACTTCCAGAAAGTAAAAGAGTATATGATTAAGAAATTTCAGGAAGATGAAAAGACAAATGGATATTGGGTGGGAATACTTGGCAGTAAATATTTCTATAACGAAGATAATCACTCTAATTATTTGTCATTAGTAAGCGCATTGACAAAAGATGATATAAAAACACTTACGAAAGAACTTATCTCACAAGGTAACTTTATTGAAGTGATTATGAATCCGAAAAAATAATTATGTAAAATAAACTCTAAGAAAAGCCGTTTAAGCATAGAATTAAACGGCTTTTTATAGCATAACAGACAAGAAACACAATCTTAACTAAACCTTAATTATAATACAAAGCTGTTTTAAAATGTTTACGCTTTACTTTGCAGAAAAAAGAATATGAAACAACTTTATCTCATTATTTGTATACTCTTTCTTCAAGCTATGGATATGTGTTTCGCACAAGATACTATAGCATTTAAACCTTCCGGTAAAGTTATCGCCAGAGGATTTCTCGATTACAGCACAGGATTTGGACATGTAAATCATCAAAAGGGGTTTGATATTACCAGAGCATTTGTGGGCTACAATTATAAGTTTACCCATACTATCCAAGGGCAGGTTATCATTGACGGTGCAGCCGGAAAAACTTCTTCCAATGGTCTGGAAGTATATCTCCGCAATGCTTTTATTAATTGGAACGACAAAGGCTTCAACATAAATATTGGGCAAATAAGCCTAATGCAGTTCAGTATACAGGAGAAATACTGGACACACCGTTATATACAAAAGTCTTTTCAAGACTTGAATAAAATGGCTCCAAGTGTAGACTTAGGATTTAGTGTAGAGTATGATTTCAATCCATATATTTCAGCAGATATTAGTTTAACAAATGGTGAAGGATATAAAAAAGTAAAAAAAGACAACTCCATGCGTTATGCTGCCGGTATAAGCTTACACCCGATAAAGAACACTATTTTCAGAGTATATGCAGACTATTACAATAAAGACGAAGCTCAATACGACAAACTACCAGAAGGTATTACCGATGCAAAATACAAAGATCAATATACGTTATCCTTATTTGCAGGGTATCAGAACAAGAATATTTCAGGTGGTGTCGAATACAATAAGGTCTATAACAAAGGCTTTATTGAGAAAAAGAATTACTATGGGTATTCTATCTATGCATCAGGAAAAATAGCATCTAAATGGAGAGCTTTTGCCCGCTATGATTTGATGGATTCTTCTAATCCGGTTAATTTTACTTCTCCATGGAATAGTCTAGACGGGCAATTGATGATGGCCGGTGTAGAATTCCAACCTGCAAAGCAGCTAAAAATAGCCCCTAATTTTCGTAATATAAATCCGAGTAGATCTAAGGCTGAGCAATATTTCTTTATTAACCTTGAGTTCAACTTATAATATTAATTTCTATACAAAACAACAAAAAGCAGTATGGCGTTTGATCACCATACTGCTTTTTATTTTATATATAATAATTATCAATTACTCTGACTCATTCTAGAATGAGAAGGCTGTTCTAGCTTGTAATACATGAAAGTTCTTATCCATCGAATAATATACATTATCTAATTTATTATATGTATAGTCAAGCATGATTTTAGCGTTTTTATTGAAAGCAAAGTTTAGACCTACCGTTACAGAGTGCATTTTACCTCCACCAATACTTGTTGAAACAGGAGGATAGTCTACATATTTGCCATTAGGATAAAATTGTTGCCTACCTTCAAGAAATACATCGCCTTCTGTAATATCATTCAGATTAGTATAGTTATAACGCGCTACAACCTCAAGTGCCCGACCATTATGCCCATTCAACATACCTTCTTCTTTTGAATATGTATAGCCAGATCCGAATATTTGATATCCCAGCTCGGCATAGGCTCCATCAAAAGAATTACTTCTTATAGGATTTCCTTTTTGCCATGATGCCAATGTAGTCCAACTCCATACTCCACCCAATTGATTAGTAAACAAAAGTTCATCCGGACGCTCTTTAGTGACCTTCTTATATAGATATTCACCTCGAGCAAAGAATTTCGAATTGTGGTATAGAATTTCGGCTCCAAGATTTAGAACCCCTTTAGCCCATGGTAATTCAGCTTGAAGCAAGTTTTTATCATCGACCAAAGAATGAAGGTTTGTCTGAAGTGTAACTGATGTTTTGTTTACACCGTCAACCATTTCGCCGGTATGAACATCTGCATAACGAGCTGAAAACCCGACATGTAATGTTTGATTATCCGTACTAACTGGTCTTACCAACCATCGCCCACTAACACTTACTCCCTGGAAACCTGACAATTGATCATTATATTTATTCTCAGCAAAAACACCTTGAGTAGCAGTAAACATATTGTTGTAGAACTTATATGAAATTCCTAACGACCTTTTTATACCTAAGGCTTCGGCTGCACCTGCGCGAGTCATAAACCGATAGCTATACAGGCTTGTAAGTAAACTCATACTATTGGGTTCAGCATAGTATCCGGCTTTAATACTATGATTTGCGGTTCCACTTACATTCGGTAGAGTGTACTTCAGGAATATATTCTTTTGTTTAAAATCGCCTCTCGAGAAGTCAAAATCTGCATAAAAATACCAATTCTCATAACTCAACCCTGCCCTGATACGTGCATCAACAATTGCAGCACCTGATTTTAACGACGTATAGTCTGTATTGTAATACGCTGCATCTGCCATGAAACGACCACCTATCTTCATATTAACATCATCTTTTGTTAATTGCAGAACAGGGTCTGTATCAAAGTCCTGAGCTTTTGCTTTAGTAGAACAAATAAGTAAGCTACAAACAGCTACTAATAGATATATATTTTTTTTCATGTCTATTCAATATTTATTTAGTATAACCCAATTTATCTAATAATTCTTCCGAATCAGGTACTGTTTGCGGAGCATTTTGATCACGAACACCTTTATCTATAAAGAAGTCAAGTGTCATTTCGGAACGATTGGTAAACATCGCATCGAGATATGGAGGTTCAAACAAGTTACTTCCTGAATTGCTAAAGTTATAATCACCATAATATTTAGCCATTTGATCCCGAGTATCGAAAGAATATGGATGATTCAGCATACCCGCCCTTTTTATCAAATAATCTTGCCATGGTGCATTCAGTTCCGGATAATTATTAGGAGCTCCGGCTATACACGGACCTATAATATGGGCCAAATATTTTACACCTAAATTAATAAACGATGCATATCCAACCGGACTATCGTCCTTAATATCTGTAGCACCATTACCCTTCCACAATAAGAAACACATAGGAACTTGTCCTTTATATACATCGGCTACTCTGACTAAGCTTTCTAAAGAGAAAGTTTGTAATATCACTTTACCATTAGTATTCCCTACATTAACTTTTCCATCTTTATAAAAAGGTGTATTTGAATTTTCCGGTTTAGTAATAATATTCATATCTAATCGGTCTAATTCATCATATACCCTCTTTTCGAAATCGGATGGATTTAGCCAAGACTCTTTAAATTCAAGATAAATACCAGGAACATTACCACTTCCACCTTCAACATCATCCTCAAATTCAAACTCATATTTTACTACATCAGCAGTTCCCCCAAGTGTGCTTACAGATCCGCCTGTTTTTCCGATTATGCGATATATCCTGTTTCCGTTAGCATCTCTTTTCAATTTTTTACCTTTGGAATACTGAACCAAATCTTCTAAAGTAGAAATATATTGTTTTTGAGTACTAAAACCACTACGAGCCTGTTCGATACTAGTTTCATTAAACCATGTACCGGCATCGAGCTGTAGTAGTTCTTCATATGTATAATAGCTTGTTAAATTAGGGACGAAACCGGCCTTATCTTGTTTCACTTTCGCCTCAGCTTCTGCTTCTGTGTATCCAAGTTTCATATAATAATTTTTCCTACCCTTAGGAAGGGTTTCACCAAACACATTTTCGATATTCGTCGTTCTCTTTAGGTTATCATCATGTAATGCCAGGATAACCCCATCTTTAGATATCTGCAAATCGGCTTCAAGATAATCAACTCCCATTTCCCTAGCCCAACGATATGAAGCTTCCGTTTCTTCAGGAGTCCAAAACGTCGATCCACGATGTGCTATTACAGAAAATTGAGGAACATAATCTCTTACCTTTTCCATTTCGGGTGATAGCCTGTCTATATGTACATCATAGGCGTCTTCCCGAACTTTATTCGTCTCATTATCTTCACAAGACAACAAGAAAAACATGAGCATACAAAATACTCCGAATTGTAAGATCTGTTTAATCATAGTTTTTAATTTTTAATTATAATAATAAGGCTTAATGTTTTATTAAATATTTTTCTTCTTTATAGGTCAGTCCAACAAAGAAAATAGATAGAACACATGCTAATAGCAGCATAATAAATCCTGAATCCCAACCTAAATGATCGACAATAAAACCCATTGCAATATTTGCTAAAATTGCTGTTCCAAAGAAATAGCCAAAGAATCCCGTTAAACCGGCAGCAGTTCCAGCGGCTTTTTTGGGTGCAAGATCCAGCGCATGTACGCCAATCAACATAACAGGCCCATAGATTAAGAAACCTATACCAATAAGTGCAATACTATCTAAAAGAATACTTCCCGTATTCTTCCAATAAATAAATACGAATACCGCCACTAAAACCATATAGATCATGGTTGTAATCGCTCGTCTTCCTTTAAAGACTTTATCACTTAAAATTCCACAAATAATAGTACCCGGTATTGCAGCAAACTCATATGCTGAATATGCCCATCCTGTCTCTTTGATATCGTAACCTTTCACCTCTTGTAGATAAGTAGGTGCCCAGTCTAAAACTCCATACCTAACTAAATAGATAAAAGCATTAGCTATAGCAATAAACCAGAGAGTTTTATTTTTTAACACATATTGAAAAAATATTTCTTTTGTTGACAATTCTATTTCTGACTGTTCATTATAGCTTTTAGGATAATCATTCCTGTATTTCTCAATAGGGGGCAAGCCGCACGATTGAGGAGTATCCCTTATCATTATTAATGCAACAAAGGCAATAACTATAGCTATAACAGCAGGAAAAACGAATGTTCCGGTTTGCCAGGAAGCAAACCAAATTGTTCCATATGCTGCTATCGGCCCAATAAGACCTCCTCCAACATTGTGTGCTACATTCCAAATAGACATCTTTGTACCGCGCTCCTTTATTGAAAACCAGTGAGTCATGACTCTTCCACATGGAGGCCACCCCATTCCCTGAAACCATCCGATCAAGAATTGTAAGATAAACATCATGATAATGGATGATACACCTGCCGTTGTTCCCATAAACATAGTAACAACTGCAGATAGAATAAGACCTAATGGCAGAAAGTAACGGGCGTTACTTCTATCAGAAACTCCTCCCATAATAAATTTAGAAAGACCATAAGCTATTGCATTCGCTGAAAGAACAACGCCTAATGCTCCTCTATCGAAGCCCGCATCAATAAGATGAGGCATAGCTAAACTAAAGTTTTTACGTACCAAATAATAACCTGCATATCCAATAAAAATTCCGATAAAAACTTGCAAACGCAATTTCTTATATTCAGAATCGACCTTTGAAGGCTCTAGCATAGGCTTATGCTCTGCTGGTTTTAAGAAAATCCACATAATTTAATAGGTATTAAGATTAGGTTCTATATATAGATTAAAAACATTTCATAACTTTTCGAAACTTATACAGAAAGTAAACGTATAAAAAAAGAATAATATCTCAATAGCATCAATATATAAAAAAGTGCATATATGTTATAAAACATACAAATATTACATCAAAATAAAGAGAGCATAAACACCTCAAATGCTTTATAATAAAAGAACAAGAGAAATAAAGGAAAGTTAACCAGAGTAAAATTCTTAAGTAATTGAACACAAAAGGAATCGAAACAATAATAAAAATAAATATACAAACGAAACAATCAATCAAACGAAACAAACGGAAAAAGAAAAATACAGTAGTGTCATCAATGTTAATAGTGAAGATCTAAATATGATTAAGGTGTTATAATACATAAGACACAAATAGATACATAGATATCTAATATTAAATATATTAAAACAAATAAAAACAGACTAAGAACTACCTATATTCAGGAAATAAATATTATAGAATGGTATTTACACATAAAATAATAATTACAGGTTATAATATTCGATAAACATTCGAAACTATTTACTTTCGAAAACCAAAGAGAATATAAAAAAGCTCTTGTCTTATAATATACACTTAGAACAATCCATAATTATGGTATATTGATATTCCTTGTCTTTTTATGAAATCTCCAAAACATTAATATCGCAGCACAGCTAAGCCCTGTAGGGAAAGTCATCCATACACCCGGAACTCCCCAACCCAAAATAAATCCACAAATATAACCTATAGGCAGAGCAACTATAAAATAAGATATAAAAGCAATAATCATCATCACCTTAACATCGGCAATACCTCGCAATGCATTGGCAAAAGCAATCTGCATGCCATCGCTAAATTGATAAATCAACATAGGAAACACCAAAGTAATAACGACCATATTTACTTCATATTCATCAGTAAACCACCCACCAATATAATTCCTTAATAAAAAGATTAATGAAGATGTTATAATTGCCATCAGTATAATAATATGTGCTCCTGCAAAGGCTGAATTTCGGATATTTAATACATCATCCCTCCCTTTAAAATTACTGACTCTTACTGCAATCGCCGCCCCCATACCATAAAACATCATAAAACTTACGGTAGAAACCGTTACCATAATCTGATGTGCGGCCAATGCAACTGCACCCAACCATCCGATCATTACAGCACTCAGACTAAACGAAGCTGCCTCCATACCCATCTGAAAAGCCACAGGCCATCCTATTTTGTTGAGTTTATTAAAATCAAATTTATTTATACTAGATCGGGAGAAGCCTCCACGATACAAGGCGTATCTTTTCGTAAAAAAGAAAATAACTACAAATGCAACCAACATTATTATCCGTACAAAGAGGGTACTAATACCCGCACCCAAAAGACCCAATTCAGGCATTCCCAATTTACCATGAATAAGTATATAATTACTGACAATATGTATCACATTGCCCCCAAGTAATATCCACATCGCTGTACGTGTATCCGTTATACCATCAGCGAACTGCTTAAATGCATTAAATAACATAATGAAGATAATTGAGATAAGTAATACTATAAAATAAGATTTTATTAAAGGAATTAATTCTTTTGGCTGACCTATCTTTTCAACATTAAAATAAAGGATAGTCATTACTATCGTAAGTAGGATGGCAACCAAAACATTAGCAAACAAACTATTCTTCAATATTCTACCAGCTGCCGGTAGTTCTTTATTACCGAATAAGCTGCCTACAATAGGTGTAAGGCCATAGGCGAAACCTGTTCCGAAAATTATAGCCAAATTGAACACATTATTTACAAAGGATGCAGCAGCCAATCCTTCCATACTATAATGCCCGACCATAAGAGTATCCGCAAAGCCGACTATAATAACGCCTATCTGCCCTATGACTATAGGAAGTCCTAAATATAATAATGCTATATAATGAGATTTATATTTCTTGAAAAATTTCATATCTATATATCTAAGTGTAGCCTACTATTGAAAATACAATAAGCGGGTGCAAAAGTAGTAATTATAATTTCTGATTGGAAACAAATCCACGAATAAGCATTCGCCTAATCTTAACAGTTTCGTAACAAATCCTTAGTTTGTTTGTTATAATTACTAAATAATATTGCATAAAAATTATAATATATAAGATTATGAAAAAGACTTTATTATTTACAGCAATAACATTTATAATAGCACTTTACTCGTGTGGAAAGAAAGAGTCTGCTTTATCCGGGGCAGGTGCTACATTCCCGGCTCCATATTATAACATCGTATTCAAAGAATATGCAAAGATAGGAAGTAATGTTACATACGGTGCTATAGGTAGCGGAGGTGGAATCCGTAGCCTTAAGGATCAAACTGTTGATTTCGGAGCTACCGACGTGTTCTTATCCGATGCCGAACTCAAAGATATGGGAACAGAAATAGTACATATCCCAACTAGCCTTGGAGCCGTTGTACTATCATACAATCTGAAAGGTGTAAAAGAATTGAAACTTACTGCAGATATTATTTCAGATATCTACAGAGGTAAAATAACAAAATGGAACGATACGAAAATAAAAGATCTTAATCCCAGATTAGATTTACCAAACAAAGGAATAACCGCTGTATATCGCTCCGACGGCAGTGGAACAACATCCGTATTCTCTGAATATATGTCGAAAGTGAATGAAGCATGGAAGATCGAAATAGGAGAAGGTAAATCTTTAAAATTTCCGGTTGGCATAGCAGCTAAAGGAAATCCGGGTGTTGCTGGCATTGTTGCCGAAACAGAAGGTGCAATAGGATATATCGGTTCTGAATACGCTTTAGCTCTAAATATGCCTTCAGCATTATTACAAAATAGCGCGGGCAATTTTATCGCAGCCGATACTAAGAGTATTTCAGCATCAGCTAATGTAGATATACCAAATGATACACGTGTTGTTATCACCAACTCTCCTAATCCCGAAGCTTATCCAATCAGCACATTTACATGGATTATAGCTTACAAGGAACAAAACTATAACGCAAGAAGTGAAGTTCAGGCAAAATCTTTAGTAGGTCTTCTAAATTATATAATAAGCGAAGAGGGACAAGCAATAGCAAACAAAACGCATTATGCGCCACTTCCTCCTGTAGCTCTTGAAAAGACTAAGGCTATTATAGAATCTATGACTTTTGAGGGAAAAAGAATAGAAACTTATCAGTTATCTGTAGCAAAAGGAACAAGACATTAAATACAGAAGGCAAATAGCTAAACAAAAGCTAATTTACATGAAAGATAAAATATTCAAAGCCGCATTATTCATTGCAGCCTGCCTGATTATCCTCCTCACAGCAGGAGTTATCTACGGGCTTGTGAGTAAAAGTATCGGAGCTTTCTCCGAGTTTGGGATAGGCTTTATTACTTCCTCCGAGTGGGATTCAAGAAACGATATATATGGAGCGCTACCTTTTATTGCAGGTACAATGATGACGTCCATATTAGCCTTGCTCTTTTGTATTCCCTTCTCTCTATCCGTTGCTCTTTTTAACGGAGAATATTTCAGAAATAAAAAAATATCGACATTTGTTAGTTCAATCGTAGATTTGCTGGCAGGAATACCATCAATAGTATACGGGTTGTGGGGGTTTTATACCCTACGCCCTATACTTATCGACATGGGTATTAGTGATCAAGGTTTCGGGATACTGCTATCTTCTATTGTTCTGGGAATTATGATTATACCTTATGCATCCTCTCTCAGTGCCGAATTCATAGCAATGGTTCCAAACGAGCTAAAAGAAGGAGCATATAGTCTTGGCGCGACCAATCTGGAGGTTATTACTTCTGTAAATCTACCTGTAGCCGGCTCAGGAATATTTGCATCTTATGTGCTAGCTTTCGGGCGCGCATTGGGAGAAACAATGGCTGTAACAATGCTGATAGGAAATACCAATAATATACCTACTAGTATTTCCGACACAGGAAACTCCATGGCCAGTATCATCGCCAATCAGTTTGGTGAATCGAGCGGACTTAAATTAAGTTCACTTATGGCTATCGGTTTATTACTATTCCTGATCACAGCATCGATCAATTATGTAGCCAAGTACATCATGAAAATGGTAAATAAATGAAAAAGAGACTTACATCTACAGCTAAATACAGATTAACAAAAAGTAAAATATTTTTCTTTGCTGTCTGTGCTTTGTCCGGAATTACGATGATCCCTCTTTTCCTTATTCTTTGGGAATTAGTAAAAAAAGGATACAAGCAATTTAATATCAGCCTCTTTACAGAAGTGGCTCCGACCTCGATGGAAGCCATGCTTGCCCGTATTAGCGATAGCCCCATTCCGGGAGGTATATTAAATGGTATTACAGGAACCTTGCTTATTTTGGCATTAGCTATTCTTATAGCCATTCCTATAGGGATAATGACTGGAATCTATCTTGCCGAGAATCAAAAGAAGCGTATTGCAAACATAGTCCGCAGTTTAAGTGATTTACTACAGGGGATACCCTCTATTGTTATTGGTGTAGTAGTATATATTTGGGTGGTAATTCCCATGTCGGGGTATTCAGCAATGGCCGGTAGTGTAGCACTCGCTATAATGATGCTACCAATGATAATACGCTCGACCGAAGAAAGTATAAAGATGTTGCCTACATCTCTAAAAGAAGCCGGGTTGGCTCTAGGCGGTTCATATACAACAGTAGTATTGCGAGTACTCCTACCCTCTGCTTTTAGCGGACTGTTTACAGGATCTCTACTTGCTATTTCGCGTGTAATGGGAGAAACAGCACCTCTTCTGGTTACAGCCCTAGGTGCATCTACTATAAATTGGGATATAACCCATCCCACAAGTGCCATATCACTTTTGATATGGGAGTTTTATAACGACCCGAACTTGGCAAATCTGGTATGGTCTTCATCCTTACTTCTTTTACTATTTGTTTTGGGTATTAATCTTTTTGCAAAAAGTATAGCTAAAAAATGGAAAATACAGTAAATTTGAATCAACAAGAACAATATATACTCGAACTCAAGGATGTATCGGTATCTTATACTCCGGGCAAGAATGCAGTAAACAAAGTAAATGCCAATATAAAAGAGAATACAGTTACCGCCATTATGGGGCCCTCGGGCTGTGGTAAAAGTACATTATTACGTGCGATTAACCGCATGCATGAATTATATCCCGATATTGAAACGACAGGTGAAATACTTCTCAAAGGGAAAAATATCTTTGAAATGAACCCGATGAAAGTACGCCGGCTTGCAGGCATGGTATTCCAGCGTCCTAATCCCTTCCCTACTATGAGCATTTATGAGAATGTTATTGCAGGATACAGGTTAAACAACATCAAATTAAGCAAATCCGAAAGAGACGAAATAGTTGAAAATAGCCTGCGCAGCGTGGCACTTTGGGATGAAGTGAAAGATTCGATGACCAAGAAAGGTACTTTTCTTTCGGGAGGACAACAACAACGTCTCTGTATTGCTCGAGCATTAGCCTTAAAGCCGGAATTACTTCTTATGGATGAGCCGACTTCGGCGCTTGATCCTATTTCGACTAACAGAGTAGAAGAATTGATTTTTGAACTGAAGAAACAATACACAATTGTAATTGTTACGCATAATATGTCACAGGCTGCAAGGCTATCAGACAATTCTATGTTTATGTATATGGGAGAACTTGTTGAATATGGGACTACAAAACAAATGTTTACTAAACCAAAAGATAAACGTACTGAAGATTATCTGACTGGTGTATTCAGTTAATATACCCATTTGAAATTAAATTTGCTAATCTGTTAACTTACAAATATAAAAATGACAACGAATATAAAAGCCAAACAACTGGAGCTTCTTCTTAACGATTTTGAACTGCTATCAAAGACTGCAATGATACAAATGCAAATAGCAACAAAATTGCTTAATGACAACACCATAGAGTCATTATATGAAGAAGCCGAATCGAACGAAATAATAATGGACAGATTGGAGATAAAAGTACGAGAAGAAGTCGTATTTACTATTTTCCGGTTCAACCCTATTGCCGCTGACCTACGCAAGATCATAACTTATCAGGATTTAACTACAAATCTGGAACGGATCGGCGATATGCTTTTGAATATTATCCATTTCCTCAAAAGAACAGATCTTGCAAATCCCCAATTTGATGGCATAAAGAAAATAATTGTAAAGATGGTACAATATACAAGCGAAATGCTTCGCAATGCTATTTTTTCGTTTTCGAATGAAGATGGACATATTGCTTATCAGGTAATTAAAGATGACGACAAAGTAGATGAATTATATCACCAAATAGGTTTATCTTTACAAGAGGCTTTTGCTGATAAAAAACTCAGCAAACAGGAAATACAGAATCTGATAAATATAAATTCTATATCTCATAATCTGGAGCGAATAGGTGATAGTGCAACAAATATTGCTGAAGCTACAATTTATTTAACTGAAGGAAAAGATATCAGGCATGGAAACAAACAATAGAAATATATCAATACTGATAGTAGACGACGAACCGGATATACGGGAAATCCTACAATTCAATCTACAAAATGAAGGTTATGACATCGACCTTGCTGAATCGGCAGAACAAGCAGCCCAATTATTAACTCCCGAACACCGTCTTATTTTATTAGATGTGATGATGGGTGGAATATCAGGGTTTAAATTTGCAGATCAACTTAGAAAGGAAGGCAATAACATACCTATCATTTTTCTGACAGCAAAAGATACCGAAAACGATATGTTAACAGGATTCTCGATTGGAGGAGATGACTATATAGCTAAGCCGTTTTCTATCAAAGAAGTTGTAGCTCGAGTAAGAAGCGTTCTAAAGAGAACAGATAGCCATAAAGGCAAAACAAATCATAAAAATGTATTAACAGTAAATAATCTGGAAATAGACTTCGATACTAAAACTGTTACAATCGACAATACAATCATCGAGCTTACCAAAACAGAATTTAATATACTGGTATTACTAGTTGAAAATACAGGCCGTATTTTTTCCCGTGCCGACATTCTGGATAAAGCTTGGAAAGATGATGGGATTGTATTAGAAAGAACTGTAGATGTACATATTGCAAGGTTAAGGAAAAAGATAGGCAGCTATGGAGATTGCATCGTAAACCGAACAGGATATGGATATACATTTAACCTACAAAATAAATAACCAACCTAAAGGTATATAAAGATGAAAATGACATATAAGCAACGGGTCTTCGCTTACTTTCTAATCATATTTGCACTATTTACTTTGTGCATAATCATATTTGAACAGAAAGAGGAAAAAGCCCAACGTACAAAAGCTTTGGAAGAACAGTTGGACAAGTATGCTGAAATGCTACATTCGTATATAGAAGTGAACAGATTATCTGACAGCAATATTATAAAACTCCAACACTTGGTAGCCGTACTTCCTTTAGAAATACGCATAAGTATAATCAACGAAGAAGGAAAAGTAACTTTTGACAAAGATGTCAAAGATATAAATACATTGGACAATCACCTCGATCGTCCGGAAATACGTAATGCCCTATATCAGAATATAGGTTCAAATATACGTATGTCAGCTTCTACCAAGCATGAATACTTATATTATGCTAAACATTACAATGGTTACTATGTACGTGTAGCTTTACCTTACACGATCAAGACCAAAAGCATGCTTAAGGCTGACAATTTCTTTATATACATAGTTATAGGTATGTTTATCATTGTCCTGATACTTTTAAATTATGTAGCAGGACGTTTCGGCAAATCGATATCGCAACTGCAAGCATTAACAACTAAAATAAAGGATGACAAACCCCTCTCGGAAAAGATAGAATTTCCTGACGATGAATTGGGCGAAATAGGAAAACAGCTTGTAGAAATACTGAAGCAGAAGGAACGGAGCAAACATGAAATAGAACGAGAAAGGGAAAAACTTATTCAGCATTTCCAATATTCACAAGAAGGTATTTGTATTTTCGACAAAGATTTCAAAAAGATATATGCTAATACACATTTCTTCCAATATTTCAATTTCTTGGTCGACCAGCCGGTTTTCGATCTGAAAGCTATTATAAAAGAGCAAATGTTTAGTCCTGTTATTGAATTTCTCAATAAACGAAAAGTTGAAGAGAACTATCATACGTTCCTATTAAATAAGAATGGAAAAATATTCTCTATCCAGACAATCGTATTTGAAGACGCCAGTTTCGAAATAACGATAAAAGATACTACTCGTATTGAAAAAACAAGACTCCTAAAACAGGAAATGACAAATAATATCGCTCATGAACTTAGGACTCCGGTTACAAGTCTACGTGGATATTTGGAAACACTCGATTCTCAAAAACTGGATAGTGAAAAACAAGCTCAATTTATTCATCGAGCTTATCAGCAAACTATACGGCTATCGAATCTTTTGGAAGATGTAAGCCTGATAAGTAAAATTGAAGAAGCCCCCTCTCATTTCCAATTAGAAAAAGTCAATCTGTCTCAGCTTGTAGATGAAGTAAGAATAGATCTGACAGAAAAGCTAAAAGCCAACGATATTAAACTCAATGTTTCGATAGACAGTGATCTCTCTATAAATGGCAACTATACCCTACTCTACTCTATTTTCCGCAATTTGATGGATAATACCATCAATTACGCAGGACAACATATAGATATAAATATCAAAAACTATATGGAAGATAGTGAATACGTATATTTTAGCTTTTGCGATACGGGGAAAGGAGTGGAAGAACAATATCTAGCACGGCTATTTGAGCGCTTCTATCGTGTAAATGAAGGGCGTACACGCGACACTGGTGGCTCGGGTCTTGGTTTATCTATTGTTAAGAATGCAATTTTGCTGCATAAAGGAGAAATTCAAGTTAAAAACCGAGTTGGAGGAGGGCTGGAGTTTTTCTTCACATTGAAAAAATAGAAGTATTTGTAGAAACTGATAACAACTTACATGTTATACTTGGGGCACGGACATATTCTGTCCGTGCTTTTTATATACTTCCACTTATAATAATATATTTATATTAATCGTCTTGCTCATTTTTCATATCGTCATATTGGTACATTCATTTTAAATATTATAACTTTGCCGTCGCATTTCAAATTTGTTATGTGATTTCATGGATTGGTTAACAAACGCCATTTTCGAACCGTCATCGGTTCAGTCAATTATAATCATTTCAGTTGTTTCAGCCATCGGTTTACAACTAGGCAAACTGAAAATACTCAACATCTCGCTGGGCATTACCTTTGTTTTCTTTGTAGGTATTATTTTAGGTCATTTCAATCTTGATCTGAATAAAGATATGCTCAATTTTGCTCAAAACTTTGGGCTTATTATGTTTGTTTATGCACTTGGATTGCAGGTTGGACCAGGCTTTTTCTCTTCTCTGCGAAAAGGTGGATTACAACTTAATATGCTAGCTCTCGGAGTAGTATTTATAGGACTTTTCCTTGCTCTTATATTCAGTATTATAAGCAGGATCTCTTTACCCAATATGGTGGGTATACTTTGTGGTGCTACAACTAATACTCCTGCTTTGGGAGCGGCGCAACAAGCCCTAAAACAAATAACAAACGGTGATATGAAAGCTATTGCCGATATGGCTTTGGCCACAGCTATTACCTACCCACTGGGAGTAGTAGGGGTTATCCTTGCTATCATTGTTCTGCGTAAATTTCTTGTTCCCAAAGAAGCTTATAATACTCCGGGAGAAAAGAAGGATCATGATACTTATGTTGGCGAGTTTTGTATCATAAACCCGGCGATTGAAGGTAAAAGTATCCGTGAGATAATGAAATTATCACCAAAGCGATTCGTTATCTCTCGTATATGGCGCGATGGTAAAGTTACGATTCCAACATCTGAGAGCATATTACAACATGGCGACCACTTGCTGATCATCTCCATCAAATCGGATGTAGAACATATCAAGGTATTGTTTGGTGAACAGGAGAATGTCGACTGGAACAAAGAAGACATAGATTGGAATCATATAGACAATAGTCAATTAGTATCTCGCCGCATAATTGTTACCCGTAGTAAAGTAAATGGAGTGAAACTTGGTGTACTGCGTTTAAGAAATAATTATGGAATCAATATCACACGTATAAACCGTGCCGGTATAGACTTATTACCTTCACCAGACTTATCTTTACAAATTGGAGACAAATTGACTGTAGTGGGTGAAAAGTTATCAATAGACAATGTTGCCAAAATACTTGGAGATGAAGAAAAGCGCCTCATTAGGCCAAATTTGATTGCAATCTTTTCCGGTATTGCTTTCGGGCTAATACTGGGAGCACTACCTCTCCCTTTCCCTGGTATGAGCTTTCCTGTAAAACTTGGTATAGCGGGAGGTCCTATTATTGTAGGAATACTAATGGGAGCATTTGGACCTCGCTTCCGCTTCTCAACATATACAACTCAGAGTGCAAACCTATTAATGCGTCAGTTTGGACTAACGGTATATCTCGCTTGTCTGGGTATCAGTGCTGGTGAACACTTTTTTGAAACTGTTTTTCAGACGGAGGGTCTTATATGGGTAGGCTTCGGATTTGTGCTTACAATAGTTCCTGTCATTATTGTTGCTTTTATTGCCATGAAAATGCTTAAGATCAGTTATGCAAAAAGTGTAGGTATGTTATGCGGAAGCATGGCTAACCCAATGGCACTTAACTATGTAAACTCAACAATAGACGACGATGAACCTTCAGTAGCTTATGCCACTGTCTATCCTGTATCTATGTTTGCGAGAATCATATTTACACAACTATTACTAATGCTATTTTATTAAAAGAATTTGAACGAAGTGAAGCTTTATTCGAAGCTGATATTATCCTCCACTCCGTTCAATAGAAGTAATTCTTATTATACATTAGGCAAAGTCCAAGGTGAACGATATTCTTTTATCAAATATTTATCTGCTTCAGCATCATTAAAGCTTCGACCATCCCAAGATAACTTCTTACCTGTTCGATAAGCTATATTTCCCAACTGCGAGAATTTTGCTATATGCGCGCCTATCTCAATACTAGCATTACAATTTCTATTCCTTGATTTTATACATTCCAAATGATTCTTCACATGCAGGTTCAAACCGCCTATACCATACTGTTTCTTTAAAGGAACTGCATCCATACGAGCCTTACCGTTTACACGTTCAGGTATAACTTCCCAACCACCACGATCCAGTACTAATGTTCCATTTTCACCAACAAATCCCAATCCGTGATTACGGCCATATGCACCATCATCTATTCCGATAGCATGATCCCACATTACAGTAAAGTCATTAAAGGTATAGATTGTTTGCAATAAATCAGGAGTTTCACAGGCATCATCCGGATAGCCGAATTTTCCACCCGAAGCCATAATCGAATTCGGTGCTGTTACGTTCATTCCATACAAGGCATAATCTAATAGATGCACACCCCAGTCTGTCATCAAACCTCCCGCATAATCCCAAAACCAGCGAAATGTAAAGTGAAAGCGATTTCTATTGAACGGCCTTTGGGGTGCAGGCCCTAACCACATATCATAATCTACCCCGGCAGGCACAGGTTCATTAGCTAATACAGGAATAGATGGACACCAACCCTGATATGAGAAAACCCGTACAGTACGAATTTTTCCTAATTGTCCACTATGTACAAAATTTATTGCATCCTGCCAATGTGGATCGCTACGCTGCCATTGTCCTACCTGAACCACTCTATTATATTTTTCGGCAGCACGTACCATGATATTACATTCTTCGATACTGTTACCTAACGGCTTTTCACAATAAACGTCCTTTCCTGCTTCACAAGCGGCAACCATTTGTAAACAATGCCAATGATCGGGCGTTCCGACAATAACAACATCGATATCTTTATTATCAATCAGCCTTCTCCAATCCTTATAAAGGTTTTTAACTTTTTTCCCTGTAATCTTTTCAGTATCAGCAGCTCTTTCGTTAAGTACTCCCTCATCAATATCACAGAGAGCAACACACTCTACTTCGGGATTACGAAGGAAAGCTTTAAGGTTTTCAAATCCCATTCCTTTACAGCCAATGAGGCCTACATTGATTTTATCATTAGCACTAACCGAATTTCCGGCTCTCATAAAAAATGGACTTACAACTAGTCCTGTACCCAACAAAGCTGCTTGTCGGATGAAGTCTCTTCGTGTTGTCATTTTGGGCAAAATATTAGTTAAAAGTTAATTTGATACTAATATAGGGCTTTAAATTAACAATACCTCATTTAAAAGAAAAAATAAGTGAATGATTTACACTAATTACAGAGATTCTGCATTATATTAAATTGGCTTTATCTCTATCTAAGATAAAATTAAAAGGAACAAATAGTGGAAAGATAGAAATCGTAAAAACGTGTCACTTTTGTCACTTTTTAGTTAAAATAGGTCTTTGACATATTAGCAATAAAAAAGGCATTCCTTACGAAATGCCTCTATAATATAATAAATTAAAACTTAAGTCTATTTCAGTTTAGCCAAAGTTTCTTTTACCCTTTTCATTGCTTCAATAATATTTTCATCAGAAGTAGCATAAGAGAAACGAATATAGTCCGGAGCTTCAAACGCAAGACCTCCAACTGATGCAACATGTCCCTCTTCGAGTAAAAACATAGCTAAATCAGCAGATGTATTTATCACTTTATCATTGTATGACTTACCGAAGTAATAACTACATTCAGGGAACAAATAAAAAGCACCTTCCGGTTTATTTACTTTAAACCCCTCTATCTCAGAAGCTAATTTCACAATCAAATCACGACGACGAGCGAATGCCTTACACATATCGGCCACACATTGTTGACTTCCTGTATAAGCAGCTTCTGCAGCTTTCTGTGCAATAGAAGATGGTCCTGAAGTATATTGCCCCTGCAATTTATTACAAGCCGATGCAATCCATTGTGGCGCGGCCATCCAGCCCAAACGCCAACCAGTCATAGCATAAGCTTTAGAAACCCCGTTGATAATAACAACACGTTCTCTAACATTTTCAAATTGAGCGATACTTTCATGTTTTCCCACATAATTTATATGCTCGTATATCTCATCTGAAATAATAATTATATTCGGATGCTTAGCTAATACATTAGCCAATGCCTCTAACTCGTTTTTTGAATAAATACTTCCTGTTGGATTTGAAGGAGAACAAAGAATAATTGCTTTTGTTTTAGGTGTGATAGCAGCCTCCAATTGCGCCGCATCAATCTTAAAGTCTTGTTCTATTCCTGTATGTATAACAATGCTCTTACCTTCCGCTAGCTTTACCATTTCGATGTAACTTACCCAACATGGAGCAGGAATAATTACTTCATCTCCTACATTTACTACACTTAGAACAGCATTACATACAGCTTGCTTCGCGCCATTAGAACAAATAATTTGCTCAGGTTTGAAGTTTAAGCCATTCTCTGTTTTTAGCTTTTCACAAATAGCCTGACGCAAAGGTAAATAACCCGGAACAGGCGAATAGAAAGAGAAGTTATCATCGATAGCCTTCTTTGCAGCCATTTTCACATGATCAGGCGTATTAAAATCCGGTTCTCCCACACTGAGGTTAATCACATTGATACCTTGTGCTTTCAATTCATTACTTTTTTGAGACATAGCTAACGTCTCTGATATTGCGAGACTGGCTATACGTTCAGATACTTGTGACATTTACTATAAAATTTGATGCTATATACTATTTAATTTCAATATTCTTAATCTACATTATGTAAATCGTGCCCCATACGCTCTTTCTTTGTATGCATATAGAAAGCATTGTATTTATTAGGAGCAATTTCGATGGGAACATTACCTACAACAGTAAGCCCGAATGATTCCAATCCTTTTCTTTTTACCGGATTATTAGTTAACAGGCGCATTTTAGTTACACTCAATTCTCGAAGGATTGCTGCCCCTACCCCATAATCGCGTTCATCGGCCCGATATCCTAAATGCAAATTAGCATCTACAGTATCATAACCTTCTTCCTGCAACTTATAAGCCTCCATCTTTGCCATCAATCCAATACCTCTCCCTTCTTGGTTGAGATAGACTATGACACCTTTACCTTCTTTCTCAATCATTTGCATAGACTTATGCAACTGTTCGCCGCATTCACAACGCATAGACCCGAATATATCACCTGTAATACAAGAAGAATGTACACGAACCAAAATAGGCTCATCTATATCCCATGTACCTTTTATCAGAGCCACATGTTCTAACCCTGTAGATTTTTGTTTAAATGGAATTAATCGAAAACCGCCATATTCAGTAGGCATATTCACCTCAGCACCTCTTTCTATCAACGATTCTCTCTCCAATCTGTACTTGATTAGGTCAGCAACAGAGATAAGTTTCATACCATGCTCATCAGCCATTCTTCTTAATTCCGGCAAACGAGCCATTTCTCCATCTTCCCTTTTTATCTCAATAAGTACTCCTGCCGGATATAAACCAGCTAAACGCGCCAAATCAACAGCGGCTTCCGTATGTCCTACACGACTCAAGACCCCTTTATCCTTTGCTCTCAGCGGGAATATATGTCCCGGGCGTCCAAAGTCTTCGGACTTTGTGTCTTTACGAGTCAAAGCTAATATAGTTTGTGCTCTATCATATGCTGAAATACCGGTGGTTACTCCGTTCTTAAGTAAATCTATAGAAACTGTAAATGGTGTGGCATGGGTTGCTGTATTGTGAGTTACCATCATTGGCAGATCAAGTTCTTCGCATCTTTCAGCTGTAATAGGGGTACAAATCAATCCCCTCGCATGCGTTTCCATAAAATTAACTTTCTCGGGGGTAATAGCTTCAGCTGCAATAATAAGATCACCTTCATTCTCGCGGTCTTCATCATCGACTACAATAACAAAATTACCTTTTCTTATTTCGTCTATAGCTTCTTCTACCGTATCTAGTTTTATATTATCCATAATTATATGATATCTATCTTTTATTCTTTTATATTATCTAAATCTTTATCCATTTGTTTCTTAAAATATCGGTAAAAAGCCCAGATACAAACAAATGAGAGAAACACAGCAATACCTATATTCTTTTTAGGTTTCTTATCGATACATCTGTAAAAATCGAAATAACAAATAAATGTTCTTATATAAAACACAATATAACCTAAAAGCGCTATAGTTCCAAAAAGCTCTGCATCGAGTTGTAGTATTTTTTGTATAACCAAATATAACATTCCGACTACGTAAAAGAGAGTTGCTAATTTAAAGCTATTTAAGAATGTCTTATAGATATTCTTAGCCTCTTCAAAGTCTAGGTTCCTTATTTTAACATCGAAAAAGCTAGCTCCTTTTTCTTTGAGTATACTAAGAACTACTTGTATAGTATCTGTACCATAACCGTATTCCTCGTGGTTTTTAACCACATCTTTCAGAGTCTCTACATTTCTCATTTTAAGAGTCGCTACCACTTCCGGATTGGCGTTTAATGTAGATAAAGCCGGGATTAAAGATTCGTCTACAGATTCATTCGTCTCATATATTTTCTTTTTGTTGAGGCCAAGAAGCCTTCGGAAAAAGTTACCATATGCTTCAGTATTAAATAGGGCCGAATCGTTCATAGCCTTATACGTAAGAAATACTCCTAGCGGAAATAATGCAAATGAGCTCAACCACATACCTTGCCAAGACTCCCAAACACCATCACGAGCCATTTTGTATCCTATATTATTTATAATATAGTACACAATAAACAGAGCTACAGAGACAACAACAGGCATACCTAAACCTCCTTTACGGATAATAGCACCTAAAGGAGCACCAATAAAAAAGAAAATGAGACAAGCGAAAGAAAGTACAAATTTCTGATGCCATTCTACTTTGTGAAATCGCAAATTCTTTTGCAGAGCTATTTTTTGAGTTGTCTCAAGAATATTAAATCTGCTATTTTCTGCTTCACTAGCCGCAGTACCCAAGTACTGTATCATTTCATCTTTACTAAAAGAGTGAACTAAGGAATCAAAGTTTATTCTTCCTATTTCTTCTTTAGTTACAATATCGGCATTATGCTTTATTGAATCCTTTTTCTGATAAGTGTCTGAATTTCGATAGGTAAGATATGTATGTTTCCCTATTATTTTACGATCTTGGGTATTTACACTATCTAGCCGAACACTCATAGAGTCGATAGAATGTCCCAGTTGCGTTATATTCTTCGATATTTGTGTTCCATCTAAATTGGATTCATCCATTCGGTCAAATCCTGTATTAAAAGGAATAATTACTTCCTTTCTATTAAAGTTCTCCCTACTATATGGAACAAATTCGTTATTTCTTCGACCTGGCGAAGTATTATTAATATCTGCCTGACGGAAGTTAGCAAACTGTTGTCCTTTCATCAAACTCAGCAACAAGAAGCTTTTATCTTCCGATACTTCCATCGTAGCCGAATCACATGTAATAACAGCCATATTATCAAATCCCTTCGATGTATCATATATTATCACATCGTGCAGCATCTTTGTATCCCGGTCTTTTCTCTTCACATAAAGACTATAATTGGGAATATCGCTATAAAAAGAACCTTCAGGTATATCCAGTTCAGGCGATTTTTGCTTAATAGAATACAATAATGCCCTCAATTTTACCTGAATGCGAGGCATCGCTTCATTCTGAAAGAAAAAAGCACCTATACAAACAAAAGCAACTAAGATTATCAATGGCCTCATCGCTTTCAGCAAAGAGACTCCTGATGCTTTAATAGCAAGAAGTTCCAACCGCTCGCCTAGGTTTCCAAAAGCCATTAGAGATGCTAACAATAAGGATAACGGCAGAGCCATCGGTATAAGCTGAAAGGCTGCATAAAGAAATAGTTCGGCCAAGACTGATATATCAAGCCCTTTACCAACTAAGTCCTCAACATAACGCCACAGGAATTGCATCAATACTATAAACAAACATATTGCAAATGTCATGGCAAAGACAGGCAAAAATGTCTGAATAACAAATGTATATAGTCGCTTTACTTTTAGCATTAATTATCTATACTGAAATTGAGTACAAAAGTAGTAAAAAGATGAATGTTAAGCTTAATATTATGAGGAAAGATGTTATTCTTAAATTTTATTAGAGTTTTTCTCATTGTATATGAGATATTTTGACCGTTCATTGAAATTATTTTCATTATTTTCTTCCCTGAAACTTGTATTATATAAAATAATCTTCTATTTTTGCACCCGCTAACATAAAGTTGGCGGGATAGCTCAGATGGTTAGAGCGCATGATTCATAATCATGAGGTCCGGGGTTCAATTCCCCGTCCCGCTACACTGAAAATGAGAGGTTTACAAGAAATTGTGAGCCTCTTTTTATTTAAGGTGTAAACATAGTGTAAACTAATCGGGTGTAAACACCGTTTTTACTGAGACTCTCTACCAATACGGTGTAAACGCATATCTCCTAAAACTTTCTCCATTCCACAAAAAACAGAAGTCTTTTATTGATACCTCATCTATGGGTGGGTGTACCCCCTAAATGAAACTTACATATTCGCCCCAATCCGATGAGAAAATATTTTTTTATTTTTTTTCTAAATAATTACTCACAATATCCCTAAACTCAGTATCTAAGCTAATTTTATCTTCGCATATAAGATTTACAAATATTTGGGTTTCAAAAATACCATTATTTACACGTTTCAGATATTTTTTCAAGTCTATTAATTCATTAAACAAGTATTCTTGTTTCTTTAGCATCCATTTACAAGAAAATAAGCAATTAGAATTATTACTACATGGCTTAAGTTCATCATCTAGAATTTCAATAGATATTCCATTGCTTGTGTTTTTAGCCAAATAACCTTTACACGTAGAAGGGGCATCTACTTTTGTAAATTGCTTCGTATTTAGATATATATCTATGTTAACGATTTCATCTATGGCATTTTTTTCTAAAGGACTATTAATCATCTTGGAATCCTTTAGTTTATAATCCAATTTGACATCACATTTATCCGTAACCAAATGTGATATCCAATGGAACTGGGATATATGTTCCATGTGCCTAATATTCTCTTTTAAAATATAATAGCTAACTCTATCCTTACACATATCTAAAAGGTCAGCTAACCTCAACAAAATCATTAAATACTTGACACTATAGATATCCGTAGACCCTTTGGATTTTCGTCCGTATACTTCATAAGAATAAAAACCATGAGCCTCAGAAACATCTGCAACAATTTGTAAATGTGTTTTCTCTAGAAAACTGAGATATGTATCTTTTATTTTAATTATAAACTGAGCACTTTGTTTAGGGTGCTTTCCTCTTACTTCATTCTCAAAAAAGGAGAATACCTTTTTGAAATATTTTAGTAGTAACGTTTTGGTGTCTATCTTCTTAGTTGAAGAATCTTCTAAGATATATTCTGTAAAAATAGTATCGCTAGCATTTTTTTCGGTTTTAAAATCATCTAAATTAGGATGAACAACCATGCTAATATCATGCAAATAACAAGCAAGGAATAATAAATAAAAGTCAATATCTTTCAATCTAAAATAATCTATTGCTCTAGTCAACTTTAATGTCTGTTGAATTAATTCAATAGCATGCTCTTCATTATGAAGAGTATAAAAGTGAAGAAACTTAGACCCATTTTTCCATAATCCGTTTACTAACTTGTGTACGATAATGAGTGAATCTACATAGTTAGGTTGTTTCACTCTTTTTATAAATATGTGGAGTACTTCAAATATCTTGGAATCTACCTTTTCTGGGGTTTTATCTTCTTTTGAT
>NZ_JAEPKU010000221.1 GCF_016652235.1 Dysgonomonas sp. Marseille-P4677
ATATAATTCCTGCTCAAAGGAAAAAGAAATAAACAATACTTTAAATAAGCAATTACAAGACTCAGTAATTATAGCTGATAGCACTGAAGAAAATAAGGTCAAAACAATCACTGCCGAAGATATTGTGATAGAAAAAGAATTTCTTTACGATCAATATACATTAGCAGATAGCTATCCATATAAAGACACTATACGCATATTCCAATGGGATAAAATTCGTGAACGTCTGGCATTATTAGAAAACATAAGGCAGGCATCTGCTAAATGGGCTATATTACAAAATTATAAGAATAAAAACGGAGAAGCTCCTTTAGTAAAAGTTTATCGAAGAAATGAATATAAACGTATTGCCGATACATCAGGTGTAGAACGCTATCAATCAGTCCCTCTATTTTTGAGTGACGATACTATCACTGCTATTCGCTATGGCAGAGACGGAGCACTAGTTAGATTGCTTGCTGACAGTACAACCAGTTTTTTCATGGTATCGACTGTAGATTTTAGTGGAGAATGGTTCGTTCCAAGAAAGTATATAAAAGAAATCCATGACACCATCATGTTCAATAAGGCGATCATTGTCGACCGTAATAATGAAAATATTGTAACTTTGGAGAAGGTAGATTCAAAATGGCTAGTAAGAAGTATGAATCCCGCCACCACCGGACTACATAAGCCTCCTTATCAACAAGAAACTCCCTTAGGTATGTTTATTATACAAGAAAAGAAAACTAGAATGATTTTTCTAAAAGATGGAAGTATTGAAACAGGAGGATTTGCACCTTATGCCAATAGGTTTACCAATGGTGGTTATATACACGGAATTCCAGTTAATGAACCAAGAAAGAATCTAATAGAATATAGTCAGACATTGGGAACCACCCCCCGATCGCATATGTGCGTACGTAATGCCACTTCACATGCCAAGTTTATTTATGACTGGGCTCCGATAGAAGAAACAGTCGTCTTCGTCATAGAATAATATCACCTAAAGTATTTATTCGTAAAATGACTACTTGTCAGTTTACGTCTGCCATTATTCTGCTCTTTTGACAGATATGTATTTTGGCACACATTTCGCTTATAAGTAATCAGAATAATATATAAAATATATATAAAAACAATTTAAAATCTAAAGTAATCATGAGTATTAAACCATTAGCAGACAGAGTATTAATAAAACCAGCTGCTGCAGAAGAAAAAAGTGTGGGGGGTATTATAATTCCTGATACCGCAAAAGAAAAACCTCTTAAAGGTGAAGTTATTGCTGTAGGAAATGGAACTAAAGACGAAGACATGGTTGTAAAACCGAAAGATCAGGTTCTTTACGGTAAATATGCCGGAACAGAAATAGAACTTGATGGTGAGGTATTTCTAATCATGCGTCAGTCTGATATTCTTGCAATTATTTAATACTAACCAAATAAAAAGAACATAAAAGATTATGGCTAAAGAAATAATTTTCAATATTGATGCTCGCGACGAGCTAAAGAAAGGTGTTGATGCATTAGCTAATGCAGTAAAAGTAACACTAGGACCAAAAGGTCGTAACGTAATCATCGAAAAGAAATTTGGAGCACCTCACATCACAAAAGATGGTGTTACAGTTGCTAAAGAAATAGAATTGGAAGAGCCATTCCAAAATATGGGAGCGCAATTAGTAAAAGAAGTTGCTTCTAAAACTAATGATGACGCCGGTGATGGTACAACTACAGCGACTGTATTAGCTCAATCAATCGTTAGCGTAGGTCTTAAAAACGTAACTGCAGGTGCAAATCCAATGGATCTGAAACGTGGTATTGATAAGGCTGTTACTAAGGTAGTAGAAAACATAAAAACTCAGGCTGTTGCTGTAGGTGATGACTTACAAAAAATTGAGCACGTAGCTAAGATTTCCGCAAATGGTGACGAAACTATCGGCAAACTAATCGCTGAAGCCATGGGTAAAGTAAAAAAAGAAGGTGTTATAACTGTTGAAGAAGCAAAGGGAACAGAAACTTATGTTGATGTAGTTGAAGGTATGCAATTCGACAGAGGTTATATTTCTCCTTACTTTGTTACCGATACAGAAAAAATGGAAGCTGACCTAGAAAATCCATATATTCTTATACATGATAAGAAAATCTCTGTATTGAAAGATATCCTCCCTATTCTTGAAGCAGCACTTAAATCAGGACGTTCTTTACTTATTATAGCTGAAGATATCGACTCTGAAGCATTAACTACACTAGTAGTAAATCGCCTTCGCGCAGGCTTAAAAATTGCTGCAGTAAAAGCTCCTGGATTCGGAGATCGTCGTAAAGAAATGTTGGAAGACATTGCAATCCTTACAGGTGGTATTGTTATTTCAGAAGAAAGAGGCATCAAACTTGAAGCTGCTACGATCGATATGCTTGGTACTGCCGATAAAGTAACTATCAATAAAGACAATACAACTATCGTAAACGGTGCAGGAGAAAAAGAAGCTATTGCGGCTCGCGTATCTCAAATAAGAACGCAGATGGAAAAAACAACATCTGATTATGACAGAGAAAAGCTACAAGAACGTCTAGCTAAATTAGCAGGTGGTGTAGCAGTTCTTTATGTTGGTGCACCTTCCGAAGTAGAAATGAAAGAAAAGAAAGATCGTGTTGACGATGCTTTATCTGCAACTCGTGCTGCAATTGAAGAAGGAACAGTACCTGGAGGTGGAGTAGCATATATCCGTGCCATTGATTCAATCACTGATCTTAAGGGTGAAAATGAAGACGAGACAACTGGTATTGAAATCGTAAAACGTGCAATAGAAGAGCCTCTTCGCCAGATTGTTGCCAACAGTGGTAAAGAAGGTGCTGTTGTTGTGCAAAAGGTACGTGAAGGTAAAACTGATTTCGGTTATAATGCTCGCGCAGACGTTTATGAGAATCTAAATGCTGCCGGAGTTATTGATCCAGCTAAAGTAGTTCGTGTAGCTCTTGAAAATGCCGCTTCTATTGCTGGTATGTTCTTAACTACAGAATGTATTATTGCTGATAAAAAAGAAGATACTCCTGCCCCAATGCCTCCAATGGGTGGCGGAATGGGTGGAATGATGTAAGAATATTTCACTAAATAAACAAAAGCGTTTCTGGTTATCAGAAACGCTTTTTTTATTTATAATACCATTCTACATGAAAGAGCTATAAAAAAGCAGGAATAGACAACATAAAAATCTATGCAGAAATGAGCCAATATACACCATCATAAACTATTGGTTTTCTTATTGACACACTCCCAATACTATTATAATCCAGCAACAATCCTCTCCAATAACTAATAATCTATATAAATAATAAGGACGGCTTGATCTAAGCCGTCCTTATTA
>NZ_JAEPKU010000222.1 GCF_016652235.1 Dysgonomonas sp. Marseille-P4677
CCTTTGCCGAAAAATACGATGACGGTAAAAACCAAAAGTACAAGTACAATGGCAAGGAACTGGATGACATGCATCAGCTGAACCTGTATGATTATTCGGCCAGATATTATGAAAGTGCAGTGGGAAGGTTTACCAGTGTCGATCCACTGGCAGAGAAGTATTATAGCATTAGTCCTTACGCATATGTCGCTAATAATCCAATAAATGCAATTGATCCAAGAGGAGATAGCATTTGGTTTACTATAGAGAATAATGTTGCGACCATGCATGTTACTGGAAAAGTAATCAATAGATCAAGTAGTGGGATTAATGTCAATAAATTAGCAAAGAATATCAGTTCTGGTATAACAGATGCATTAGGCACTAGTATTACTATTGATGGAAAAGAATATGAAATGCAAACTGATATACAAATTACAGGTGTTGAATCAATGGATGATGTTGCTGATTCAGACCATTTATTTGTTGCGGCTGACAATTCTGATTGGAAAATATTTGGAGCGACAAATGAACTTGGAGGAAAAGTTATGCATTTAAACGAAAGTAATATTAATGGGTATTTTAGCTATAAGACGAAAACCCCAGTGCATGAATTTGGGCATACGCTAGGGCTGGAGCATCCTGATCCTAATAGCATAGGTTATACTTCTACTGATATAATGAATCAGGGGCTAACAGGAAAGAAATTTTCAGGAGGAAGTGTGTCTAGAGCATATGACAATTGGAAAGCAAAAAGTTTAAACAAAGGGTTTAATAGTATAAGAACTGCGGATGGAAGAAAAATACCTTACCCGGTACTAAAAGATGGTAGACAAATAAGAACAATTCACCAATTAGGTTTTCGTTACAAATATTAAAAAAGTATGAAGAAAAAAATATATATTACTATATCGATATGTGTCTTGATAACAATTATATTCCTCTTATCTGTTAAGTGGAATATGAATATATTTATGGAATCAACATCTCCGCCTCCATATGATAAGATAGATCTAAAAGTATCTTTTGATAATAAAATTATTTTTGATGATACTTTGCAAAGGAATCCGTTTTCTTTTCCTACACATATTGAATGTCCAACGCGTATTGGCTTTCATACTATTTCATTAAGTTCCAAGAAAGTTAATATGCAAATTAAAAAAGATGTCTTCATTTTCTTTAACCATCATATAGCTGTATATTATGGGTTTGATACAACGAATATTGAACCTGTAGTTTATATAATTAAAGGGACCGGAGGGTTTGGTTATGAATAAGGAAACGACAAAATTAAAGGAGTAAAATCTTTTATTTATAAATAAGGAACCCCGCCAGTATTAACTGTACGGGGTTTGTTTTATTCTTTTATATTACAATCTGGTAATATTATTAGAAAACAAATCTCTAACCCTGTAACTACTTCACATCCTCTAATTATCAAAGTCACTTTAATAGCTGTAACGTCTGTACTTTCACCTTCTCCAAATCGATTATCGTCTTTACCGTTTCATTGATTGCATTTGCCTGGAATATAAGCCTGGTACGAAGAGGTAAAAATTCGGCGGCGGCAGATAACAATGTGATGGTAGACCAGTTGACCATGACCTATTCGGGCAACCAAATGACCAATGTCTCAGATACCGTTACCAACTTTGTCTATGTCGAATCAGCCGACTTCAAGGACAAAACTAACTTAGCTGCAGTTGTCGAATACACCTACAATGCCAATGGGGCGATGGAGAAAGATTTAAACAAGGGAATAACAGGTATTCAATATAATCCTTAAATTTACCCCTTCAGATGGTGATCAACAGTTCAACAGTCAAGGCAAAGAACTATTACACCTACTCGGCTTCAGGCGTGAAGCTGAAGACAGAGCAGCGCTACGACCCGACTTTGGTTAATTCTCCGATAGGCACCACTACTCCTGCCACAGATGGCTTTAGTGAATACAAGAACACCGACTATGTAGGCAATATCATTTATGAGACCTCCAAAAGTTCGGCCGGAACGGTAAATAAGACCCGCATACTTGTAGACGGAGGTTATATCGAAAACGGTGTATATCACTATTACCTTGCAGATCATTTGGGCAACAACCGAGTAGTGGTCAATGCCAGCGGTACAATCACCCAGCGAAATCATTACTATCCTTTTGGAACAGCCTTTGCCGAAAAGTATGATGACGGTAAAAAACAGCAGTACAAGTACAATGGCAAAGAGTTGGACGATATGCACCAGTTGAACCTGTATGATTACTCGGCCAGGTATTATGAAAGTGCAGTGGGAAGATTTACCAGTGTAGATCCGATGGCGGAGATGTATTCTTCCATATCACCATATGCTTATGTAGCTAATAATCCTATTAGGCGGGTTGACCCTACGGGGATGAATCCTATAACTATAGTTGCTTCCACATTTATAGATTCTTCTGGAAAAATTATAGATGTAAGAAATGATGGAGATAACAGTATATATTTAGTACATAATCTATTAAATTGGGATGGTTCTAAGAATAATTTATTAGTAATTGGTTATACTCCAGAACCTGATACCTTTAAAAATCATATTGGCAAAAACTTGAAAAGTCCAGAAGTTGTTAACTTTTATTTTTCAGAGTTAGACCGATTAAAAAAGAATGGTATTGCTTTTTCTTGGAAAGGATTACAGCACTTGGATATATTAGCTAAGTTTAAAACAAATCAAGATGAATATAAAAAAGCAGCTCTTGAATACAAAGAATTATTAAAAGAATTAATCATATTAAATGCAAAATTACATAGATCTAATTCTAGGAATACTGCATGGCAAAAAGCTAAGACGGCAGAATTAATGATAGCTTGTAAAAGAATTTTATTGAGGACTGGATTGTTTGCTATTCCTAACACATCAATTCCAGGGGATGACTATGTAGAATGGTTTATTCCATTTGACACTTCTACAATTGATGCAACATTCAATAAAGAGTTGGAAAAAATAGATGAACAATATCAAAACATTTATAATAAAGCATTAGGTTTATGATAAACATACTATTTACATTTTTTAAAACAGGCATAAGCACAGAAAATAAGTCATCTATAAAAGAAAAAGTGATTATACTAGGTAAATTATATTTTAGTTTTGTTTTTTTTATTGTAATAATCAGTACTATTCAAGAAGTTATATTTATTTCAAATAAATCGAATATTTCTTATATGATATTTTCATATACAGAAAGGGATATTATTATGCAAATAATAACAGTATTGTTGAGTCCACTAATGCTCTTACTCATTTTATTAAGTTTAAACAGGTTTGATATTACTAAAATTAAAATCAGTTTGATAAGTATATAT
>NZ_JAEPKU010000223.1 GCF_016652235.1 Dysgonomonas sp. Marseille-P4677
CATGGCTTTTGATTTGTAGGTGGCCAAGGGCATATAGGCTCCGTTATTACCTGATACTACAGCCGGTAGCCAACCTTTATCTTCACGTCCGAAGCCGTCGTACTCCTGATAAGTAACCAGATCTTTCCTTGTCGTGGAGTCTGTTCCCGGGGTAATGGCCTTTTGTACCATCTGCACGGGGCGTCCCAATCCGTCGAAGTATTGTACCTGGTCGAGGTAAGCAGTTCCCGCTTCATTGGTATAGGTGCGGGTATGGATATAGTTTTGATTAGCTGAACCTACACCCATCCCGGCATTCGGGATGATCCCCTCTATTTTCGTTGTGATATTGCCGTTCTGGCTGTAACCCTCTGAAACCACATAATAGGTTCCCACAGCCAAGTTCGTCATTTTCAGGTAAGAATGTGTAGTCGTCGGACATTTTCCCTCCCCGCTGTAGTCGTCATTATAAGCAATCCGGGTTCCTGAAGCGTTCAGCAGGTGCACATAGGTGTCGGATAAAGCCGAACCGCAGTGCGAAATAACCACATCCATAGCCACGGCAGTGGTGAACTTATAGAAAACGTCATTGGAGGACTGTCCTGTATAACTATTGGAACAATTGGCTGTATTCTGCGTATGGGTATAGGTAAACGAGCCACTTTTGCTTCCCAGATCGTATTCAATTTTTTGGACTGTCCCCTGTATCGTTGTCGTAATATTCCCGTTCTGGCTATAACCTTCCGAAACCACATAATAGGTTCCCGCCGCAAGGTTTGTCATTTTTAGGTAAGATTGTGTAGTAGTAGAACATTTCCCCTCTCCGCTATAGTCGTCATTGGAAGCGACAAGTCCCCCGGAAGAATTCAGCAGGTAGACATACGTATCGCTCACAGCCGAACCGCAGTGTGAAATAACCACATCCATAGCTACGGTAGTGGTGAACTTATAGAAAACGTCATTGGTCGAACGGCCTGTGTAATTATTCGTATAGCTGCTTGTGTTCTTTGTGTCGGTATAGGTAAACGAGCCGCTTTTAGTCCCTAAATCCACAGGACTGGACATGGTATTCTGCCCGTACAATGTTCCGACAAATAAGATAAGGAACAGGATAATATAAATATATTTTGTTTTCATAGCTGTGTGGTTACTGGTTTTGGTAGTGGTAGTCGTGTTTCTGGATAACCTGCTTAGTGCCGTTGCTGTCCTTGATATAGGTTTCTTTCAACCGGCTGAAATCATCGTAGTCATAGAAGGTAGTAATACCCGTCGGATCGGTCGACTCTAATAGACCTACTAGTGGCTGATACTTATAAGTATTAATTAAAGCATTATTCAGTATAGGTAGCGTACGGAGTTTATCTAGTTTAGCTTTATCCGGATTAGTATTGGCTGATAAAGCGTCTATTGATACTAACCCTACTGTTGATAATGCTGAATTAATGTCTGTATAGGTTGCGTTTTTTATTTCTGCTATTGGATATTGACCACCATAACTCCATAGATAGATTAAATGAATTGCATCATCTTTTAATATATATACAGGGTTACCATATGAATCAAACTTTTCTATTTCATAATCTTTTTCATAGTATTGGATATAATTATTCATAGTCAAAGAAGTACCTATAGCAGAAAATGAACGGTTTAAGTAAAGATTGTTATTGAATTCAAATTTATTTGCTTTTGTAACTTTACCATCTCTTTGAATTACTATCTCAATAGGAATTCCAATCATATTCTTAGATATCATTTTTTCAAATATTAAACCTGAATATTCAGATGCGTAATTAGTATTGGTTTCTATCATAATAGTAGGAAGAAATTCAGTTATCCTATTTACCAATCTATTAGTGTTGTTGTATTTGTATTCTTTTTGCGAATACACTCCGTATCCTCCAACTGTTGGATATTCTGATTCATAAATACGGTCTAACGACCACCATTGTGGGGTTATCTTATAGAAACGTCCTCCAGAACATGCAGCATCATCTGTCGGTCTATTTAGTTTTAAAATATATCTAGAAGAAGCTCCTTGTATGTTTTTAAATGAGTACTCCCATTTTTTTAGATTTATTAAATTATTGTCTTGATCATACTGGGATTCCATTAGTAAAGTGCCATTTCCTATATGATATTGTTTTGGAGTAGGAAATGGAATTTTATCTTTCAATGGCTCTACTAAGTACTGGTACTCAGACCTTCCTATTGTGTTATTATTTTCATCTAAATTAATTTCTATAACTGAATTATAACCAATATTCAATTGAGAACTATTAATTTGAATAATAGGAGATCCCCATAAAATAGAAGAATTTCCACCTACCATGAGAAATAACTCAAGAGTAGTTAATAAACTATATTGGTAACTATTGTCAATAAGTGCTTTGTCTAACAAAAGAAGATAAGAAAAATCAGGCATTGATAATAAAGTACCTGTTGATTTTCCTCCTGAGATATATGAATACTGCTTCTTTTTAACAATTTTGTTATCTATTATATTTTGTATTTCTTTTATTCTTAACCCCCCACCGCTATCAAATGTATAAGGAGTATAAACCTTAGTTGTTGCTGTTACATAATAATTAAAATATTTACTTTGTCCCGATTCATTTTTCGTTTCTCTCCATAGTTGGATCTTATAAGTTGTCCCTTTTTTTAAATATACAGCACAATCATTAAATACTTGCGTTCCTATTGATTGTTGATCTAGATTAACTAATTTTTCTAAAATTGTATAATATTGATTACCCTGTTTCTCCATTAACGTTACATACCCAACACTAGGCTCTATTGGTATTAAGGATGAATGAGGATGATAATGGTACGATATCACTACATATCCATCTTCATCAAGTGTAAAGTCCCTACTATCTGTATATGGACTATTTTGCTGTGAAATATCATCTGGACTATAAGTGACATACAGATTGTCTTTAGCTGTAAAGGAACATCTAAATTTATTATAAAATTCATGAGGCTCAAAAATAAATTTGGTTTTGCCTCCGGTAGGATATTCAATTTCATTTAATGTTCCATATTTCATAAACTCTGTATCAGGTAACAGGTATGAATCTATATATGAAATATAAGCTTCAGGATAGTTACCTTTATTTATTGAACTAGACTTAAATTTTAGATTCGAATAAGTTGGTATTTTCGCAAAGTTATTAGATCCATTATAATACCCCCAAATATCAGTGTTAAATGATTGTTTGGAAGGAAGAGAACCTTCAATATATGAAAATTTGTATTGTAATTTCCCCTTTGAGTCTTTATCTGATATATTGAAGGAATTAAGTATTAATCTACATTTTGTATAGTCTAACGT
>NZ_JAEPKU010000224.1 GCF_016652235.1 Dysgonomonas sp. Marseille-P4677
GTAGACTACTTCCTTTATGCTAATAATTATGCAGATGCTGATAAAAAAATTAGTTTCTTTACCGATTTAGATGAAGCGATCAAGGTGTTTGAGGCAGGTGCACGTAAAGCAAAAGGTACAACAACTGAAAAGGGGTTGGTGACTTCTTATTTTGCAAACCCGTTCGGACCTGTGCAAGAGCCTGAATTGGCAGGAAAATTAATTCGTGAATACTTTACTGATATGGATAAAAATGGCGTGAAGATCGGTGAGATTCATACTTCTCTGGCTATTGAAGGTAAAAGTAAAGACGGTCCGCGTTTAGCAGCAGAAGAATTATTTACATTGATAAACGAATAATAAGGCATTGTGGTATATTATAGAAGGAGTTTTCCTTCTTATAAATACAAAATCTTTATCGTTGTTAGTGCTAATGTAATAACTGAATTGTTCAATAAATATTGAAGTATTCCTTCTGTTTATTAATTAGCTCTAAAATAGAATTAAACTAATAATATTAGACTATGAATAATTTGCAACAATCTTTAATGCACGATAACATCAAGCTACTTGGCGATATGCTCGGGAAAACAATCAGCGAGGCAAAAGGTCAGGATATGCTTGAATTGATCGAAACAATTCGTAGACTCTCTAAAGCCTCTCATTCAGGGGATATTGAATCACATAAGTTATTGGTAGAAACACTTCAGAATCTGAAAGATGAGGAATTTCTTCCCGTAGCAAGATCCTTTAACCAGTTTTTGAATCTGACTAATACAGCAGAGCAATATAACAGTGTGTCACCTCATTCGCAAGGGGCTGAAAATCCTGTGAACTTTTCTGATATTTATAAAAAGCTGAAAGCGAGTAATATAAAGGATGAAGATATTATACAGGCAATTGAAAATATATCTATTGATTTGGTATTAACAGCACATCCTACAGAAATAAATAGGAGATCTTTGATTAATAATTTAAATCAAGTAGATCATTGTCTGGCATTACTAGATCATGATGATCTGGCTGATTATCAAAAAGTTCAGATTTTAAGACGTTTAAAACAGCTTATTGCACAGTATTGGTATACCGACGAGATTCGTCAAAAGCGTCCTACTCCTAATGAAGAGGCTAAATGGGGATACGAAGTTGTAGAGAATTCGCTTTGGCAGGCAGTGCCTGTATACATACGTGAATTGGATGAACAGATAAAGAATACATTAAATTATAGATTTCCCATAAATGCGCGTCCTATACACTTTTCATCGTGGATGGGAGGGGATCGTGATGGAAACCCGAATGTAACTGCTAAAGTTACACACGAAGTATTACTTGACAGTCGTAAAAGAGCTGCAAAACTTTTCCTCGAAGATATTGAGATTCTTGTGAAGGAGCTGTCTATGGCTACTTGTACAATCGAATTTAGAGATTATATCAAAGATTACGAAGTACAAGAACCTTATAGAGAGTTGATGAAACGGTTACGCACCAGATTGAATGTAACTATTGCATATATCGATAAATGTATTGAAGGCAAAACTCCTGAGCTAACAGAAGATATACTAATACATAATGATCAGCTGTGGGAGCCTTTGCATGAGTGTTATAAATCTCTCGTAGCCTGTAAAATGGAGATTATTGCTGATGACAAACTGCTTGATACAATGCGCAGAGTTTGTTGTTTTGGATTAACATTAACACAACTGGATATACGTCAGGAAAGTACTGTGCATACAGAAGCTTTATCCGAAATAACTAAATACTTAGGTTTAGGGGATTATGAAACCTGGTCGGAAGAAGAAAAACAAGCTTTCCTTCTCAAAGAGTTAAATTCGAAGCGGCCATTAATTCCTCATAATTGGGAACCAAGCCCTCAGACAAAAGAAGTTCTTGATACGTGCAGAGTTATTGCTGAAACTCCTGTAGGAGCTATTCCTACTTATGTTATCTCAATGACTCGTACGCCATCCGATATCTTAGCTGTATATCTATTATTGAAGGAGGCTGAATGTCCGTATACATTACCCGTAACTCCGTTATTCGAGACATTAAATGACCTGAACAACGCTAATGGCATTATGCAACAGCTATTTAATATTAGCTGGTATAGAGATATTATAGAAAATAAGCAAATGATAATGATCGGCTATTCGGATTCATCTAAAGATGCCGGATCTCTTGCTGCCGGTTGGGCACAATATCATGCACAGGAAGCATTAATTAAGACATGTCAGGATGCAAGTATTGCTCTTACGCTGTTTCATGGTCGAGGAGGAACTGTTGGTCGTGGCGGCGGTCCGGCTAAGGTTGCTTTATTTTCACAGCCACCTGGCTCGTTGAAGGATGGTCTCCGTGTAACAGAACAAGGGGAAATGATTCGATTTAAATTAGGATTGCCTGATTTAGCAATCAGAACCCTATCATTATACACAGATGCTATACTCGAAGCTAATTTACTGCCTCCACCTGCACCTAAGCAAGAATGGAGAGATTTGATGGATGAGCTTTCCGATATTTCATGTAAAAGCTATCAAGGTTTGGTTCATAAAGATCCGAACTTTATACCATATTTCTATCAGGCTACTCCCGAAGCTGAATTGGCACGTTTGCCGTTAGGGTCTCGCCCTGCTAAGCGTCGTCCTAATGGTGGAGTGGAAAGTTTACGTGCCATTCCATGGATTTTTGGTTGGACGCAAAACCGGTTGATGCTTCCCGCATGGCTTGGAGCAGGAGAAGCGCTTCAATGTGCCATTGACGAAGGTAAAATGGATATATTAAAAGCAATGTATACAGATTGGCCATTTTTTGGAACGCGCATTAGTATGCTTGAAATGGTATTTGCTAAAGCAGATTCACGTATATCTCAGTATTATGATGAAAGATTAGTAGAGCCAGATTTACTTCGTTTGGGAAAACAATTGAGAGCTCAGCTAGAAAGTGATATAAAAACAATATTGAGAATCTCTCAGGATGAATATTTAATGGAGAGTTTACCTGATGTTGCAGAAAATATTGCTATGCGCAACATTTATACAAATCCATTGAATTTGTTGCAAGTAGAGTTGTTACATCGTACTAGAAAAGATAGTGAACATTCTTCGGAACTTGAGTTAGCATTGATGATTACAATTTCCGGAATTGCAGCAGGTATGAGAAATACCGGATGATAAAAGAGCGATTGAAATAGAATAATTAAAACTCATAAAAATCAGGAATCTTTAACTTATAGAAAATATTAATTCTATGTTTAAACTTTTGATTATTATGAGTTTTTACTTAAATTCGTAAGAAGAATAA
>NZ_JAEPKU010000225.1 GCF_016652235.1 Dysgonomonas sp. Marseille-P4677
AGGGGCTATGTCATTAGACCGATTTGATAGAGAACAGGAAATATTAAATCGAAAAGTTCGGCATAAAAAAGAACTATCTACCTATTGGAAAGACGAATTTCCAATATTTAATCAAGATTTATTGTCCGAAATAACAGCTTTAGAAATAGCAATTAATACAGTTATAACCCATTCTGCTCCTGTTTTTTGTTATCCACTCGCTAAAAATAACTTAGCCAAGAGAATTATTAATGATTCATCTCTCGAAAAAGATATAAAAATGGAGAGAGAAGTTTTAAGCAAGATTTATAATAAACTAATTGCGGATGGTCATCATATAAAGGACTGGTTATATGGTCATTTTCATATGTCTCATATTGAGTTTATAAATGGAGTTCGGTATAGATTATTGGATATCGACGAATTGGTTGAAATAATATCATAGGATTTTTATTAAATAAAAACATATCTTGTCGCAGAAATACATAAGCGTATTGATGAATTCGAAGAAAAAAAAGAGTAAAACCATATAATAAATGAGAATCATATCAGTAAGGGAAAATCCAGAATACAAAAATCAGATAGTTGCATATTTGCAAAGAAGTTGGTCAACAGTATTGCCTCAATTGTACAGTGATTGTATTAATCATTGCATTGACTCTCCCAAACCTCTACCGCAATGGTATGTTTTGGAAAAGGATGGTAAGCTTATTGGATGTGCAGGATTGATAACAAACGACTTTATTAGCCGGATGGATTTATATCCGTGGCTGGCAGCATTGTTTATAGATGAAAATCACAGGGGTAATTCATATGCCCAACTATTGATAGAGAAGACAAAGTCTGATACTCGCAAAGCGGGATTTAATAAGCTGTATTTGTCCACCGATCATATCGGATTTTATGAGAAATATGGATGGATATATATCGGAAATGGCTATCATCCATGGGGAGATCAGTCTCGGATTTATGTGATATCATTATAATCTTGGTAGATGAAAAATATATTAAAGTCATTACTTGTTTGGGTGTTAATTATTCCCTTAGCGATATTGAATGGAGGATTTAGAGAGAAAATCCTTATGCCGTGGTTCGGTGAACAGTTTGCTTTGCCTATCAGTGGAATACTGCTATGTATCTTGATATTTCTAGTTACAGTTTTGCTTTTACATAAACTAGTCAAAGGAGGTAATAAAACCTATTGGGCTATAGGTTCAGTCTGGATATTCCTCACGATAGGTATAGAGTTTATTATTGGATCTATAATGAATAACCCAATAGAAGAAATGCTTGCTGCCTATGATATTACAACAGGAAACCTTTGGTTGTTAGTCGTTATATTTACAGGCTTCGCTCCTTGGTTGAGTGCGAAAATCAGAAAAATAATTTGAAAAATAAAACCCTGAATACATAGAATATTCAGGGTTTCTATTCTTAAAGCTATTTCTTATAACGGTTTCACAGGGATGCAGATATCAACTATAAATCTGAATTCCGAATCTTCGCTATAATGATTATGATATAATTCATAGGTAGATCCATCTCCCGGTTGATAACCGCTTTCGGTTAACCAAGAACACATGGTGTTCCACGCTTCCTCAAATTCTGTCTCTTTAATTTCGAAATGTCCGACAGCGTATTTTCCTTCCGAGACAGTAGATTTACCGATCTCACCTTCTACTTTTACGTCTCTTTCTACAATGATACTTGCATCCTGACGTACCTTATCCATGCTTGTGATAGCCGGATCATCAAGATAAACGGTAACAGTTTTTGTTGTCGGAGTGACTAATCCGCGGGGAGCAGCCCATTTGAAAAGCTTTTCATAAGCTTGCCCGATCTTATTGAATGCTCCCATGTGACGACAATAGATAAGATTAAGTTCAGGCATTTGCTTGATTTCAATTTTCGTGTCCATAATTATTATTTTATTAAATTCGACACTACAAAATTGAGTATTTACCAGTTGTTTATTTTTACCAATCTTGCTAATCGGTTGGCAATTCTTGCTATATCTTATACCGTTTTTTACATAGATTGCTTTGTCCTGTAAACGAAACTCTTTGGCACTCATCTCGAAATAAGACTTAAATGCCCTGCTGAATGAAGAGACATTTCCGAATCCACACTGAAAGGTAATTTCACTAATGGATATTTTGGGATTATCATGAAGTAGTTGAGCTGCTTTTTCGAGCTTAATACGTGATACAAAATTGTTGGGTGTTTCTCCGACAATAAATGTAAAGATACGGTGGAAATGATAAGGTGAGAATGAAGCAATATCTGCCATCATTGATAAATCAATCTGCTTGTCAAGATTTCGGCTGATATAATCCATCACCCTATTGATGCGGGCTGTATATTCCTGTCTGCTTAATTCTTTATAATCCATAGAGATGACGATTGACGCAAATGTAGAAAATATTTCATTGCATGTGTTTGCAAATCTTGCGGAGATATGAATTAAAATCATGCTAAGAATATATTTTAATCCTTAGCTTCAAAAATTACAGGTATTGTCCATGGAATATGGATTTTTTCACCTCTTCGTTTTATTACCTGCCATTGAGGGATAGATTTTATCACCCTGATTGCTTCTTGATCATATTCATTATTGTAACCACGTGGAACAGAGACTTTAGTGATCTTTCCATTATTATCAACATCATCTATTCTTGTTATCACACGAATTTTATAACTAACGGGCTTTATATTCCTATAATTTATATTTGATTTGATTTGATAAACCTCATTAGAGTATCTCCCTCGGTATATATTGAGGATTTAATTGTATTGTGATATTTTTTTATGTACTTCAATATTCCTGCTTCGATAATAAAATCGGTCTCGTATTCATAAAAGCCACCCCAACCTGAATTATGATCATAAATTAGTCGATTCCAAGGATTTGTAATCGTTCCTGTATACCAGTCAAAAAAAATATCCTCTTTTTGATCAAACAGAACAGTTAAATCCATTTCTTGTTTATCAATTCCATACACCTTTTGAAGAAAAAGGCTATCTCCTTTCACCTCAAAAACAGCTTGATGACCACGCCAACATGCAGTACTCGATAATCTGATTCCTTTGTTTTTCTCGTGAAAAGCTTCTTTCGAAGGGGATTGAGATAAATAATCGTCTAACAAAAAAGGATAGATACGGATTGTATCTCCTTTATAGATTAGTAAATCTCCCATTTGAGGTGTAGCATAGGATATAATAGAACACAATAAAAAGAATAGAAAAACAACGACTTTCTTCATAACTTTTTCTTAATAGATTATTTATCAG
>NZ_JAEPKU010000226.1 GCF_016652235.1 Dysgonomonas sp. Marseille-P4677
ATTCATTATTGTCTTCTGCCTCATATTTAGCGCAAATAAATTTTTCTATCGGATGTTCATCTATATTAATTTTACAGTTGTTTATATAACAATCCATATTTCCGATGACATCTATATAGAAAAAACTTTCTATTATATTTTCATTTAGGGGAATTCTGATTGAAAAATCTAGCCATTCGTTAATTTTTGTGTATTCATCTATGATAATTGAATCTTTTCGAATTTTACCACTATTATTGTCTTGTTCAATCCGGATGACAATCTTTCCATTTATTACATTTCTTAATTTATACTCTCCTGAAAATATGATGGTATCACCATCTATTTCGGTCATATTTGTATAGAAAAATGCAGAGGCTTGCTTAATACCATCATACGGTGTTGGAATCAATCTTAAAGATGCTTTTCCTTTATATGCTTCTAGGGTATCAATCAAAATGTGACCTCTTTGAAAATACCACCCATTATTTCCTATAAAGTTTCTTTCAGAAGTAATTTCCTTTAAATCAAGACATGAATAATAATTATTATCCTGCAGTTTTATACAAGATTGTAAAAATACAAGTAGAATAAAATTAAATAATAAGGTTCTCATAGAGAAATATGGTATAAAATTTAGTTAAATGAACTCATAATATTATTTTAACACAACAACTATAATGTTAATTTTATATAAATAGTTAAATATTTCCGAAATGATCATATGCTTAATGTGTAATACATTTTGATCAGAACGTTTAAATGTTTATTTCTAATTAGAAAGTGTATATAGAACTTAGGTTCAAATGCACCTTACGGGCTTCCTTTTGTATATGTGAATAAATTCGGCAATTTTTATTTGCTAGCTTTGACTAAGCTATAAACTATTTGGACATATTGCATGTTAAAATTTAATCTTATAGTCTGAATTCATTAATAAAAGAGAGCGATCTGAATTTGATTTTTGGGTTTGGTATCTAAATTGAAGGCTTGTTCGGTAAAAAGCTGTAAGTTATAATACCAGTTATGAAATTACTAAAAGAATGATACTTGAAATGTTCAACTTGATATATGTTTTTCAACTTATCATTTACTGTTACTATTACAGAGTGTCTCTAATGCTTGTAATCAAATGAATGTCTGTAAGAACCGGTTGCTAATGGCGTAGGCTGCCTAAAAATTATCCCAAATGGGAGTTGGGTTATTACTATTTTTGCAAATAGTCAAACATGACTGAGTTTGACTTGTTATTGAGTAATAAACGAGAGTCAATCAGATTCAAACGGAAACAAAATAAAATTGCTTCTTTGAGTATCATGGACAACCAAAGTGTAAATTGAAGCAATAATAAAGCATTAAACGCCATGTTGTAGTAGATAAAAATGGATTTTTAATAGCGATTATGGTAACAATAGCCAATATATAGTAAAGCCACAAGTCTATTAATGCATGTATTTAAAGTGCTGTGTTTTTCAGTGAAAACGATAATAGCCGATGATGGTTATAGGGGAGAATTGACTACTCATGAATATATTGCCAAAATGCTAAATGCTGATTTTTATTTTGCGCATTCCTGTTCCTCCTTATAAAGAGGCCTGAATGAATATACCCATGGGCTTGTCAGGCAATATATTATTAAAGAAACTTATTTTAAGTTATATGATGATGATTTTATACATCTTTAAATTGATTTGTCACATTTAGTATTTGAATCTGCGCTATCGGAATATTCTACAAAAAATATTTACAAACAAAATCTTTGTTTATCTTTGTGCATAAAGTTATCTGCTATGCAAATGATAGCAAACTTTAGTTAGGAGAACCGTTTCTAAATCATTACCTCTCTAAATACTTCTCTTTGTAATCGACTGATAAAGAGTCGGCAAAGTCTATTCAACTGCTATCTTAAAGAAATAGCCGGTATCTGTGGGATTCAAAAGAATCTGAGCTTCCACATGAGCAGGCACACTTTTGCGACGCTTGCACTGAATAAAGGCGTATCGCTGGAATCTGTCAGCAAGATCCTCGGACATACGAACATAAGGACCACAATGATTTATGCGAATATCACAGACCAGAAAATCGAATCGGAAATGAATAGAATGAGAAAGAAAAAATAAGATATAGATATAAGTTTTAACACATCCTCAAAGATTTATAACAAGAACGGATTTTTCATGAAGAGACTTATAGAAAAATCAGGCCGGATTATCAAATGTCCTGGTTTTGCACCTTAATTTTTGTTAATAGGCCATTACCGGATTTTTCATTGAATGTTTCACTGAGAAATACTATATAAAATTTCCTGTTTTTAATATAAAATATACTATTAATAATACTATTCTTTATTTATTATCAATAATATATGAAATAGTATTATTCATAATATAAATACCTGCTTAAGCGATATAGTATAAGCAATTGTTTATATATTTGGATAGTATTATAAATAGTATAATTTCTCTTCTATGGTTTTAGAATATCCTATTACAGATCGAATAATTTCTTCCGTTGTTTCTATATCTGAAAAGATAGGAAGGATAAAGGAAATCAGAAATGCACATAAGCATATTGACTTTGATATGATGTGCAATATCAAAAATATTCAAAATACTCTTCATTATCTTGAAATATCATATCCTGATAAATATATTACCCAACTAATATCAAATGATAAACCATACACAAACACACTGAGTGAAGAAGGTCATAAAATGGTTCAAAAAGTAATTGACCTTCATATTGGAATGACTAAGCATAAATATCCGAATATTGACAATCTGGTCAAAGAGTACAATAACAGTGGATTATTTAGGAATATTGGCATTGAAAATATCACTGAAAAATATAAAGTCTCAAAGTCGGATAATTTTTTCTTATACGATATTGCTGAATTTTGTTCTGATAGTTTTTACAAAATGGACAGTATGCTTGAAGAACTCTTACTTATATCACTCTTTTACAAAGAATATGGAATGATCTTATATTTACCATATGACGAATACTTCGAGCAGGAGAAATTTATAGATTCTAAAGGTGTAAACCATTTTTACAATGCAGAATTATTATCAAAAGAGAGGGGTTCAAAATATCCTTTATATGAATTTCATCTATCCATAATAGATTCAATAATAGAAGATTCAATTGAGATGCATTACAGGCTGACACATCCAATCTCTGACAGAGTTGAAATATTGCAAGGAAAAATCAAAGAACCTTTTTCCCGGAAAGACTATATGAAATACTATGATATTTCTAC
>NZ_JAEPKU010000227.1 GCF_016652235.1 Dysgonomonas sp. Marseille-P4677
TACCGGAGGGATCGGTAGCTGTCAGCATACCAACCAATGGCTGATAGGTGTAGGTGGTGACAAGAGTATTCGGCAATGCCCGCAAGCCGTTTATTAGAACCCAGTCTGAAGTCGAAGGCTCATCCTTGGAAGCAATGGTTGTCAATGTGGCTTCATTTATGATTGCTTTCACTTGATCGTATGTTGCATTTTTGATTTCTGCTATTGGATACTGGTTTTTATAGCCCCAAAGATAAACGTTGAATACTCCGCTACGGATAAGTTGGGCCTGCAACAGTCCAAATGCATAGTAGGTGTTCCACAAGTAAGGAGAGAATGTATATGGATTCTGGCTGTTGAATGGCATATCGGTGACATCCGATTCAAAACGGTATTTTGTATCGACCTGTCCTTTGCTGTCATACTTTATCTGCATGCCGGATAACAGTTTATTCTCTTTATATGAACGCACGTCCACCGGCACAAGTATATTACTGTTTTTCAGTTCTGAAAGGACTTCCCCGTATTCCGGCGGATAATAATATTTGGTAGTGACCAGTTTTCCTGAACTATCCCATGTCCTGTTTTCGGTTATTTGTTTATGTGATACGGATGTATAATCATTTTCCTTTACTACACGTACCATTCCCTGCCCGGGGATATACTGCCTGTTGACTTCCTTGCTAACATTTACCGATCCGCCAATGGTATAGGAGCGTGCATACATGTACTCATTATCGGCAAGCCGAAGGGCCTTATAGTTCGGGATTGCCTGTAAAATTGCTGTTTTATAGAAAATTGAGTCTTCCATAACTAATACGCCATCATTGTTATACACTTTTTTACAATTCAAGAGCCTGTTACGCCAGTCATTGCCGATACTTTCAGGATATGGAAATGACTGGCTATCTAATTTTGTACTGAGATAGCATGCGTCATACCATGGATAATTAACCGTTTGTACCCATGCGAAAGTAAACGCGTCATTAATATATGTTCCGTTTAGTATGATAGTGCCCCAGTTGTTAGAAAAGTCATCCATACAGGAATAATAATATTCAGTCTGGCCGAGCCCTTTGGATTTTTCTGTAACTTTGTAATATAAGGCTTCGGCTCCTATACCCAGTTTTAGACGCGACTCTCCGTCAATTCGGATTACGTGCAATTTTTCTTTATAGACTATACTCGGAGGCACTCCCATAGCCATTAAAACCTGATGCATACTCTGTAAATCAGTAGGAGTATAGGTATTATATATTAGAGTATGGTACGGGCTGGATGAACTGTAATAATAGTATTCCAGATAATGTCCGGAATAAGTCTCATATTCATAGTCCTTAATAATCTTATTTCCTTTTTCATTACAAGATTCTATCTGCTTAATCCTTATACCACCGCCAGCACTATAATCAGATGTTGACACTCTGTGAGCTTCATAGTCGAATTTAGTGTACCCCCCGGTAGGATATATTATCTTATTCAGGCTGCCTGCTTTTACCGCTTCAAAATCAGTTTCCCTGTTAGCTCCTCCAGTAACGACATTACAAGCAAGTCCCGAAGATCTGCCGTACACAGGAGATAAATATGTGCTTCTACCTCCTATATACCAATCGAGCCATTGATCTGCTCCAATTGTTTTATTCACAGAGTTATTGGGAAAGATAGTCACGTTAGAACTGTGGTTGTAATAACCCCAATGGTCCTGACGTGCAGATAAGCGGTAAGGAAGTGTATAAGCATCATTCGTTGACGGATTATCATCCCCGTAATATTCGAAACGGTATGTGCCTCCGGATATACCGGACTTAGAAACCTCCTTCACCGTTTTAAGACGTAAGCGGTAGTTAAGGTAGTTATAGTCCGCCAGTTCTTTATTATCATAGGTCTTATACCGCTGGGAAGTATTCGCCTCAAAATAGTCATACCCAAGACTTACCCTCTTTTGTGATTCATTTTTACTATTATACAAGATTATTTCTTCCAGGGCTTTAGCTGTCGAATTGCTCATATCCTTACGTGAAGTAGCCGAAAGGTTGAAGTTAATATAATTCCCTGATTTAGATGTTATCTTGCTTAACAGGGCATAGTTACAATAAGAGCTCGCAAGGAGGCCTGCATGGTATGCCGTACTATTGATTTGATGAAAAGAGGCTGATTCAGGATTCACTTCAATGAAACAAGTCGAGTGTTGTCTCCTTCTTGCTGTTTCACTGTAACGGGATTCATAAGTAAGGGTTATTTCACCACCGGAAGGGCTTGTTATTTTTGTCAGATGCCAGGTACTCCTTTGAGTCAGGTTGTCTACAGGGATTATATCGTAAGAACTGGTGGTAAATTCATATTTTACTCCTGTCTGGTCTGTAATGCGAAACAGGTCATTATTAGGGAATTCCACCTTGAAATCCTCATATTTAAAGAAACAACCTTTGGCATTATTATCCAGAAAGAATTTACCCGATTTACCACAAAAATTATAGTAGAAAATATCCGGTTCCCCATCATAGATATTATAACTTGAAGAACCAATCAAATTCAGGTCTGTTGCCAGGCTGCTCAGGTAATTCGACAGAGGGGTAACATAATTATAATCCTGAATAACCGGCCTTTGGGAAAATTTACCGTTAACCGAATTATAGCAGTCTTCGGCTCCCCTGACCTGACGTGTGATTACCCCGCCGGCATTAAGTGCCCATCCTAAGCCTACCCAGGTTGCTTCCTGGTCTACTTTGATACCTGCTGCATGGTATGACAAAGATATATCCAGGATAATATCTTTATCGGAAATAGACATTAACGGGATATTTATAGCCGGTACCCCGGTCGAATAGTCCACCGGAATGTCACCATACCTGGCTAAGGCATAAGTTTCGGGTGCATATATCTGGAAAATTTCTTTTCCGTCTATCGTGCTTTGCCCAAATACGTTCATAATAAACAACTGCATAAAGCAGATAGAAAGACTAGTTAGGCTTCGTTTCATATTTTTTAGGACTTACTTTTTAATAATAATCTCATTAACAAACATATTGTTAACCATAATTCTCAGCACATAACTCTTGGGTTGCAGATTACTGCAATCTATCGTTTCATA
>NZ_JAEPKU010000228.1 GCF_016652235.1 Dysgonomonas sp. Marseille-P4677
AGTATGTTTAATCCAAACAAGGGCTATATTGTAGCATAAAGTACGCAAAAAACTTTAAAGAAAAAAAATATAATATGGATAATCTAAATTATGGAGTTATAGGAAACTGTAAATCGGCAGCTTTAATTTCCGAAAAAGGCAGTATCGATTGGCTATGTATACCTAGCTTTGATTCGCCATCTGTATTTTCTAAAATTCTGGATGAAAAATCGGGAGGAAGTTTTGCTTTTCTCGTATCCGATGATTATATATGCTCTCAAAGATATCTTAAAGGAACAAATATATTATGTACACAATTTATTTCCGAGGAAGGAGGCTTTGAGATACTTGATTTTATGCCCAGATATAGGACGTTGAAAATGGATTATTTTTTTCCGTCTGAGGTTTATCGATATATTCGTCCGTTAAAGGGTAAACCTCGTTTTCGGATCAAATATGAACCTGTAATGAATTATGCCAAAGAAACGGCAACTCATCGCAAATTTCAAGATTATATAAAAACATCTTCCTGTGAGAATTTTAAAGATAATATGTATTTATATTCGAGCCTTGATTTTGATGCTATACTAAATAGTGAGGAAATAGTTCTTGAAAAAGAAGAATTCTTATTATTATCATACGGACAAAAGCTCATATCTATAGATATTGATCGTGTTTATCTGGAATATCAGCGTACTAAAGTTTATTGGCTGAACTGGAATAATCGTTCGCGTAAGTTTGTCAAATATAATGATATTATCTCTCGTAGCCTACTAATATTAAAATTGATGTCTTATCAAGACTCGGGAGCTGTAATTGCCGCAATTACTACCAGTATACCCGAGACTATAGGCGAAGTACGCAATTGGGACTATCGCTTTTGTTGGATTAGAGATGCCTCCATGTCGATAGAAACATTGTTGAGAATGGGGCATTTATTTGCTGCGAGGCGATTTATGGGATTTATAAAAAGAATATTGAAATCAAAATCAGACTCTTTTCAGATTATGTATGCCATTGATGGTAGCCGTATACTAAGAGAGGAAATACTGGATCACCTGCCGGGATATGAAAATTCTCAGCCTGTGAGAATTGGAAATGCGGCATATAACCAACGTCAAAATGATTCGTTAGGTTATTTGATGGATGTTATTTACAATTACTATAAATACTTTCCTGGAACATTGGACGAAATAGAAGAGATGTGGGAGGTGGTGAAAAATATAGTTAAAACGGTGTCTGTAGAATGGAGGAACCCAGATCAGAGTATATGGGAATTCCGTAATACCGAAAAACATTTTGTGTTTTCAAAAGTGATGTGCTGGGTAGCCTTAAACAGAGCTGTTAGTATTGCTGCTTTTTTAGGTAAATCAGATTATGAATCTGAATGGCAAGACCAATCTGAAGAAATTAAAAATGATGTATTAATAAATGGATGGAATGAAGAAATTCAAAGTTTTACACAAGCATATGATAATTGTGATATGGATTCGTCGTTGCTATTAATGGAGCAATATGGATTTATTGAGGCTGATGATGAAAGATTTGTTAAAACAGTAAAACGGATTAAAGAAGAATTATTTCACAACGATTTAATGTATAGATACAAGACCAACGACGATTTTGGGTTACCTTCGTCTTCATTTACTATATGCACATTTTGGCTTATTCGGGCCTTATTCGTTATAGGGCAGAAAGAAGAGGCTTTAGAAATATTTGAAAAATTGCTTACTTATTCTAATCATCTAGGACTATTTAGTGAAGATCTGGATTTCGATTCGAAAAGGCAATTAGGAAACTTCCCTCAAGCATATTCTCATCTGGCACTTATTAATACTGCTATGTTATTTTCAGAAGAGAAAAGATTTTCACGATTTGTAAGGCCATGATCTAAACTTTTTGTTCGAGAAGGTTGGTGACTGTATCTCTTATCTTTTGATAACTCTATATCCCGATTTTTCCAGAGAGGTTATTGTTTATTGATCTGGGTGAAATAATTAAAACTTTGTCATAATCTTTTGAATATTCATTCTATATTCAGATGGGGTCTGACCTTTCTTTTTCTTGAATATGCGATTGAAATTAGAAATATTATTAAAGCCAGACGAGTAACAAACCTCTGCTACAGTATGGGTTGTTTCGAATAATGTTTTAGCTGCATGTCCTATCCTGATATCATTCAGGTAGTCGATAAAACTCCGATTGGTTCTCTTTTTGAAAAAGTGGCTAAATGCCGATTCCGACATGCCAACGCTTTCGGCAACAGCAGAAAGCGTAATATCCTCCTGAAAGTGCTCTTGTATATAGGCTATTACTTTGTTTATTCGTCGGCTTTTCGATTCCCTGATAGCAACATCCATTTTACTGTGACCTTCCAATAAGAATCTTTGATTGGGAGAAACAGATAAAAGATAGAGAATCCTGAAAAATTCCAGAGCCGATTCCACACCTTGTTTATATGATAGATTGAGTAAAGTGTCTTTCATCATCACCTTGGTCTCATCAGAAAACTCTATACCGTAAAACGAATTGGTGAATAATTCTTTTACCGGGTGAAATATCTTTTTGTTTATAATAGGATATTCCAATGTCTCTTTATGGAATTGTATTGTCACCACATGAGCATTACCATTATCATTCTCGCTTACCCAACGATGAGGTATGTTAGGGCCAACCATGACCAAATCAAGGTCTCCGTATTCAGAAACACAATCCCCAACGATTCTTTTTCCTCGGCTGTTCAACACAAGGTTAATTTCATAATCAGAATGAAAATGGGCCGCATAATCAAATCTTGCATTAGGATGGTTTAATACGATGAATAAATCCTCTTCGCCGATGGGGGTGATTTCTCTTTGTACATATTTCATGGTAGTAGTTTTTTACAAATATAGAAATATATTCAAAAAAGTACAATTGATTGCAAAAATAATATATGTATTTAATTAATTGATTGTGATTGTTTTATATTTATATTATGCCTTTTTGTTCAAAAAAGTATCACCTTTTAGCGTCATAATATTACAA
>NZ_JAEPKU010000229.1 GCF_016652235.1 Dysgonomonas sp. Marseille-P4677
CTGTAATTGATGTACGTATTTTAATTCTTTAAATAACATTGATATAAACCAACCATTATCCCCGCAATACCAACAAAACCACCATTCAGGTATATTATTCTTTACAGGTTTTTTATCAATCCATGTATGACCGTATGATGGAGACAAGTGTAATTTATGTTCGCAAACAGACGTATCTAACCATCCAGACCAATAATTATTTTCTATCTGTCTTTCACTTGGAGGTACACATCTAAATTCAAATGGTTTAAAATTACCAGACTCTATACGTCTAAACTTCAATATATTTTCTTCCGTAAGTATTATTGATTCTTTTATTATCTCATCTAAATCAACGCCACTAGAAAATAATGCAAAATGCGGAAAACTCCATTGAAACGGTTTATCATCATACCCTATAAACCAATTCCCTATTTTTATATCATCTATACTCATCTTACCTATCTTTTAAATATTCCTTTAATACTTCTATTCCTTGTGAAGCTGAACGGCAAACTACATACTTGTAACTTTCTGCTTCAACTTGTTTTTGAAACTCTATTTGATCGGCTGTCTGCTTTCCATCTTCTGTTTTGAACTCTATGTACAATCCGTGATACTTACTATTTGCTTTTGAGAGAAAGACATCTGCAACTCCTTTTTTGATTCCCGACTTCTTTACGAATTTAGGATTGCGCTTGCCTTCGTTGGGGATATGAAACAGTGTCTTATCTAAGTCATACGGCAACATTGCAGCAACGGTAAAGAAAGCAGCTTGAATGTTTGCTTCTTCGAAAGAGATATTACGTTTTTGCTTGCTATTGTTTATCTCCTTTAGTTTTTCGTATTCGGATATGGTGAGAGCCATTATATTTAATCTTCTAATTCGTATTCTTTAATCTCCAATGCTGATGGGAGAACCCAAAGGATTTCTTTTTTACCTTGCCATATATGCAAAATAGGTTCTCCTAGATCTTTATGTATTGTCGGCTTCCATGTGTAAAGACAACCATCTTTACTTAAAGTGTTATTCTCAGAAATAAAAAGACCTGTGGGTTTATGTTTAATTCTATAAACTATCATACCGCTAACCCCATTTGACTTGTTAAACTTTTATTATTCTTTCCGTAAAGAAGGTTCTTTGCAATCGGATGCAATCTTCTTTCGTCAATCTGATGCCTGTAAATAAACCTCTTTACACGTTCTATGATTTCAGCTTTCGTAAGCCTTGCGGAAACTTCTATTTGCAATGTATCTGTTATCCTGATTGCTTTTTGCTTTCCAAGTTTTGATTTATATTCTTCAAGTAATTTGGCTGCTTTAGATACCGATTCAAAATGCTCAATCGTATTTACTACATCCTGTAATTTTTCGCTTTCTGGTTTTGGTTTTGATCTTGCCATGATATTTGGGGTTATTGTTGTGATTAAAATAATACTCCTTGTTTGATAGAATTGCATTCTTGTATTTCTAAAACCTTATCAAGTATTGCTTTACCTATAAGAGGATCAACACAGTTACGAAGGAGCTTTTCTTTGTTTGGAAAATCGTAATTTGATAAATCAAATCCAAGAAGTTTTTTTGAACTTTTTATTTTATTTCCTCCATTATTTCCACATATATCTCTTATTTTTATTCTGTTTTGCAGATTTGGAATATTAAAGTTTGCCCAATAATAATGACGTCCAGAAACTTGCGGTTGTATAAGTGGATCGTAATAGCTTTTCACATTCTCAATACAATACTTACCTTTAAAGAATGTCTTAAGTAAAATAATCTCTTGGTAAAGAATCATATCTGGGTATCTGACATATCCTTTAGCATTTAATCCATAATTCAAAATAGAATGCGTAGGGCATGGAGGTGAAGCCCAAATAAAGCCATCTTCAAATTCTTTGTAATGCTCCAAAAGATATTGATGTGCATCACCAATAATAACCGTGTCATTAGGAAATAGGTCTTGATAAATAGCAGCTATCTTCTCATCAAGCTCAACGGCTGTTATCTCGTGTTCATCTTCCCATAGCTTACGATTACCGCCTATTCCTGCGTAACAATTCAGTATCTTCATTTCCTTAAACTTTGTCCTTTAAATTCGATTCGTTTTGTTGTAGATACGATACGGTCATAAATTCGTTCTCCGTATTTCGCTATATTTTCTTTGTTGAGATTCGTTGTAATAATCACTAGCTTTCCGTATTTCTCTGCTGCGTCCATTATTTCGGAAAATGCAAGCCGTTTATTGCCGTAGCTTACTGATACTTCTTCCGTACCTATATCGTCAAGGGCTATAATGTGCTTTTTTAGAACTTCGTCAATGCTTCGGTTCATTTCCTGCACATCGTAAACAGCAACAACTTTTCGAGTGTACTTCAATAGTATAGCAGGAATAATATATCTTGCGAGTAGGCTTTTGCCACGTCCGCAATCACCATGAAGAAAAAGCCCCCTTCCGTTATTGTTTTCCAGCCATTTAGCGATCTCTTTGTATTCTGGCTGCCATGCAAACTCTACATTCTGAAATGACAAGAAGTATTTAAAGCAGTTTTCAAGTATTTTTCTTGCGTCTGGTATCTGGATATTTACCTTTTGGGTCGGTATAGCCATACCGTGGGCTTTCATTTCGTCAAATACCGATTTGAATGTATCACCACCTTGTGTCATTTTCTATCTTTTCTTTAAGTTGTTGGTCGTTATTATAATTTGCTGCTGCGTGAGTAGGAATAAGGGCACGTCTTTCTGAACGTTTCTTTTGAGATTGTTCTTTTTCTTTTTCTGAATTAAGCCAATTTGAAAAATGAAATTTAGCATCCACAAGGTCTTTTGTTTCTTCGCCCCTTTTTTCAAGCTCTACAAAAAAAGATTTTATATAATCCGTCAAATCGCTGTAAAGGGTTTTAGTATTCATGCAAAGTCTTTCGATGTAGGTTTGATCTGAAAGCATTTTTTCTAATACTTCATAAAGAGACTTTTTCAAAATTTTTTCTTCGCCCTTTATATATATAATAT
>NZ_JAEPKU010000230.1 GCF_016652235.1 Dysgonomonas sp. Marseille-P4677
GCATATATCTGTGTTGTTCTGATTTGATTATGCCCTAACATTTTACTTACAGACTCTATGGATATGCCGTAACTTAGGGCTAGGGTGGCAAACGAGTGCCTTGAGAGATGAAATGTGAGATTCTTTGAAATCTCTGCTAAATCGGCAATTTCCTTTAAGTACGCATTAACTTTCTGATTGGATGGAACAGGAATAATATAACCTGATTTTTTACAATATTCTTTTGTCTCGTATTTAGATATTATTCTTTCTGCAATAGGCATTAATGGAATTTTTGATGGAATATTGGTTTTACCTCGATTTATAAATATCCATTTCTGTCCATCTACACCCTTTTCTATATTTTCTTTCCGAAGTTGTTTTATATCAATATAAGCCAATCCCGTGTATGAGGCTAGTATGAAAGCATCACGAATAATAGCCAAACGTTCTATTGATATATCTTTTTCGTAGATTCTCAAAATCTCTTCTTCTGTCAAATAACCTCTTTCTACAGGCTCTATTCTGCAAGTGAATTTTCTGAATGGGTCTTTATCCAGCCAATCGTTTTTAACAGCAAGATTGACTATTGCTTTCAGGTTCTTGAGATATTTCATGCTAGTATTATGGTTGCATTTTCTTGTACGTTTGAAGTATATCTCAAAATCAGATATAAAGTCATAACTTAATTCTGTAATAAGAATATCATCTTTTTTATACTTCTTTTTCAAAAAGGCTTCTATATGCCTTTTAGTGGTTTGGTAACGTGTGAGTGTAGCATCAGCATAGCCATTATCAACCAAATTAGATATATTATCAATGTATTTATCACATAACCATAACAAAGATTTATCTGTAGTTTTACGACCTCTCATCATATCGGCAATTTTCTGAGGAGTGATATTTTCAGACCTATCAATTAAATAATGATAACATTCTCTCGCTTTGCTGCTGTAAGCATCTAATACATTATTCACACTCTTAGCAATAGGAGTGTTTCCAATTGGTCTTCCGTTCAACCATTTCTTTTCTTCGATCCATTCTTTTGTGGAGAATTCGATACGCTTACCATCTACTGTAATTCTCATATAGATAGGTGATTTACTTTCTTTGTCAGCTTTTTGTTTTTTGATAATAAAGCTTGTTCCAAATGTTTTTAATGTTTCCATTATACAAATCCGTTTAAATTAATACTTATAAATTCATTCTGATATATTTTGATAATTTTCTAATTATCAACTAATTAAACTTAAGTATTATATCTAAAAAACAAGAATTGAACTATCAATTTATCAAGGTGTTAGCTTTTTCATCAGTATGTATTTCTAGTTATTTTGAACTGCTTTATTATAGGATAGGTAAAAACACATCAAAAAAGGTCACCTATCTGATATAAAACAGTCCGTTTTTCACTAAAAGCTAAACGTTGTTAAACTTTTGTTTTATAGACTATTAAATACCTCCTAGGTGACCTTTTTTATTTTTCCCTCAGGTCACCTCAGAGGTCACCTGAAATATGGATTTTAACGGATTATTATGGATTGCTTAAAAAAGAAAAATCCGTATAAATCAACTGTTTATACGGATTTGGATTTTTTTGAACTTCAAAAAGTGGAGCTGGAGGGAATTGAACCCTCGTCCAAACAAGGAACTAATTTGCTTTCTACATGCTTATCTCCGCTTAGATTTTCGTGAATGAGCAAGACCGAAGCCACCAACTCAGACCTTAGCTTCTTTAGGTTTAGATAAAGGCCAAAGCCTCCCTTATCCTATCTCCGATTTGTCTGCACCACCTGATCGGCACGCTTCGAAGCCACAGCTTCCGGGTGATGTCTTGTCCTCACACCTGTGCAAGGATTAAGCTAGAATCTACTATACTTCGATTAAGCAGCAAGAGCGTAATTGTTATTGCCAGTTAAATTTTTGACGTCTGAGATTATAGTGCCAGCCGACTATGCACTGCATGCTTACAAACCATTTCATCTCGCTGTCAAAGCCAGTCAGCCCCATGGTTTATTCTTGTTTGATATATAACGCTTTAATGTCAAACTTTAGATGTCGAGTAACAAATGAGTAACAAAAAATGATAAACATTCATCAAATCAATATCTGCTACAAAGATAATTCTTTTTTAGTATACATCGCAAGTTCAATGAAAGTTATTACTTTTCTTAATTAAAAACCCCAATTTATAAAACAATAAAATAATGAGATATATAAAAAAGTGATCAGCTCTTAAAATCTGATTTGAATATCTATTTAATATATTCTGGTATGTTTTTTATTACTAGATAACATGATCAAAGCATTTTCTAAATCACGAATAAAATTTAGAATAAGAAACAACAAACTAGACTTTACCTCTAATCTGTTGTTTTCTCAAATGATATAAAGGATATATTATTCTTTCATAGCCCTTTCGTTAACAGAATCTTCTGCTATTTTTGTCAAATAAGCATCTGTGCCTTTTTCGTTCTGAAGTATTTCTTCAAGTAATTTTTCGACTTCTTCATGTCCCATATGCCGTGCAAAAATTCGTAATGTTCCGTAAGTTGCTATTTCATAATGTTCGGCTTTTTGTGCAGCTAATATCAATCCGGCATCACGGGTAAAAGTATCTTTATCTGTATCTTCAATAATACTGTCTGCCTCTTTAAGTAAACCTTCCATAGCTTCACATTTTTTAGGTTCTGCTTTTTCTCCAAGGATTTCAAATACTTGTTCTACTTTTTTTATTTGTTTCTGGGTTTCCTTAGCATGTTTCTCAAAAGCCATAGCCAGTTGTTTGCTTGTAGATGCTTTTTGTAGCTTAGGTAAAGCTTCTAGTAAATGTTGTTCTGCCCAGTAAATGTCTTTCAATTCATCTATGAAAAATTTATGAAATTCTGAATTTTCCATTTTTTGATTCTTCTTATCCATTTTCATGATTTATAAATTTAGTTCTTTGTTAAAAAATAAAAACAACTGCTTTCCCTACAAACAACATAAAAGC
>NZ_JAEPKU010000024.1 GCF_016652235.1 Dysgonomonas sp. Marseille-P4677
TCTCCATATTGTTCAATTTGCTTATAGCATTTGTCTGCAAAAGCCAGCCAGCCTCCTTCCGGTTCATTTTGTTTATCTAACGCTAAAAAATGATCGTAAGATACATCCAGAAATGCACCTGCATATTTCTTAGCAGAAGGTCTGAGAAGATTCATCGCTTGCTGAGTTATGGGATGATTATCGGTGAATGAGTCTATTTGCCTGTGGATATGTATACCTCGTTGAATAGTCTCTGGATATTGTTCTATTTTTTTTCCTTTTATCAAATCGGCTATCATATTTCCAATTAAAATATCAGAGTCGCCAAAGGATAAATACGCATGTGCAAGAAAATTCATGTTCTCAAAAGTTAATAAAGTATTGAGACAAAGGTAGTGTTTTTAATTGTCGGAAATTGTATTGTCAGATTTTATAAAGAGATGTGTATAGAGCGTTTGTTTTTAGATATTTATATTTACGGGGGTTATTGTACTTTTTTATTAAATTATCTTTTTCAATATTCTGAATTAAATTCGCATAAAACCATTCTATAATGTTTTGACATTTTATTACCTTTACTTAAAAATTTAAAGACTATGAATGCCTATTTTAACTTTCAAAAGTATTTGCAGACCGAACTTGCTGATATTCAGTCAGCGGGGTTGTATAAGAACGAACGTATTATAGTCTCTCCACAAGGGGCATCGATACGAGTTAGTACAGGTCAGGAAGTATTAAACTTTTGTGCCAATAATTATCTGGGTCTATCAGATAACAAAGAACTAATCGAAGCTGCAAAAGAGGCTATGGATTCACGCGGCTTTGGTATGTCTTCAGTTCGTTTTATTTGTGGAACTCAGGATCTGCATAAAGAGCTTGAAGCTGCTATAGCCAAATTTTTCGGAACAGAGGATTCTATATTATACGCAGCCTGCTTCGATGCTAATGGAGGTGTATTTGAGCCCTTATTGAGTGAGCAGGATGCTATTATCTCAGACTCACTTAACCATGCGTCTATTATTGACGGGGTGCGTTTGTGTAAGGCTGTCCGTTACCGCTATGCAAATGCAGATATGGAAGATTTGGAGAAACAATTAAAATTAGCTCAGTCGCAGCGTTTTCGCTTGATTGTAACTGATGGCGTTTTTTCTATGGATGGCAATGTAGCTCCTATGGATAAAATATATGAGTTGGCCCAGAAATATGATGCAATGATAATGATTGATGAATCACATTCGGCTGGGGTGGTAGGTAAGACAGGTCGTGGAACAACCGAATTGTTTAACCTTAAGGGTAAGATTGAGATCATAACAGGAACTTTAGGTAAAGCTTTTGGTGGTGCTATCGGTGGCTTTACTACAGGTAAAAAAGAAATAATAGATATGCTCCGTCAGCGTTCACGTCCTTATTTATTTTCTAACTCTATACCTCCCGCAATAACAGCGGCAGGCATAAAAATGTTTGAAATGATGGATAGGACAAACGAACTACAAGATAAACTGCATGATAATACGGCTTACTTTGTAGAGAAAATGAAAGCCGCAGGTTTTGATATTAAGCCGACACAATCATCTATTTGTGCAGTGATGTTGTATGATGCGAAATTGTCTCAGGATATGGCATCTAAATTATTAGATGAAGGTATATACGTTACAGGTTTCTACTATCCTGTTGTACCTAAAGATCTGGCTCGTATTCGTGTGCAGATATCGGCCGGGCATAATAAAGAACATCTCGATAAATGTATTTCAGCATTCACGAAAATAGGAAAAGAACTAGGTGTAATAAAATAAACGATGAAGAACATTCTTATAGTAGGTAGTACCGGGCAGATAGGCTCTGAGCTAAGCATAAAGTTGCGCTCAATTTATGGTGATAATAATGTAATCTGTGGGTATTACAAGCCTCCTTACCCAAAAGGTTTTTTCGATTGGGGCCCAACAGTCGAAATAGATGCAACAAACATACAGCAGATTGCTGATGTTGTGAAAAAATATAAAATTGATACTATCTACAATTTGGCGGCGATATTGTCTGCTACGGCAGAGAAGAACCCAAAGTTAGGTTGGGATGTCGGCGTCGGTAGTTTGATGAACTGCCTGGATGTGGCAAGAGAATTTAAATGTGCCGTTTTTACCCCGAGTTCTATTGGGGCCTTCGGGCCTTCTACTCCAAAGGATAAAACTCCTCAGGATACTGTGCAGCGGCCAAAGACTGTTTATGGTATTACTAAAGTGATGGGAGAGCTGCTAAGTGACTATTATTATGATAAATGGGGGGTAGATACTCGTTCGGTGCGCTTTCCGGGTATTATATCAAACCTGACTCATCCCGGAGGAGGAACGACAGATTATGCTGTTGAGATATTTTATAACGCAGTAAAAGGTGAGAAGTTTATTTGTCCGTTGCAATCGGGTACTTTCATGGATATGATGTATATGCCCGATGCTCTAAATGCCGCAATAAATATTATGGAAGCCAATCCTGATAAGCTAATACATCGCAATTCGTTTAATATTGCTTCTATGAGTTTCGATCCGGATATGATATATAATGCTATCAAAAAGCATTATCCTGATTTTGTAATGGAATATGATGTTGATCCTTTGAAACAAGCCATAGCCGATTCGTGGCCAAATTCGTTAGACGATACTTGTGCCCGCGAGGAGTGGGGGTGGTGTCCGGAATATGATCTGGAAAGGATGACTCTAGATATGATAACAGTGTTGAAGGAACGGGAAGTACACTTAGTATAGAACGAATATATAAGCACGGAATAAGTTCCGTGCTTAATTTTTTTTTCTACAATGCTCAAAATATTCGAAAACCTAGTCCGACGAATAGATTCATGTTATAAGAAGACAAATCGGAGCCTTCTTTATATTGATTAATGAAACCATATTCGTATCCAATATTTATCAGGCAACGATAGTATTCGATACCTACATTCCCTTTTAATCCCATATCGAAGCGATTGAGTGCATCAAAAGACTTTCCACTGCTACCTGAATAATCGAATTGATGCTGGGCCCCATCTTCTGTCGAAGAAATCATTTCCATCAAGGCTTGTTCTATTCTAAACTTTCCTGCAATACCATAGGAAAAGTATGGGCCTAACGACAGATTCATTCTTATCTTGTCTGAAACGCTTAAGCGATAACCAGCCATAAGAGGTATTGTAAGATAATGTGTATTATATTTTCCTTTTACGAGTTTAAAATAAATGTAGTCGTTATTAAAACTACCTTTTTCTGTATGATCGACTTTTGCTCCTTTAGAGGTATATCCGAAACTGGTTTGAAGAAATAGCTTCTTGGAAAGATTGTATTCCAATCCGATATTTTCAGCAAAACCAATTTTAGGGTTTGTGTTTAAATGCTGGATATCCATATCCGAAACATTTATTCCTGTATTTACAGTCATAGAGAAGGGTAAGCCCTGACTAAATACATTATTTACTGTAAATATAAAAATAAGTAGTGTGAGTGTTTTTTTGATCATATTCGTAGTTTTTAATTCGTATTTAGTTTTCTATTCTGTAGCTCACAAAAGCAAATTGTTTACTGTCAGGAGCCCATGAATTTACATTGAAGCTGCCTTGTCCCCCGAATAATTTTGCTAGTGTTCGGGGTTCTCCTCCTTCTGTTGGCATTATTCGAAGTTCCACATTTTTGTAGCGTAAGTGTTCATGAGGTTCAAGGTCTCCCTTGCGATAGGCAATATATACTACATGTTTTCCATCAGGAGATATATGTGGAAACCATGAGTTACGGTCATCGTCGAATGTCATCTGTGTCTGTTCTGAGCCATCTGTCCTCATTCTCCATATTTGCATTAAGCCGCTTCTTACAGAATTGAACCAGATGTATTTTCCGTCAGGTGAATATTCCGGGCCATCGTTCAATCCTTCTACTATAGTAAGCCGCTGTTCGTTTGTTCCGTTAGTCTTGATTGTGTATACATCCATTTCTCCATTACGGTTGGCGCAATATGTGAGGCTGTTTCCATCCGGACTCCATCCATGTAGATAGCTGGGTTGTGGCGGTGTGACTTGTTTGGGCCTACCACCTTCGAAAGGTAAAATGAATATGGTAGGCTTACCTTCGGGTAACGATCGGTGGCTTATTGCCAAGTATTTTCCATCAGGAGAAACAATATGATCATTGTTACATTTTGTGGCAAAATCAGTGTCAATTAGCAATGGTTCTCCGATAGGGTTAACAGACAGTTTATATATGAGTCCTTCGCTATTATATACCAGCCATTTTCCATCAGATGTCCAATCCGGGGCTTCTATTAAATATGGAAATTCTTTTATTACTCTTCGTTCGCCACTTGTTATATTAAATATTTCAAGAATACTTGTTACTTTTTCTGTATCTCGTCGAAATTGACTCATGTGTTTTTTCTTATTGCTTTATAATATAATTGAATCCAATACCGATTTGAATTGGTGTCGAATTTCTGTATTCTATAGCCTCAGGCTTTACTTTCGAAAAGTCGAATGTGTTGTATCCAAGCCAGCATGACATAGCCCATCGGGTATCAATAGGGAACTGGTACCCAGCTCTTATTTCATACTGAAATTGGAATTTGTGGGTCGAACCCTTCATATTACTTACTTCATCCAGATCTAGATTAACTTGTGTGTATGAAAACCTATTTTCAACAAAAATATACCGAGCTCTGTCTTTTTTATCATCATAGCTGATCGGCAGGTAAATTTTGGGTGCTATGTATGGAGCCCAATACATTCCTTTGTATACGTTTTTGCTATAACTGTTCGGATTGTTCATTACATCTGTACCGAGGTTTGGATCGTAATAGCGTACACTCTGATTAAAACCTCCAAAGCGAAAGCCTCCTTCGATACCGAAAAACATGTTGACATCATATTCATACCCGAGGCTCATACCAAGTGCGGCCGGGTCTTTTATTCCATCTTCATTTTTAAACATATAGTTCATATTGAATGAAGCGTCTATGTTTATATCTAACTTATGACCTTCTTGAGCTGTGATGGATAGACAAGAAAATATAAAACATAAAATGGTTAAGCTCTTTCTCATGATTATAATTTTTTAGTTATTCTATATCTACAACTTACTTATCCATATTAATTTGTCTGTAACTATGGATTCGAACAAGAAGGTTTAATACTAAGGTAAACAGAAATGTATATTGTTGTTTTATTTTATATTGTCGTTCTACAAATCTAATAAAAAAATGTAATAAGATGTTTGATAATTTTATATATTGCACTGTATTTATAAAACGTATAGAATGAAGAAACTTGTATTTTGCTGCTTATGTATATTTGCTTTGATGGCTTGTGGTGAACGAAATGCAATTATTGGCCGTTGGGCAATGGAAATAGAAGGTACAGGAGAAACCTCCATAAGAATGCCGGATGACACGATAGTGTCACCTGAATTACGGTTTGAATACGATACGGTTTATATGGATGTGAAATCAGATAACGGTTTGGTAAGAAGCGAGTGTATGGGTATATATACTGTGACCGGAAACGAAATGAAAATAACGGATAGTTATGGTAAACAGCAAATATGTAAATACGAAATAAAAGACGATATTCTGACAGTTGTAGATAAAGATGATCCTGATAAAATAATAATGCGACTAAGGCGAATAGAAAAGTAGAGGTGACAAATGTCACCTTTTTTATTTGAGAATATTTTTCAATTGTTTATCTATATAATACTATAGCTATTGAAATGATACAATAGGATAAAAGTTACACTTCAAAAGTATCGAAAAACTGTTACTTTTGTCACCTTTTGTTTTATTTGGGAGTTTCATAATGTTTGCAAAATGTAATATTAGTGGATAAAAGTTTTTTTATCGTTCAAAATGTATAAGTATGTTGTCTTTTATGTATTTTTGTGTTCAAAAAGAAATATATGTGTGGAATAGTTGGATATATTGGATTTCGTGAAGCTTACCCCATTTTGATTAAAGGATTACACAGGCTTGAATATAGAGGATATGATAGTGCTGGTGTTGCAATCATAAACGAGGAGAATAAATTATCAGTGTACAAAGCCAAAGGGCGAGTTAAGGATTTAGAAGAATTTGCCCGCGATAAAGATATCACAGGTACTATTGGTATTGCGCATACTCGTTGGGCTACGCATGGCGAACCAAGCAATGCAAATGCTCATCCTCATTACTCCCAATCAGAATCGTTAGCCCTTATCCATAATGGGATTATAGAAAATTATGCGGTCTTAAAAGCTGAATTAATAAACAACGGATATACATTTCAAAGTAGTACCGATACAGAAGTTCTTGTACAGTTTATCGAATATATTAAAGGAATAAATAACTGTGATCTCTTTTCAGCTATACAAATAGCTTTAAATCAGGTTGTAGGAGCGTATGCAATTGCCGTATTAGAAAAAGGAAACCCCGATCAGATCATAGCAGCCCGTAAAAGTAGTCCGTTGGTTGTAGGTATTGGTGAAGGCGAATTCTTTATTGGATCGGATGCTTCACCGATTATAGAGTTCACAAAGAAAGTCGTTTATCTTGATGATGAGGAAATCGTGATAATTAAGCGTAATGAGGAAGCCAAAATTGTAACGATATCTAACATAGAAAAGACTCCCAAAGTAAAGGAGTTGGAAATGAATCTCAGCGAATTGGAACGAGGCGGTTATCCGCACTTTATGCTTAAAGAAATATTCGAACAACCCGATACACTTAAGAGTTGTATGAGTGGGCGTGTTAATATCGAAGGTACAAATGTTACATTATCAGGGATTATCGACCATAAGGATAAATTTATAAATGCAAAACGCATAATAATTATAGCCTGTGGTACATCGTGGCATGCCGGCCTTATTGGTGAATATTTATTTGAAGAATATTGTCGCATACCTGTGGAAGTGGAGTATGCCTCAGAGTTTAGATATCGTAATCCGGTTATTTGTCCTGATGATATAGTGATTGCAATTTCACAATCGGGTGAGACTGCCGACTCATTGGCCGCTATCGAATTGGCACGTAAGGCAGGTGCGTTTGTCTATGGAGTATGTAACGTGGTTGGCTCTTCCATACCTCGTAATACCGATTCCGGTTCATATACACATTGCGGGCATGAAATAGGTGTAGCTTCTACCAAGGCTTTTACTGCTCAAGTCACAGTTTTAACCTTAATGGCCCTGGCTATAGCAAAAGAGAAAGGAACAATCGAAGAACAAAAATATCTTGAAGTTATAAAAGAATTACAACTTATTCCTTCGAAAATAGAGCGTGTACTTACTTTGAGCGATAAAATAAAAGAGTTATCTCTAATATTTACATATGCTCAGAATTTTATTTATTTGGGACGAGGCTATAACTATCCCATAGCATTAGAAGGGGCTTTGAAGTTGAAAGAGATATCATATATACATGCCGAAGGATACCCTGCCGCAGAAATGAAGCATGGCCCGATTGCTCTTATTGATAATGAAATGCCGGTAATAACGATTGCTACACATAGTGCAATTTATGAAAAAGTTGTAAGCAATATACAGGAAATAAAAGCCCGTAAAGGTCGGGTAATAGCAATTATAAATGAAGGTGATGAAACAATGAAAGCATTGGCCGACCATTATATTGAGATTCCTGAAACAAAGGAGTGTTTAGATCCTTTATTGACGTCCATACCCCTACAATTATTAGCATATCATATTGCAGTAAATAAGAATAGAGATGTCGATATGCCTCGTAATCTGGCAAAATCAGTTACTGTAGAATGATATTTAGGCTTATGCCAAAGATTATTTGCTCATATATCAAAGTCTGCTTATATCTTTTACAAAATATTTCTATCTTTGCACAAAACTTTACATACAAATAAAACAAAATTATTATGAAAATCAAGACTTTATTTTTTACACTGCTTTGCCTGCTGGTATTCAATAATAGCGTAAGGGCTCAAAGCTCTCTTGCTACAGGTACCCAAATAACAATGGCCAATGATACGAAAAAGGCTATTGATGAGATTGTTGTAGGAGATATTGTTTTGTCATTTAATATTAAAGATAAGGTATACGAGGAAGATAAAGTTAAAAGTATTGAAAAGATCATGTATTATCGTCTGGTACGTGTTACATTAGAATCGGGAGTGCAATTAACAATGACCGCTGATTATCCTATATGGGCAGAGAAAGGTTGGATTTCGGTCGATCCGGATCAAACTAGTGCAAACGGTCGAAATATAGATGTAAAAAGATGTCAGATAGGAGATTTTGTCCTATTTTATAATATAACAAGTACCGACTATATTGAATTGAGTACCATACAAGGTGTAATGGAACCAACCCAAGCATATATGATAGAGCTTGAGGGTAGAGGTACAATTATAGCTAATGGATTCCTTGTCGGTCAGAAACAATAAATTGATAGATGAAGCTCGATGCTAATAATATAAGAGAGCGGATAAAAAATACATTTATGGAGACATTAGATATCACATTCATCGAATCTGATGATGAAATGTCTCTCGAAGCTATAATGCCAGTTACTCAGCAGATGACTCAAACTATGGGTATACTGCATGGAGGAGCAACTATTACGCTAGCAGAATCAGTAGCCGGAGCAGGTTCGAATGCTCTATGTGCCGGTGATGAACGGTGTTTTGGTATGCAAATAAGCGCCAGCCACATATCAAGTGCTCAAGTAGGAGAGGTAGTGCGTGCAATAGGTGTAATCCAACATAAGGGACGTTCTACTCATGTGTGGAATGTTGACGTAATTTCAGATACTACAGGCAAATTGATTTCTACAATCCGAGTGACTAACGCCGTAGTCAAACAAGTCGTTTATTTTAAGAAGACTGAGTGAGGATAAGTTTTATTCCTTTTTCCAACCCATATTTTTATTCTTCAGATTAAACCTTTCGGTAGTTTTGCTGTTCTAATAAGAAAATAACTACAAAAAAGATAGTGATGAAAAAGTATGTATTTATAGCAATATTTGCCACCCTTTTGCTTTCGGCTTGTGGTGCGATGAAGGTCGCTGATATAGGGTATCTTTCGCAAGGCATGTCGTATAGTGAGGTGAATAGAATAATGGGAAATCCGAAACGAATCCTATCTTCAGATTATACTCAAGATGGCTTGATCGAAGTATTTGAATATCATACATATCAAAATGATGCATATGCTATAGAATTCTGGGATGGAAGATTGTCTCGGTATGATTTCATGTATGAAAATAATGGTCCATCCACCATAGTAGTTCCTTCTCCATCCCGTCCACGACCTGATTATGTAGCACCATCTCGTCCGTCCAGACCATCAGAGCCTAGTCGTCCGAGTGGGGGAGGCAGGCCTGGTACATCTACATCCCGACCTGAAACCAAGCCATCAGAATCGGGTAGGCCAAGTAATGTAAGGCCATCTACTAGTTCGGGGCGAAACCCAAGCAGTAATATACAAAAAGAAGAAGACAAGAAGACCGACAATAAAGTAGATAAGGATAAGAAATAAAAGATAAAATGCTCTCCCAAGGAGAGCATTTTTTATAATATATCTTTTAATGATGTATATACGAGATTCATTATAGGGACATTGTTAATATATCTATTATCTTATATATTATAACAACTAAACATGCTACAACTATTGCTATCATAATCAATAAAATTTTATTTGCGTACTTTTTCATAATATTCTAACCTTTTGACTTATTATATCTATCTACTATTTCATCGATGCTAATATCCAAAATATCCATTGCGCTAAAGGTCTCAGGCAATATCTCATCAAAGAATTCTTTCTTTTGAAGAATTAATATTTGTTTACGGGCATTTTCTGCTACATAGTATCCCATTCCACGTTTTGAATAGATAATGTTTTCTGCTTGCATATATTCAAATGCGCGCATAGCTGTATTTGGATTGACTTGCAAGAGGGAGCCTAATTCTCTGACAGAAGGTATACGTCCATCTTCCAACCATTCATTAGTAAGTACTTTTTGAAAACAAAAGTCTACTATTTGCAGGTATATCGGTTTATTTGTTTTAAAATCCATAGCTTTAAATTTCTGTTTCTCTTAATTTAAAGAAACTTATAACCCAGAGTCCTACTATAAGTACAACATCTATCGCTTTTTCCAGCGTGCTTATTATGCTATTCCTAAATATATCAAGACCTATTGTTTTTCCTGTAGAATATCCAATGTTAAAAGCTGTTTCATGTGGGGTATTCGAAGATAAGTCCATTGATAGATTTCCTCCTTTAAGTGCAAAATGCCCTATAAGTATTGCTATAAATATTAGAATTGTGGATAATAATAGCATGATAAGGCAGGTTTTAGCAAAAGCATATTTTCTGAAATAGAAATATCCAGCCATGAAGAATGCTTGATTCAGTACTATCAGATTCAATATCTTAGATCTAAAAAGTTGGTCTACAGACATTTTTACAGCATGCTCATTTATACTTTCATTAGGTATGATACTCGATATTAAGTTCAGTATAAATAATATGAGGAATATCAATAGTGGAAGAAATAGTACATACTTTATCCATATGCAGAGATACTTCTCAAAAGTGGAAGCCGGGAGAGTGAAATCGAGAATACTCGCATGTTTACTGATATTTCTTTCCAAGAAACAAGGGGATGTAATAATCAAGGTTGCTGCTGCAAAAAAGATTAATCCATTCAACTGATTCTCAGTCAATATATATAGTAGCATTGATAATAAATATAGTCCGATTAATCCTCCGGCAATATATATGAACTGTGTTTTAGATAGGTAAATGTTTCGTTTTCCTACCTTCCAAAAACGGTCTATACTAAAAAATGTATTCATCTTATTTATAGGTTAGAATTATTAAACAATTCTTTTATTCGTTTCTTATTATTTACCACTGTATTAAATAGAGCTTCGATATTAAGGGTGCTTTCTTCCTTATATTTATTCTCTTCTACTATTAGATAACCCTGCATTGTTTGTTCCCAATATAGAGCGTCTTCCGGCTTGTTTGGTGTAAGTGAAAATAATAGCTTTTGAGTAATTTCTTCTATCGAATTATTTAAAAGAACCTGATTACGGTCGAGTATGATTATAGGATCTATAAGACTCTCAAGGTCTCTAACCTGATGGGTTGAAATTAATATACATTTCTCGTCATCAAATGCCGATGATACGATTTTTCTGAATTGAGATTTCGATGGGATATCCAATCCATTAGTAGGTTCATCGAGTAAAGTTATCGGAGTATTGAGAGCTAAGGCGTATGCAATAAGTGTTTTCTTTTTTTGCCCGAATGATAGTTCAGACATCTTTCTGTCTTTTTCTACTTGAAAATCATTTAGATAAGTATCGAATTGAACTTCGCTAAAATGAGGATAGAATACCGAATTATATTTTATAAATTCTTTTATTGGTATAGAAGGTGCGTTGAACTCTTCTGGTAGAAAGAATAATTGTTTCAGCATATTTGGATTGCGATATGCGGATTCATTTTCAAATACTTTGCAACTTCCTTTTTTAGGAAAGCTCAGGCCACTAATTAAATGTAAAAAAGTTGTTTTCCCAACTCCATTCTCACCTAATAAGCCGTATATGCCACCTCTCAGATTGAATGAAACATTCTCAAAGACCGGCCTTTTCTTATTGTAATAAAAACTGAGATTGTTTATAGTTATCATATATTTGGTGTATTAGTTTATTAGTGCACTGCAAATATATGCTTAATTTTTATATTAGCAATAAAAAATTGTAATTATTTTTTGATAAGGCTAATTTTGCTTTCCAAGAACAATTAAAATATGTATAAAAATATGTTAATTTAAATGAATGTGTTTTATTTTATGTATATATTCGCAAACTAATATAAACTATGGAGTTCAGAAACCAAAGACAAACGAGGCGGAACCGAAAAGCCATATGAGTAGGACACTAAACATAAACTTATAAACAACATGGAGTGGTTTTTAAAAGTCCTGAAAGGACACTACGCAGATTTTAACGGAAGGGCCAGACGCAAAGAGTATTGGATGTATGCACTAGTATACGGTATCATCTATATAGCTCTCTATATCTTGGCTATTATCCTTGCATTTATTTCCGGAACTCTTGCGAGCATTGTATTTGGTCTTTTAGTAATATTTCTGTTGGCTGTATTGGTGCCAACAATAGCTGTCGGTGTGCGCCGAATGCACGATGTCGGCAAGAGTGGTTGGTTTTTGCTTGTACCGATCTACAACCTTATCTTAGCTATCACAGAAGGTGACAGAGGAGACAACCAATATGGGCCGGATCCTAAAGCTAATGAAAACTAATCAAATGCGAGAATTTATAAAGATGAGCGAAGGTTAAAATGACTTTTGCTCATTTTTTTATAAGTATATATTGTTCATTAAAATTTATATCTTAATCCAGCTCCCATCCCTAATACATTGGGTTTTTCGGTCCTTATATTTATAGGTTGATTATTATCGAAATAGTAAGAATAACGAGGTTCGAAATATATACTCCAATCCTTATAAAAGGTATAAGAAACTCCAATTGAAGCATTGAATGACCATTGCATACCGTTTATCCGTCCTCTATCTTTAGCATTAAATATTCTTTCGTTATTTTTATATATATCTTGTCTGTAATTAAACCTGATGCCTTTCTCACCCATTACTCCAGTAGTGAAATATAAATTCCATTTAGGGTCATTCCATAAGTAAACAACTAAGTTGACAGGAATACCCAGGTAATGCAATTCCTGATGTGCTATATGTGTATAATAACTACTCGAATTTTTATATTCAGAAGAAAGATAAGTATATATAAGGCCTGTTTCTATACCAATATATTTGTTGAAATCTTTGCGAACACTAATGCCTAATGAAATAGGAAGTGAATGATTTACGTTAGAAAAATCAGTTAAATTCAATTCATTACTATTCCCCAAAAATAGAGGTGGATTTTCATCCATATCTGAAGGTGAGTAACCATACATCATATCTGAAGACGTACTGAGATTTATACCACCGCCAGAAGAAAAAGAAGCCGCTAGTAGCCATTTGTTATCATCCTTTTTTGTGTCAGCAATCAGCAACTTATTACGTTTGTCCGATTCTTTTCGTTTATTATTTTTTCTAATTGAAATAGAATCGGATTTTATAATTCTTGAGTCAGTACTATTATTGTTAGATTCTGGTGTATTATTATTTGCCAGATAAGTTGTGTCTACTATTGCATCAACACGATCTTGCTCATTTTCAATTACTATGCCAGCATTCTGTTTTACAGTTACTAATTTTTTATGAGATGTCTTCTTGTTTAATAATTTTTCCGGTTCTATAGTTATTTCTTTCGTGTTTTCGTCTGAGACAGGCTGTTTTATAATTCTATTTCCTATAGAGACTGGTTCAGCAAGATGAACGGGGGGCTCATTATCATGTCGTATAGAGAGTAGTAAAACTATAATAACAGCTATCGCAGCCACAGAGCCCCCTATCCACCAAACAGAACGTTTCTTCTCGGGCTTCATATGAAGCTCGATTTTATCCCAGCAATTTGTGTCGACAGGCATTCGGTGGTCTTCCAGTTTTTGCCTAATCAGATTGCTGAAATCATCAGGTTGATTATTTATTTTATTTATATCCGGCACTTCTATGCTTTATTAGCGATTCAACATTTTTTTGTAACGTTTTTCTTGCTCTAACAAATTGTGAGCGAGAAGTACTTTCTTTTATGTTTAGCATTTCTGCTATTTCTTTGTGGCTATAGCCTTCGATGGCAAAAAGATTGAAAACGGTACGAAAACCATCAGGTAACTCGCCTATACAAGATAATAGCTCTTCGGCTGAAAGGCGGTCAACAACAGAGGTGTCGATATACTCAATCTTATCATCACAATCTTCTATGTTTATACTTAGTTTGAGTGCATTGCTCTGACGGAGATATTCAAGAGCTGTGGTAACAAAAATCTTACGCATCCACCCGCCTAGTGATCCTATTTCGGAATATGTATTTATTTTTGTGAAAACTTTGATAAAACCATCTTGAAGTATATCCTTAGCGGTCTCTTTGTTATTAATATATCGCATACAGACACTCATCATGACAGGTGCATGGATCTCGTATAATTGTTTACGAGCCCACGATTCGCCACGTTTGCATCCTGCGATTAATAACTGTTCGTCCATTTTTTGTTTTACACTCTATTTACATTGATGCGAAACTCTTCCCAAAAGTTGCATAGCTATAAAAATAATGTGATAAATAATAGTAGCAAGATGAAAGTTAATTTTATCTTGTGTAGTAAAAGTAACAGTCTTACTTAGAATATATAGATATTATATTTGGTTATTTTATGGGCTAATCTTTCGTTATATATAATTATAGTAAGGTTTATAATTTGAACTATAAAGAGGAGTAAATGCTTTCTAGAATCAATAGTATAAAATTATTATTCTAATACGCTGATGCGAATTGATTTTTTGTTTTCAGGAAATTGTTTGTTTAACATTCCTATCGTGTGATTATCTATCTCAATATTTAAAGGTGTTATCGGAAGTACCTCTCGCATTGGTTTTTCTACTTTTAGAGTAATCTTATTAATCTGTGATTCTTTTGTAGGAGACCAATTGACATTAATATCTCCTATATAGTAGACTTCATCTGTTTGTGTAATATTGGCAAATTTATATTCAGCCAATATACTGTAAAATTTAAGTCCTACTATGTAATCGAAACGTTCTAAATAAAGCCTGCCTAAAGGCGCTTTAGTATAAAAATAACCATCTTTATCCAGTTTAGCCATTATTGGGCTCCCATCTTCGGAATATAAATAGGCTATCATATGTCTGTAGTTTATTTCTTCTTCTCCTGTTATGACCAAACGTCCGAATATTACAGCTTCATTGCTTTTGGTTTCTGTGTTATTTATCTGAGAAACAACACATCCCGATAAAAGGATTGTCATGAATACTATAATGTATCTAGCTTTAAAGATTAACATTTTTTTTAGTTATTATATTAGATTGTACAAAGATAACATTATTATGAAATCTTAAATTCCTTAATTTGGAGTTATATATAATTTTGTAAATCTTTGTGCATTAAACGAATTATAATTTTAAAAGAATATGATATACAAATGTTTAATTCTAACTATTATACTTTTTATTTCTAGCATATCAGGCATAACAGCGAAAGGCGGTATATCAGCTAAGCTCATTGAAAAGCAAAAAACCTCAGAGAATATGTCCGCTCCTCAATATATTGGAGGAGATTCGGAATTATATAAATTTCTGGAAAGTAATATCAGATATCCTTACATTTTGGCTCAGATAGAAATGGAAGGAGAGGTAGAGGTGAAATTTACAATAGAAAAAGATGGTGAAGTTAAGAATGTAGAGATTGTTCGAGGTTTTGACCCGCTTGCCGATGATGAGGTAATGAGGGTGGTTAAGGCTTTACCAAAATGGAGTCCGGCCAAGATGGATGAAGAAGCGATTGATGCCAACCTGAAATTGGTAATCTCTTTTACCTTAAATGATGAATTAATTGCTCAGGCTCAGCAAATGAAAAAAGATGGTGCTGCAGACGATACCTATATAGGCTCTTCCAATATACAAGATAAGGTGCCTGAAAAAGAAAACGCAGAATCGATAGAGAATGTCTCTAACGATATAAAAGATGACTCTCTAAATAAAGCTCCTCAATTTCCGGGAGGTCAGGAAGCTTTGGCTGCTTATTTCAAAAATAATCTGAAATATCCTAAACGAGCCATACAGATGAAAATAGAGGGGCGTGTTATCTTTAAATTACTGGTTTCGGAAGAAGGCGAAATAACGAAGATTATGCTTTACAAAAGTATATTTCGGGATTGTGATGAAGAAGCATTTTATCTGGTCAAAAAAATGCCTAAATGGATTCCTGGTCTGAAAGATGGGAATCCAGCAGCAATGGAAGTAATGGTTCCCATACCATTTGTATTGCCGGGATAAATATAGAGTTACCGCTAAGGGAACAATTTTATATAGTCGGGTGTTTTATTCTTTTAACTTTAATAATTTTAAATGTATGAAGGTATTAGATAGAAACATAGATTTAGGCTTGCTTATTCTTCGATTAAGTGTTGGAGTATTGATGTTGTTGCATGGCATCTCTAAACTTATATATGGAGTGGGATTTATAGAACAAACAGTTATTGATGCAGGATTACCATCTTTTGTCGCATATGGTGTATATGTGGGTGAGTTAATAATGCCTTTGTTTATAATTCTGGGTTATGCAACTCGCATTGCTTCTGCTATATTTGCATTTAATATGATTGTTGCAGTTGGGTTAGCTCATGTTGCAGATATCTTTACATTGAATGCAGTTGGAGGTTGGGCTATCGAATTGCAAGGATTATATTTCTTTGCAGCGGTGGCTTTAGTATTCACAGGTGGAGGAAAATACGCTTTAAGTAGCAAACATCTTTGGGATTAATCGTTGAATTTATAATAATATATATGTCGGTTAATAATTAAAGTTATTGACCGACTTTATTTTTTGTATATAAGATGTTATGTTTATATAGTATTGATTGTATAAGGTATAATTTAAAAGATGTAACTTTGCACCCGAAATATAATAGTTCATGCAAAAAGATTTAGACTTACGAATTACGCCAGAGCAGGCGTCCGACATGGAAATAGTCAAAAAAATATTTTCCTCTCAGTCAGGCATACCCATAAAAGATATAAATTCGGTGCGTATTCTTCGTCGTTCTATTGATGCCCGTCAACGCAATATATATGTAAATTTAAAAGTACGGGGGTATATAGACGAAGTGCAGACAGAACCCGATTTTACAAGTACGTATTATCCAAATGTGAAAGACAGTCCGCAAGCTATTATTGTTGGAGCAGGACCAGCTGGATTGTTTGCAGCTTTAAGGCTTATCGAATTAGGCATCAGACCAATTGTGATTGAACGCGGCAAGAATGTTCGTGACCGTAAACGAGATACAGCACTGATGAATAGGGAACATCTTGTAAATCCAGAGTCTAATTATTGTTTTGGAGAAGGTGGTGCAGGAGCTTATTCCGATGGTAAACTGTATACTCGGAGCAAGAAGCGAGGAAGTGTAGAAAAGATACTGAATGTATTTTGTCAGCATGGAGCCGAACCTTCTATCCTTATAGATGCTCATCCGCATATAGGAACCGACAGATTACCAGGGATCATAGAGAAGATGCGGGTTCAGATTATTATGTCAGGAGGCGAAGTTCATTTCCAAACGCGGATGGATAAGTTGATTATTAAAGACAATCAAGTAAAAGGGATAGAAACGAATACAGGGGAAATATTTTTAGGGCAAGTTATTTTAGCTACAGGACATTCGGCCCGTGATGTATATTATATGTTGTACGATCAGAAAATAAAGATAGAGGCTAAAGGTCTTGCTGTGGGATTTCGTGTCGAGCATTCTTCCCATCTTATTGATCAGATACAATATCATTGCAAAGAGGGGAGGGGAGAATTTCTTCCTGCTGCCGAATATAGTTTTGTAGTACAAGCCGGAGGGCGTGGTGTATACTCTTTTTGTATGTGTCCGGGAGGAACGATTGTTCCATCAGCAAGTGGGCCAAAGCAAGTTGTAGTCAATGGTATGTCTCCGTCTAATCGTGGTTCACGCTGGTCTAATTCGGGGGTTGTCGTTGAAATTCATCCTGAAGATTTTGCTGAATATGCAAAGTATAACGAATTGTCTTTACTCAAATTTGTAGAAGACCTAGAAGAATTAGCCTGGATACATGGTGGTAAAACTCAGGTAGCTCCGGCTCAACGATTATATGATTTTGTGAATGGTAAGCAAAGCGATACTCTACCCGATACTTCTTATTCGCCAGGTGTTGTATCTTCTCCAATGCACCAATGGATGCCAAAGTTTGTATCTAGTCGCTTGCAAGAAGCCTTTAAGAAGGTAGGGAATAGTTATAAAGGCTATCTTACCAACGATGCTATATTATTGGGAGTGGAAAGCCGCACATCATCACCTGTACGTATTTTGCGCGATAGAGAAACTATGCAACATATAGAGATAAAAGGTCTGTATCCTTGTGGGGAAGGTGCCGGGTATGCCGGAGGAATTGTATCTGCAGCAATGGATGGTGAACGCTGTGCCGAAGCCTTAGCTGAAGAAATAATGAAGCTGGGTAATTAAAATCCAACCTTCATCAATCATTATATGTAGATAAAAGTTGGACCTTAAAATAATATTTTTAATCGTATTGAAATCTCAAACTATCTGAACCTCGTATTATCCGTTTAGTAACGGGCCGAATATCCAGCTGGCAATAGTAAGATAAATCATCAATCCGGTAACGTCTACTATTGTTGCTACAAACGGAGCTGATGAAGTTGCCGGATCAGCACCACATCTGCGAAGAATGAATGGGAGCATAGAGCCAATTAATGATCCCCATAATACTATACCTACAAGTGCTAACGATACGGTAGTTCCGACCATGATCCAATGTTCCCCATATAGATTTGGGAATATTAGATGCCATATATAAATGCGGAAAAAGCCGATAGTTCCCAATATTATACCTAAGCTAAAGCCAGATATTACTTCCCGACGGAAAACACGCCACCAATGTTTTATTTTTACTTCTCCGGTCGCCATTGCTTGTATGACGAGAGTTGAAGCTTGTGACCCACTATTACCTCCACTGGAAATCATCAGAGGAAGAAAGAGTGCTAATACAATAACCTGAGCCAATTGTTCTTCATAGTATTGCATAACCGAAGCAGTCAATAGTTCTCCTATGAATAATATAATCAACCATCCGGCACGTTTCCATATGAGCTTATATACCGGGAGGTCTAAATAGGGTTCATCTAAAGCTGATGTACCCCCCATTCGTTGCATATCTTCAGAATATTCTTCGTCGGCAACCCATAATATATCATCTATCGTTACAATGCCGAGTAAGATGCCTTTAGGGTCTATTACAGGTAAGGCAACTCTATTGTTCATTTTAAATACTTTGATTCCTTCCTCTATTGGATCAGTTGCATATAGTGAAATGAGCCGTCCGTCCATCAAATCGGATATAGATGTTTGCGGATCGCTAATCAATAATTCTTTTATACGAAGGTCGTCTATAAGGATTCCTTTCTCGTCGAGGATGTAAATAACATCGATCGTTTCTGAATTCTTTCCATTCTTGCGTATATATTGCAAAGTCTCTTCCACAGTATAATCTTTCGAGATAGCAAGAAAATCGGGAGTCATCAACCTGCCTATACTATCTTCGGGATATGATAATAGTGTGTATACTTCCTTTCTGTCGGCAGGTGAAAGCATTGAAATAAGGCGGAGTTGTAATTCCTGATCTTTTAGCTCTCCAAAAAATGCTGTTCGGTCATCGGGTGGTAATCCGTTGACTATTTCCGATATCTTTTTTACTGATAATTTTTCTATTATACGTTCTTGTGTAGGTACATCTAGTATTCGAAATACGTTAATGGCTCTTTTTATACTCAATGTATCAATTAATAGCGGGGCATATTCGGGAAGTTCGTCAATGAGATTTTCTACATCAGAAATGTTTAATTCGTCAATGTAAAGACGCAATGCTGAGATTTCACCAGCTTCGATCAGAAGCTTTGTTTGGTCTGTTAGTTGTATGATATTCTCCTTCATCCATAAGATAATTTATGAGGTGTAACAATACAAAAACAAATTTATAACTAAAAGTGTTTTTGGGATGAACTGGCATTTTTAAGATACGGATCAAGAATATTATTCGCAACATTCCATTATCCCTTGTAAATGCGGTGCAAAGGTAGCTTTTTTATTTGGAAGATTAATTTTTTTTGAAAAAAGTCCCTTTTTATAATTGTATTTGTTGATATATTATTACATTTGCATCAATGTTTCATTTATAACTTTGTTGCATATGAATGCTGAAGAAATACTCAAATATCATAAATTGAAGAATACGGGTTGTCGTAAGTTTATAATAACTGCATTACTTCAGAAGGATTTAGCGTTATCCGAAAATGAGATTAAGCAGTCATTACCCGACTTATTTGATAGAGTTACGTTCTATCGTTCCCTAAAGACTTTAGAGGAGTACAAAATTATACATCGTATCGTTTTGCATGATGCAGTTGTAAAATATGCACTAAATCGTGAAATATTACCCGAAGGAGATCATGCCCATTTTCATTGTGTAAAATGTGATAGCGTAACATGTCTTGAAACAAAGTTGAAAAGTCCGACAAGCCTGCCTGATGGGTTTTCTGTTAATTCAATAGATGTGTTGCTGGAGGGTACATGTCCCGAATGTAAAGGAAAATAAAATCAGTTGAACAATAGAGATATTGGAGAGATACATAGCCCCTATATTATAGGCAAATTATCTAATCAATTTTTTTCTTTTAAGGGAGAGATCTCTTATTTAGATTATCTTATTTGGGATAATACGATAATAAAGTAAAATGTTTTTATGCATTTTCGTCATTACTATACTTATACAATAATAGATATACAATTCTAATATATACTTACAAATTATTATTCAATATAAAGATGAGGAAACTAGCTTTTCTGCTACTATCTACATGCTTTACTATGCAGGTAGTAGCCCAACAAACAAATAAAATATCGGGAAGGGTTACAGATAAATATAATGGGAATACCGTCGAAAACGCCGCAATTAGTATTCTGGGTACTGATATAGGAGTATTGTCGGATAGTATAGGTTATTATGAATTATGCCATTTGCCAAGAAAAAAATATGTGTTGCAAGTAAATAATATCGGATATAAGAATGATACAATATCTGTATTTTTGGATAGGGATTTAGTTTTAGATATACGAATGGAGCCCTCCGATATATTGTTGGATGAGGTAGTGGTAAATGCAAAAAGTAGAGCAGAAGTAACCATTATAAAGAATACGATTGACAGACCTGATGCAGACTTTAACAAGTTATTAAATGTTTTGCCGGGAGTAACAACTATGAACATAGGAGTGGGTATATCAAAACCTGTTGTTCGAGGACTCGGTTATAACCGTGTAGCTGTTGTAGATAATGGTATTATACAGCAAAACCAGCAATGGGGTGCTGATCATGGTATTAGCATAAACCAATTTGATGTATATAAAGCAAAAGTTTATAAAGGGCCTACTTCTCTATTGCTGGGTTCGGGTACTATGAGTGCTATAGAAATAGAACCTTTTGGTTTTGATAAAGGGTATAATCCCAGCTCAGCGTTTTCTGGTGAGGCTGCTACATGGGGTGCATCTAACAACGGACAATTAGGAGGTGCACTTGCTGCCGCTTGGCATAAGGGTAATTGGTATGTACGAGGTTCATATAAATATCAGGAATATGGAGATTATAGAGTTCCCGCTGATAAGTTTACTTACGATGGAGAAGACATTCTTTTGTCTGATAAACGTCTACAAAATACGGCGGGTCGGGAACAGAGCTTATCGGGTGTGGTTGGATATCGTAATAAGCATATAACTACGTATCTTACTGTAAGTAATAATCATCAGAAGAATGGTTTGTTTGAATTGGGACATGATCATGATCACGAGGAGGCAGACCATGACCATGACCACGATCACGATCATGAAGATATAGATCATGATCATGATCATCACCACGACCACGATATAGCAGACACTTCGCACCGTAATATAGGGCTGCCTTATTCAATATCTAATCATTTTAGTATAACAAATAATACAGAGTGGAAAAACTCAAGGGTAAGATTATTAGTTAATACAGGTTATCAAAACAACCACCGTCGTGAATTCGAGCATTTCCATGAGCATTACGAAGGACAACCTGAGCCTTTGATTGACGATGATTTAGCTGTCGATTTTAAACTACAAACTTATTCTACCAATGCACGCTTATATCTAGATGAAAGAAAATCTTGGAAAAAAATAATAGGAATGAGCGCGGAATATCAACAGAATAGGGTTGGTGGATTCGAGTATTTTTTACCTCGCTATAATCAGGTTACAGGAGGGGTGTCGTTTGTTAACATCTATGAAGCTTCCCGAAAATTAAAATTTGAAGGCGGCATAAGATACGATATCGGACATATAGATATAACAGGATACTATGATGATGCTCTAGCCCAGCATTTGCTGGAAGAGGGGTATTCATCCCCGATAGTGCAAGGGTATGCTCAACGGGCTTATGATGTAAATCGTAATTTTGGAAGCATATCAGGTAGTATTAGTGGTGAGTATCTTCCCGATATGGAAACAGGCAGATTATCTTTAAAGTTGAATATAGGCAAAAGCTTTCGTTTTCCCTCTGCTAACGAATTAGGCGCAAACGGATTGCATCATGCGGCTTTCCGTTACGAAATAGGGAATCCCGATCTGAAGGCAGAACATGGATATACCTTCGATTTTGATGTCAATTACAATAAATCGAAGAAACTTACACTCAATGTAAATCCATTTGTAAGTTATTATACCAATTTTATCTACTTGAGTCCTGTAATAAATTCACCAATTGATTTGTATGAAAGTCAACCTTATAAATATTTACAGGCAAAGGCTCTGTCCGGAGGAGGAGAGTATAAAGTTTCATGGCGTACGATAGAAAAACTGGAATTGTCTACAAGTGGGAGTCTCGTACTGAACAAGAATCTTGACAATCACGAACCGTTACCATTCACTCCGCCATTTACAATGGTAAATGAAATAAAATTTTTAGATGATTCAAGATATTATAAAAAAATCAGCTATTATCAGCTATCTTTTTCACATCAATGGTATGCTAACCAGAACAGGGTTGCTGTAGGAGAAGAAAAGACACGGGGAACTAGTTTGTTTAATTTTAGTGCAGGAATGGTACTGAAACTGAATCGTAAATGGGCTATAGATATGAACATGCAGGTGAATAATATCTTTGATACCCGCTATCTGAATCATATGAGTCTTTATCGTCGGTTGAATATTCCGGAGCAGGGTAGAAATGTGAAGTTTTTTATCCGTATACCATTTAATTCATAATCATTGGAATTATACATATTTTTTTCTTAATTCTTTCTTTCTCATTTATATCAACTTTTTGTATTATTTTCGTAGCCATAACCGGATAAAAAATAAAATGAGAAATTTCTGTTTACTGATATTATTGTTGATTTGTATACCGGCAATCTACTTTTCTTCATGTGCAAAGGTTGAAAATGATGAGAAAGACCTGCCTGTTATGTCCGAAATAAGTATCAATCTGAATGATACTATCATGTATTTGGATCCGCTCACTAATAAGCGACGCGCTCTGAAGTTTAACGATAGCATATCTAGAAGTAAAATAGATCCTAAAGATCGGGTAGATACGGTCATTATAGGGAAGTGGATGTATATATCTGCACGTTTTAAGGATGAAGGTGGATTATCTACTTTCAAAGCCGGAGATACACTCGTTTATAAAGATATAAATGATAATAAAAACAATAAATTGGATTCTGCTTTGAAAATAGTAAAGTTGGGACAGTCCATTTTCGGGCAAACAGATATTTATGTTTCGCGCAGCAGATTAATCCAATTACCCGATACTATCAGAAGGACAGGGATAGCATACGGAAATCAGAGAAATGATACATTGATAAGAAGAACCGAAAATCATAAATTACTTGTAGCCTGTATGGATAAATCGGGAAATAAAGATTCAACATATGTTCCGATAAGGATTATTACTCGTAAGGAATTTATAGAAAGCAGAACAAGATAAAAGGTTATATAGATGTATTAGAGCATGAATCTATTAGAGATTCATGCTTTTTTTATTTATTTTATTGGCATACTCTACCTATAATATGTACTTTTACGGCGATAATTTTTATTTTTATTAACAAATTCTAAAAAAATGAATCGTAAACATTTTGAAGAACAACGAGCTTATCGTTTCAAGCGATTTGCTAGGAAGGCTTATAGTGCATTCAACAGCATGCGCAGAGTCGTAAACATCGGAGTCGTCAGAGGTTGTGCTATTGCATTTCTTACTGTATCTACAGTTTCAGCTCAGACTTCGACTAATGGCGAGGAGCAGCAAAAGGTAATGGAGAAAGAACTGGATGAAGTGATGGTAACGGCCTCGCGGATAGAAACTCCGATTAATCAAGTTGCAAAGCTGGTTACAGTAATTTCTAAAGAGCAAATTGCGCAGGCCCCCGTCCAGAGTATCCAGGATCTTCTCAACTATGTAGCCGGCATAGACGTAGTACAAAGAGGAGGTCATGGCGTACAAGCCGACATATCGATCCGTGGCGGATCATTTGATCAAAGTGCCGTACTACTCAATGGAGTCAATCTTACCAACCCACAAACAGGACACTACAGTCTCGACTTTCCTATCAACCTTTCCGACATCGAACGTATTGAAATCATTCAAGGACCTTCAGCTCTTATATATGGCTCAGGTGCTTTTTCGGGAGGAATCAACATTATTACTAAAAAGAATACCAACTATAAGGCCTATGCCAAAGTGCAATCGGGAATGCACAAGCTGCGAGGTATCGAGGTACGTGGAGCGACTAAGATAGGCGCAACAATCAATACTTTATCGGTCGGTAGCAATTCGTCGGCAGGATATATCGACAACAGCGAATATGATATTTATAATATGCTTTGGCAAACACGTTTGCAACTGAGAGATGAATCGAGAATAGATTTGCAACTTGGCTACAACGACAAAGAATATGGAGCGAATACTTTTTATTCGGCAAAGTATCCTAATCAGTACGAACGAACAAGTACTTATATGGGAACACTCAAAGGTGAGTTCGGTTCTCAACTCAAAGTAATTCCTATCGTTTACTGGTATCGTCACCATGACCAGTACGATCTAACCAAAGATAGCCCTGAGTATAGAAACTATCATCGAAACGATACTTACGGGGCTAATCTTATTCTCTCTTACAAATCCCGACTTGGAAATACCAGCCTTGGTGGAGAGCTTCGCCGCGAGGATATAATGAGTTCCAATCTGGGTAAACTAATGGTAGAACCGCATCGAAAATACACAAAGTATGATGACCGCACTAATATGTCTGTATCTTTAGAGCATACAGTCTCTATTAGTAAGGTTGTACTATCAGCAGGAGTTTTACTCAATCATAATACTTTACGCGATTCCGAAAATCGTTTCTATCCTTCGGCTAGTGTTTGTTATCGTCCTTCGGATAATGTAACGGTTGCTTCATCATGGAGTAAAGCTACCCGCATGCCTACTTTTACCGACCTGTCATATGATGGGCCTATTCATCAAGGTAAGGCAGACCTTGATGCTGAACGGTCGGAGTCAGTGGATATGACTTTCAAATATAGACACAGACTATTTAGTGCCCATGTTACGGGCTATCTGCTTTGGGGACGCAATATGATAGACTGGGTAAAAGAACCTGGTGCGGGTCCCAATGATCCATATATGGCATGGAACCTTACAAGGTTGAATACACAAGGCGTAGAGGTCGGTGCGCAGTTACGAATAGGAGAATTGCTGCCTGTATTGGGAGACAAAGCTTTATTATCAGCAGATTATGTACGTTTACATCAATCAAGCAATGCAGGAGAATTATTATCGAAAAATGCCCTCAATTACTTACGAGATAAGTTCACGCTACACTTGCATCATCGTATCATAAACGATTTGTCAGCCGACTGGAACTATCGTCTGCAAAAACGAATGGGAGCTTTTGAAAAGTATCTCGATGGAGTAAAAACTGGCGAGCGGACACCTTATTCTACGGTAAACAGACTTGATCTGCGTCTTAGTTATAAATATAGAGATGTGTTGCTCAATCTCGATTTGAACAATATAGTAAATAACAAGTATTACGACTTAGCAAATATTCCTCAGGCCGGATTTTGGCTGATGGGTGGTATTAGTTATACTTTTAAATAAATATATTCAGATGAAGAATTTACTTTTACTCATCAACTTTCTGTACTGCTTGTTTTCGTACGCGCAAGACTTCAAACTCCAAAAAGGAGATTTGATTTTCCAGGAAAGTTGTACGGGGAAAGCTGATAATATGATTAAGGCTGTAACAACGAGTATCGGTGATTATTCGTTTACACATGTTGGTATTGTTTACATAGACAATCAAGATAGTGTCTTTATAATAGAAGCTACCCACCCAAAGGTGACAGTCACTCCACTAACTGAATATCTTTATCCTACAAAGAAAGGACAGAATTGTTTTCCAAGATCTGTGGTTGGCCGATTGAAAGAAGAATACCGACATTGTATTCCTAAGGCTATAGACGAGGGCTTGGCTTTAGTCGGGAAAGACTATGACGATGGCTTTGTGATGGGAAATGATAAATATTACTGTTCAGAATTGTTGTATGAAATCTTTCTTAAGGCTAATGAAGGTATTCCTATATTTCCTTTGAATATAATGACCTTTAAGTCCCCCATAACAGGTGATATAACAGATGGCTGGAAAGAATATTTTGAGAAGTATAGCCTACCTGTACCTGAAGGTGAATTAGGTATTAATCCGGGTGCAATGTCAAGGTCAGATGTGATCGATATAGTTCATTGCTACTAATCTATAAATTGAAAAGGCTCTAGTGAACAATTCATCTAGAGCCTTTTCTTGGAAACCTATATACAACATTTACTCGCCAATCTTTTTGTAATATTTAGGAACATATTCCGGGTATAACTCAGGATGGAATATGTAAGCCATGTCTTTTAATATATAATCCGGATGGATGGGTAAATCTTCATAATAGCTTGAGTATGCCGTGTTACATCCATAAATATTCTTTTCCTTAAAGGCTTTAAAGTATGAATATGGTTTGTATTCCTTTTCTAAAGCTTTGTATGTCATATCTTCGGGCCAATTGTATTTAATAATCCAAAAGTCCGCATCTCCAGCTTTATCCAGTACTGTTTCGAAGGTCAGAGGCATATAGGAAGAAGCGTTATTATCAGACCAAGGATATGATGCTCCTGCATCGGTCAACATATTTGCCATGAAGCTTTTACCTCCGGGCATATTCCATTTTCCCTGATAACGCATATCTGTAAATACTGATGGACGTACATTTATTTTAGCTACGGCTTCTTTAATATTGTTGTAACTTTTTTCTGTAACGGCAAAAAGCGAATCGGCGAGATGTTCTTTTCCTATGAAAAGAGAGTAGAAGCGTATCCATTCAGCTCTGCCCAAAGGATGCGATTCTGTATAGTCTATCGTTTCCAGAATCGGGATTCCTGTTTTCTCAATACTACCATATGTCCAACCTTGTATCGGAGTGGCGAAGATGGCGTCAGGGCTAAGCATTATAAGTTTTTCCGTGTCTGGTTTACTCGCCATACCCAAATCAATTATTTCACCATTCTTTATTCCATTTTGTATATTGGATAGTTTGATATATTGAGGTTCACATACACCTTTTATGAGATCTACGGCATCTAGTTCATTCAATATAGAACAATGAATTGTAGAATAAGTGGCTACACTATTTAATGGCACTTTTACTATCGTGCCCTTTGGTAAGTTGAGTGGTAAATCTTTTGTCTTATCTACCAATATGTATGTTTGTAGCATACGTGTGGTATCCCAAGGATCACGAACAGAAATGATTGTGTAATGCTCATACTTTTTTACCTGAAATCCTTTGGCATAGTGTATCTTATATTCGGAATCTACCGAAATGTTGCTTTCTCCGGCAGGCCTACGGTTATTGCAGGCTGCCAGAATAAAGATAAAGAATATGAGTAGAGATATATTGCTGAATTTCATTTTCTCTGTTATTTCGCACCTGTTATAAAGTATGCTCCCATTGGATTAATTCCTCCGGTCTTAAATGATTTAACATATCCTCCATTTCCATTAAAAATATGCATATTACCTTCGTTTTTATAATCAGAAGTAGCCATGTAAATATTATTAGTCAAAGGATCTACTGTTATATTATATGTGTTGGTCAAATCGGCCTTACCTTCTTCTACAAATGATTTGTTTACAATCTTATTTTCTTTGATATCGTAATAAGACAGAGCAGTCGTACTCTTTTTTGTTTCGCTATTGTACACCTCTTTCATCAATAATAATTTGTCCCCCGCAATTTCCATATTGGTTGCAGCATCAGTGCCTATTGTTGTTACTATATTACTACCGGCGGCTATTTTTTGAAGTGAGGAAGGAACGTCTACATAGTTACCATTTGATATGATATATATATTGCCATTTTTGTCACTTTTTATTTTGGTCGGATTTAAAGCTACAGCAATGTCGGAATCTTTACTGAAAGAACTTAGGTTTATAACTGATAGCACCTTTCCTATACCAGTTCCCAGATAGTCTGATATGACAGTATATAGTTTATTATTAACAATGGTCATTTCCTCCGGATATGTTCCCCCGGTTGCTGTTTTCTTGTCAATGTTGATAGCTGTAGTATCGATGCGAACGATGTCTCCATCGTATGTGCTTACATACACATAGCCAGCATGAGCTATAACAGAACGAGGTTGTTGGGGCTGATTGCTGTTGTTCATAGGTTTGATAATAGCATCCTTACCTTCGTTGTTTTTTAGTAATTTACCGGTTTTATCCGTTACATATATACAATTCGATTTAGTTACGGAGATGTACATCTTTGATCCGTAAATTACCATGTCTTGTGCTCCATTTCCAAGTTCAATACCATTCTTATTAGTAAATATATCTTTGGTGACAGAACCTGTTTTGTAATCGTAGTAAGTTAATGATCCTCCGACTTTAAGTCCAGAACTTCCAGAGTTTAACACATATACCCCTGAAGTTGTGATCTCTGGTTCCGTCCATGGAGAGTCATTGTCAGAATCACATGCTATAAAAGCGCATACTAATAAGGAAAGGAATAAGCCTTTTAATAAAATATTTTTCATATCGTTATAATAAATGAAATAAATAGAATAATTAGAATTTTAAATTTGCAGAAATATTAAAAGAGCGTCCCGGCATAGGATAATACTTCATGACCTCGTATTGTTCGTTCCAAAGGTTTGAAATCCCTGCCTGAAGCAATATATCTTTATTTTTGTTTATATTCACTTGTCGGTTTATGCTTATACTATGTTCCGAATAACTCTTTAATTTATATGTTGGGATATTTTGATGCCAGAAATACCTTTCCCCTGTGATGAGAACAGAATATGAGAAATTAACCCATGGATTTTTAAAAACAGCAGATATAGCTCCCGAATGTTCGGGCGTATATATTAATTGATTTTTATAACTGTCTTCCTTCGGATCGGTTACATCTATTGCTTTCATATAGCTGTATGAACCGGATATATCTATATTCATATTATTTGAAATATCTAATCCGGCCGCTAGCTTAGCATCTATACCCGAAATCTCAACTTCACCCAGATTCGTTGTGTATGCATAAAATGTAGAAGGTTGGATTACTATTTTATCTTTTACTTTATTATAGTATCCATCTATAGATAAGCTGATGTAATTAGATTTAGTTCCGGAAAGGCTACCTATCCAAGTAATACCGCCATTGAATTGCCTAGCCGATTCGGGTTTTATTATAGACAGAGATCGTGTATAAAACGCTTCCGTGAAAGTCGGTATTCTGAATATGTCCTTATAAGATGCTCTTATTCTTAGTTGATTGTATGCTGAAAACGGAACAAAAGACAGACTAACTGTTGGCGATAGCTTTTTGTATGTATTGTCTTTTTCTGATTTCTTTATTTTTTCTGTAATATACGTTCCAAGTAGGCTCGTATTGACTGTTATTCGGGACGTTTTATATTGTGTGGCTAAAGCCGTAAGCGAATTATATCTTTCAGGTTCCGACATATTGCCTCCAAACTTGGTAGTCTCATCTTTCAATTTATTATAGGACAGGTCTTCGGCAAGTGATAATGATAAGTTATTGTTTAGAGTATACAAAATAGAGTTTGACCAATAAACCTCTTGTTGTTTGTATCTGTCCACTCTTGCCCCATTTTCATAGGCATCATATATATCTCTATAGCGTGTATAGTTATAATCATACTTGGCTTGAGATTTAAATTTGAATTGTTTGTTAAAATATTTATTATATGCTATTTGCGTGAAGAAATTTTTCTCCCAAAGTCGCTCAACTCTATAATCATTCTGAAAATCAATAGCACCGGGAAGCCCTCTTTCCGAGTCGAAATAGTAGATCTTTATATCCAGATTACCTGCTTTTCCTAACTTGTTATAAAGATTCGTTTCTATTCGGTAAATATTTACGTCGCTGTTATTCCTTTTACTCTTGAATGGTCTTTTTCCATTTATCATTTCAAAAGGATATTGTCCATCGACTCGTTGCCAACTTCCATTAATCGATATTATTGATTTTTTATTAAGTCGGTGCGCATATTCTAAAGCCGGATTAAATAAGCCGAAAGAGCCTGTTTTTATACGTATTTTTCCTTCATCCTTTTTGCCACTGAGCTTGGGTGTTACAGTTTGAAGATTCAAAACACCAACCGATGCAAATGCTTTAGCTGTTTGGAATATATTATCTGCTTGTCCTATATTAAGAGAAATGGATGATATGTTATCTAAAGCAAAACGACCTATATCGACCTGTCCCGACTGCGTATTTGTTACCATTATACCATCATAGCTAATAGCCGTATGTTCGGCACCCATACCACGTATAGCGATCGTTTTCAGTCCGCCGACACCCCCGTAATCTTTCAGTACAATACCATTAAAGCGACGTACGACATCTGATATGGATTGGAGTCCTTGGTCTATAATAGATTCTGCAGATATCACCTGTAACGGTGTAGTCGAACGTGACGTTGAGGGCTTTATATGAGCAGAAACCTCTACTTCCGATAGTTTTTGAGTCTTGATGCTATCGACAGTTTGGCCCTTTGTCGTACAAACAAATAAACAGAATAGTGAAAAAGAAAATAAGAAAGTTCTCATTTTTTGCAAAAGTAACTTTAAATCAATAAATTACTTTCGACAAGAACAAAGAAAAGAAAGGGGAAATTCTTTTACGGATGTTTCTTAAGCCTTATTCCTCGAAAGCTATCTGAAAATATTTACTTTGCAGGTCTTCTGACTTACTCTATTCTTGTATGCCTTCCCATTTTTTTTAACAGTGGCTTTCTATATACAAGCTTTTATGAGTTTACAGCAGCGGGTCTGTTCAGGATTTTCACCTGATTCCCTTTTAATCCGGTCGTTTTTATTCGATCGCGGAACAAAGCGAGACAAAGATAAGAAGAAGTTGTCAATTTATAGACAGGTTTTTTCTTATTTAATAGTTAAAGTTGAATCTGAAGTTTTAAAGTAGTGTACTCAGGCTAGTTTACTCTAAAAGGTTTTTACAAATTATTATTTTTCTATGGAAATAAATAAAAAGTCAAAATGTAATAAGATTTGAGTGAGTTAATTTTGTTTCTGACTTAGTGGGTTAATTTATATAGTTCATTTCTCCTTATAGCTATCATAAAAGGTAATATAAGTAAAGAGATAGGAGCCAATAAACCTATGCCAATACAAGATATAATATATCCTATTGCTATTTTTGTTTCACTAAGGCGTTTTTTGACAGCTTGATAAGAAAAAGATATTCCAGAAATAAGAATTATAAGACAGATGAACGGTAGATACCAGTAGTCTTCATAAGAATCTACGAAATAATTGATGAGGAAGGAAAAGAAAATAACAAAATAGAGGAACATGCAAAATGAAGGTATCATGAAGCTAGGTGCTTCAGAAACCAGATTAACTCTTTTTGCAATATTTAAGACGGCCTGTTTTTTTTCTCTTACCCTGTTAATATTCAATATCCCATTTCCGTTGCGATGATGTACATATAATGCTTTACCTTGATAAATAATTTTTGCATTATTTGCATATTTTGGTGTAAATACTTCTTCTCGCCCATATTTCCATACTATTTCCAGATCGGGGATTTCTTTTGATAGTTCAGTGTGTAATTTTTCTACAAAGTTTGTATCGAACGGGCGTTTAAAAGGTTTGTGTGATATTAATGTCATAGTTAAATTATTTGGTAGTCTATAATCGATTGCGATTTTGTAAATATACTTATTTTTTTTGTTAAAGAAAGTTTGATAGAATTTTTCTACTTTATGTCTTCAAATTCAGTGTTGTGGCATAACTAAAATTTGTATATTTGCGCCTTATTGACAAATAAGTATATATTTTAATAGCATTATGCCACATATTTCACAACGAGGAGTAGAGATGCCAAGTTCTCCTATCAGGAAACTGGCTCCATTATCAGACTCAGCTAAAGCTCGGGGCCTCAAGGTATATCATTTAAACATAGGGCAGCCCGATTTGCCCACTCCGCAAGAAGGCTTGGATGCTATCCGTAATATGGATCGCACCATATTAGAGTATAGTCCTAGCGATGGATATCGTTCTTATCGCGAAAAGCTCGTGGGTTATTATGCCAAGTATAAAATAAACGTATCGGCAGATGATATTATAATTACTACTGGCGGATCAGAAGCGGTTTTATTTGCCTTTCTTGCTTGTTTAAATCCGGGTGATGAAATTATAGTTCCTGAACCTGCCTATGCAAATTATATGGCCTTTGCAGTATCGGCAGGAGCCATTATTCGTGCAGTTCCATCTTCAATAGAAGAGGGTTTTTCCCTTCCTCCTATTGAGAAATTCGAAGAACTGATAAATGAACGTACTAAAGGTATTATGATTTGTAATCCAAATAATCCTACAGGTTATTTATATTCACGTGCCGAAATGAATCAGATTAAGCATTTGGTTCAAAAACACGATTTATACCTATTCTCGGATGAGGTTTATCGTGAATTTATATATACTGGTTCTCCTTATATTTCAGCATGTCATTTAGTAGGAATCGAAGATAATGTGGTGTTGATAGATTCGGTATCGAAGCGTTATAGTGAATGCGGCATTCGTATTGGAGCATTGATAACAAAAAATAAAGAACTGCGTAAAACCCTGATGAAGTTCTGCCAAGCACGGTTAAGCCCACCTCTTATAGGGCAGATTGTAGCAGAAGCTTCTTTAGACGCAAGTGAAGACTATTTACAGGATACCTACGATGAATATGTAGAGCGCCGTAAATTTCTTATCGACCGTTTAAATCGGATACCGGGAGTATATTCACCTATTCCGATGGGTGCTTTTTATACAGTGGCCCGTCTTCCTGTCGACGATGCTGATAAATTCTGTGAGTGGTGTCTTTCAGACTTTGAATATGAGGGACAAACCGTATTTATGGCTCCAGCGTCCGGATTTTATACAATACCTGGATTAGGGAAAAATGAAGTACGTATAGCCTATGTACTCAATAAAGATGATCTGGGGAACGCTCTTAACGTACTGGAAAAAGCCTTGGAAACATATAACTCCATAACAAAGAAGTAATGAAAAATAAACTTGTTTTCGCTACTAATAATGCACATAAGTTAGAGGAAGTAAGGATTGTAGTTAAAGATAACTTCGAAATTCTTAGTCTTAAAGATATTGGCTGCGATGAAGATATAGCCGAACCGGGAGTAACCTTGCAAGAGAACGCCTTAATCAAGGCCCGCTATGTAAAAGAAAAATATGGTTATGATTGCTTTGGCGATGATACAGGTTTGGAAGTAGAAGCTTTAGATGGTGCACCCGGAGTTTACTCAGCTCGTTATGCCGGTGATGGGCATGACGCTAAAGCGAATATGAAGAAGCTCTTGGCGAATATGGAGGGCGTTGAAAATAGGAAAGCTCATTTCAGAACTGTTATTGCACTTATCCTTAATGGGAAAGAATACATCTTCGAGGGACAGATTAATGGTGTTATTATATCAGAGGAAAAAGGGAGTGCTGGTTTTGGTTACGATCCAGTATTTATGCCGGATGGATATGCCGAAACATTTGCTGAACTGGGGATGGATGTAAAAAATGAGATAAGTCACCGCGCCTTAGCCATAAAAGCTTTATGTAGATTTCTCCAAGGTATGTAATTGGAGTTTTACTTCACATAAATCTGAAAAAACAGATTAAATTAACCTTTGGGATTTAGAAGACGACCTCTGTTTTTATTTTATCCCAACATGATTTATATATTACACTTTTATACTGACAAAAACTTTTACTGTTTTTAAATCGTAGTTCAGGTTTTTATTTTGTACTTTTGCAGCGCGAAAGCGCAAGGTGTGAAAAAAAACTTAATACTTATATAAATCATATTTTTTTTAGAAACAATGGCTTTAAAAATTATGACTGCTGAAGAGGCAGCCGCACTTATCAACAATGATGACAATGTGGGATTTAGCGGATTTACGCATGCTGGATGTCCCAAAGTAGTGCCAGTAGCTCTCGCTAAGCGAGCAGAAGCAGAACATGCTAAAGGCAATCCTTTCAAAATCGGGATGTTCACAGGAGCATCAACCGGCGACTCTATCGACGGACAATTATCCAGAGCACAAGCTATTAAATTCCGCACGCCTTACCAGACTAATAAGGATTTGCGAAATGCTATCAACAGTGGAGAAGTAAAGTATTTTGATTTGCACCTTTCTACCTTGGCCCAAGATATACGTTATGGTTTTATGGGGCCTGTAGATGTAGCTATAATTGAAGCTTGTGATGTGACCGAAAACGGTGAAATAGTTCCAACATGTGGAGTGGGGATTTCTCCTACAGTAGCGCGTCTTGCTAAAATTGTAATTGTAGAACTAAATAGCTGGAATCCAAAAGGTATGAGAGGAATGCATGATCTTTCAGAGTTACAAGATCCTCCATATCGAGATGAAATAGGTATCAAGACTGTACGGGATCGCGTAGGTTTAGATCATATAAAAGTTGACCCCTCTAAAATAGTTGTAGTTGAAGGTAATACTCCAAATGAAGGTGGTTGCTTTGCGCCGGTAGATGAAATTACTGCTAAAATTGGAGACAATGTAGCAAACTTCTTTGTAAATGAAATGGCTGAAGGCCGCATGCCTAAATCTTTCTTACCGGTACAATCGGGAGTAGGTAATATAGCAAATGCAGTACTTGCTTCAATGGGGGAGAGTAAGGATATACCTGATTTTGAAGTTTATACCGAGGTTATCCAAGATGCGGTTATTGGCTTAATGGAAACCGGACGAATAAAATTTGCGAGTGGTTGTTCATTAACTGTAAGTAACCCTTGTATCGAAAAAATATATCAGAACCTGGATTTCTTCAAGGAAAGGATAGTTTTACGTCCATCAGAATATTCTAATAATCCTGAGATTGTTCGTCGTTTAGGAGTTATTGCTATCAATACTGCTTTAGAGGCTGATATTTTTGGAAATATCAATTCTACGCACGTTACCGGAAACAAGATGATGAATGGTGTAGGAGGTTCGGGTGATTTTACCCGAGGAGCTTATGTGTCTATTTTTGTTACACCTTCCGTTGCTAAAGGAGGAAAGATTAGTGCCTTTGTTCCAATGGTTTCTCACATGGATCATAGTGAGCATTCGGTTAAGATTATTATTTCAGAGTATGGTATTGCTGACTTGCGGGGCAAATCGCCAAGAGAACGTGCCGAGCTGATAATCGAAAACTGTGTACATCCTGATTATCGTCCATTGCTTAGAGAATATTTAGAACGTGGAGAGCAAGGACAGACACCGGTTAATTTATATGATGCATTTGCTTTTCATGAGGCTCTTATGGAAACAGGTGATATGAAAAATGTGAAATGGCGTAAATAAAAAACTTAACACAATATATATTAAACATTATAACTGAAAGCCTTTCAATTTTAAATTGAAAGGCTTTTCTTTGTAGCAAATTTAAATCATATAATGACAGTACTCTACGAAGATAATCATATCATTATAGTCAATAAAACCGTCTCTGAAATCGTACAAGGAGATAAAACTGGAGATAAGCCGCTTTCGGAAATTGTAAAAGAATATCTGAAAGAGAAATATAATAAGCCCGGTAATGTTTTTTGTGGTGTGACTCATCGTCTCGACCGGCCAACAAGCGGGATTGTTGTCTTTGCAAAGACAAGTAAGGCTCTTCCCCGTTTGAACGATATGTTTAAAAATAAGGAGATAGATAAGACCTATTGGGCAATAGTGAAAAAGATGCCTAAGCAACCCGAAAGAACACTGAGGCATTATCTGGTCAGAAATGAAAAGCAGAACAAATCTTATGCTTATGATGAAGAGAAGCCAAATTCTAAACAAGCTATATTACATTATAAATTAATAGCTCACTCCGATAAATACAATTTACTTGAAATAGATTTGGAGACAGGGCGTCATCATCAAATCCGTTGTCAGTTAGCGAAAATTGGTTGTCCTATAAAAGGCGATTTAAAATATGGTGCAGAACGCTCTAATCCTGATGGTGGAATTAGTTTGCATGCCCGGAAGATATCTTTTATACATCCTGTATCTAAAGTGAAGATAGAAGTTGTTGCTCCAACACCGGAGGATAATCTTTGGAAGGCATTAGAAAGTATTGTTAAAAAATAAATGTAATATCATTATTTCAAATTTAGATTTTGTTATGACTATCATAGACTTAATTTCGTCAGCTTTAAATATTAAAGCCACACAAATAGAAAAGACTATAGAATTGCTCGATTCGGGAGCAACTATACCTTTTATTAGTCGTTATCGAAAAGAAGTTACAGGAGCACTCGATGAAGTTCAGATAGGAGCAATAAAAGAACAAAATGACAAGCTGAACGAATTGGTTAAGCGTCGGGAAACAATTCTTAAATCGATAGAAGAACAGGAAAAACTCACTCCTGAACTGAAAACACGTATAGAGAATTGTTGGAATAGCTCTGAATTGGAAGATATATACTTGCCGTATAAGCCCAAGCGCCAAACACGTGCCGAGATCGCTCGTAAGAAAGGTCTAGAACCTTTGGCGAAGATTATTATGGCGCAACAACCGATGGATGTTGAAGCAAAAGCAGGTGGATTTGTCAAAGGTGATGTAAAAGACGTAAAAAGTGCTATAGCTGGTGCATGTGATATTATTGCTGAGTGGATAAGCGAAGATGAATACGCACGTAATTCTATCCGTAATCTATTTGAAAGGGAGGCTGTGATCACTTCTAAAGTAGTAAAGGGTAAGGAGGAGGAAGGCGATAAATACCGTGATTATTTCGATTTCTCTGAAAAGTTGAGTAAAGCATCATCACATCGTATACTTGCCATACGTCGTGGAGAATCGGAAGGATTCTTACGTGTAAGTATTTCTCCTGATGAAGATGCTGCATTGGAGCGTTTAGATAAACGTTTCTTAAAAGGTGATAATGATAACGAAGCTACAAACTATGTAGCTGATGCGATAGAAGATTCATACAAGCGGTTATTAAAACCTTCAATAGAAACGGAGTTCTCGGCTCTTTCGAAGCAAAAAGCTGATGAAGAAGCTATTCGTGTATTTATTGAAAACCTTCGTCAACTGTTGCTTGCTCCTCCATTAGGGCAACAAAGAGTATTAGGTATTGATCCCGGTTATCGTACAGGTTGTAAGTTGGTATGTCTTGATGCAGAAGGGAATCTACTCCATAACGAGACGATATATCCGCATCCTCCACAAAATGAAACATCGAAGGCTGGGAATAAAGTTGTGAAAATGGTATCGACCTATAATATAGCGGCAATTGCCATAGGTAATGGAACTGCAAGCCGTGAAACGGAACGATTTATAACTAATCTTCGATACGAAAAAGAAGTAAAAGTGTTTGTCGTCAGTGAGAATGGTGCATCTATTTATTCTGCATCGAAAACTGCCCGCGAAGAATTTCCCGATTATGACGTAACAGTAAGAGGTGCCGTTTCTATTGGCCGTCGCCTGATGGACCCACTGGCCGAATTAGTAAAGATAGATCCAAAATCGATTGGTGTAGGCCAATATCAGCACGATGTAGATCAGACAAAATTGAAAAATTCTCTTGATTTAACGGTGGAAAGTTGTGTGAATCTTGTGGGTGTAAACGTAAATACAGCCAGCAAACATTTGCTGACATATGTGTCGGGTTTAGGGCCTGTATTAGCTCAAAATATTGTTGATTATCGTGCGGCGCATGGAGCTTTCAAGTCACGAAAAGAATTGATGAAAGTAGCTCGTATGGGGGAAAAGGCATTCGAGCAATGTGCCGGATTTTTGCGTATAGCTGAAGCCGAGAATCCTTTAGATAATTCGGCCGTTCATCCCGAAAGCTATTATGTTGTAGAGAAAATGGCTAGAGATTTGAAGTGTACAGTGGCAGAATTAATACAGAATAAAGAATTAAAAAAAACGCTTGATTTAAAAAAATATATTACGGATACTGTTGGGTTGCCAACGCTAAACGATATAATGGATGAACTTGATAAACCCGGACGAGATCCGCGAAAGGGAATCAAAATGTTCGAATTTGATCCTAATATAAGGACTATCGACGATCTGCGTGAAGGAATGGTGCTTCCGGGTATTGTGACTAATATAACTAACTTTGGTTGCTTTGTTGATGTCGGGATAAAAGAAAATGGGCTTGTACATATTTCCGAAATTGCCGATCGTTTTGTTTCCGATCCTACTGAAGTGGTATCGCTTCACCAACATGTAGAAGTGAGAGTTCTCTCTGTGGATACAGCACGCAAGAGAGTACAATTATCTATGAAGAAATAGAATATAAGAATAAAGCATCTCTTACCTTGAGATGCTTTATTCAATTCAAAAATAGAGTAGTTTAGTTGAGATACCTTCTTCGAAGGTTTTTTTAGTTTAATTTAAATACGATTGGCATTGTGAAGTAAACAGGAACCGCGATTCCATTATTTTTACCCGGTATCCATCTTGGCATACTCTTTAAAACTCTTATTGCTTCTTTGTCACAAGTCGGGCTTATGCCTTTCAATAATTGGATATCTGTGATTTCCCCGGTTTTGCTTACAACAAATCTTACTGTGACTTTTCCTTGTATTCCCATTTCCTGATCTACTATCGGGTATTTAATTTGATCGTATATATATTTATACATTTCTTTTTCTCCACCTGGATATTGAGGCATAAACTGCGCACTTACAAATATTTCAGGTTCCTTCGGTGCAGCTCCACCTTTACCATCACCTATAACGTCTGTTTCAAACTCTTTACGTATTGCATCCTTGTCTGTCGATCCATCCTTTACATCAAAAGCACCAATTGCCTCTTTGCCTTCAGTTACGTCACTCATATTTACCATTTCCGTTTCATCGGGAGCATCCTCATTTTTTACAATTGTTGGTGGAACAAATTTTGTCATTTTTACAAATTTAGGTGGCTCGGGGATTTCGGGTTTTGCTATTTCAGGTTCTGGTAATTTGTTGTCTACTTCTATTACCGATGTTACATAGGTTTCATCAATACCGGCAGTGTGACCTTTTGAGGTAGCAGCATTGATCGTGCTAATAATAGCCGGCATGGCAGAAACTACTGCGGCAAACAAAACCACTACACCGAAAGCAACGATATGTCTCTTGGAAGAAGATTGACGCAATTCAAATGCACCATATGATTTATTTTTACCTTCAAAAATAATATCACACCATTCTGCGGAATTTAGATTAGTTAAGTTTTTCATAACTGTAAGTTTTATATGTTATTAATCTATTTCTCTTTTGTACTTAATAGATATACGAAAGGATTAAAT